>DRFG01000091.1 GCA_011050655.1 Roseobacter sp.
CTTGGGTGGTGAACACCGGGGTGGCTTGCGCGTCGGTATCCCCGGTGGTGGCAATCAGGATATCTCGTTCTGTTTCGCGGTCAGGATAGGCAACGTCAATCTGTACCATGAAGCGGTCAAGCTGGGCTTCGGGCAGCGGATAGGTGCCTTCCTGTTCGATCGGGTTTTGCGTTGCGAGCACGTGAAATGGGTGCCCTAGCGCACGGTCCTTGCCTGCGACGGTTACAGTCTTCTCTTGCATCGCCTGTAGAAGCGCAGACTGGGTACGCGGAGAGGCCCGGTTTATCTCATCAGCCATAAGCAATTGGCAAAAGATAGGGCCTTCGATAAATCGAAAGGCGCGGGTTCCGTCCGCCGCAGTATCCAACACCTCAGAGCCTAGAATATCTGCCGGCATCAGATCAGGGGTGAACTGCACTCGGTTACCGGCCAAGCCCATCACCGTACCCAAAGTTTCGACCAATCGTGTTTTGCCCAAACCCGGCAAGCCGATCAATAACCCATGGCCACCGCATAACAGCGCTGTCAATGTTAAGTCGACGACTCGTTGTTGGCCAATGAAGCGGTTATTTATCGATGTCTTGGCCTGAGCCAGCTTCTCTCCAAGCGTTTCGATTTCAGCGACCATATCGCGGGCTTGGGTCATGACTTTTGCGTCCTTTGGGTTATACTTGTTACAAGTGATTGTATCGCGTGAACAGGAAATGGCAAAAGCAATGAGTGGACAAAATACCGTTACCCCTACCGCAGAAGGTCTTGCTGCGTCTGTTTCCGCTGTCAAAACACGCGGATTGCCGCCGGTGGAAAAATGGAACCCACCTTTTTGTGGCGACTTGGATATGGAAATAAGGCGTGATGGGACTTGGTTCTACCAAGGCACCCCTATCGGCCGTAAAAGATTGGTTAAACTTTTCGCGTCGATTCTTATACGTGAAGACGATAAATACTTTCTTGTTACACCTGTCGAAAAAGTCGGGATCAAGGTTGAAGACGCACCCTTTGTTGCGATTGACTTTGAAGCGTCAGGTGAGGGGCGCGATCAGGTACTGACGTTTCAGACGAATCTCGAAGATATTGCGGTCGCCGGTCCTGACCTGCCTATTCGTTTTGTCCGCGACGCCGATACCGATCAACCGTCCCCCTATGTGCGTATTCGCCGAAATCTTGAAGCATTGATCGACCGTAAGAGTTTTTACCGGCTGATAAAACTTGGTGTGCATCACGACGGCTGGTTTGGCGTGTGGTCAGGGGGCGAATTTTTTGGCTTCATTCCGTCATCAGAGCTGCCCGACTAGCCCATTAAGGCAGCCGGGGTACCATGATCAGAGAGCTTTGAGAAGGGTCGCAGGCTTAATGCGCTTCGGCCCAATTCGCACCGACCCCGGCATCGACCGCCAGTTTTACGTCCAATTTCACCACAGGGTCCGCGGCATTTTCCATCACTTCACGTGCCGCCGCGATAAGATCTTCCTCAGCTCCTTTTTCGACTTCGAACAGCAATTCGTCGTGAACCTGAAGCAGCATGGTCGCGGGCAGGTGATGTATCGCAGCGGGCATTCGGATCATGGCCCGGCGGATTACATCGGCAGCCGTACCCTGAATAGGGGCGTTTATCGCGGCGCGCTGAGCAAATCCTGCCCGTGGACCTTTGGCACCAATCTCGGGCGTATGAATCTTGCGGCCGAACAACGTCTGAACGTATCCGTGTTCCTTTGCAAAGGCCTTGGTATCGTCCATATAATCGCGAATCCCAGGGAAGCGTTCGAAGTACCGATCAATAAACCCTTGCGCTTCAGCTCTCGGAATTCGCAGATTGCGTGCCAGGCCAAAGCCTGAAATTCCGTAAATTACCCCGAAGTTGATCGCCTTCGCCTTCCGGCGTACATCCGCAGTCATTTCCTCCAGCGGTACGCCAAACATTTCGGAGGCTGTCATGGCGTGAATGTCGAGCCCGTCGACAAACGCCTGTTTCAACGCTGGTATGTTCGCCATATGAGCAAGAATGCGCAACTCGATTTGAGAATAATCAAGCGCGACCAATACCTTGCCCGGTTCGGCGACAAACGCTTCGCGAATGCGGCGGCCTTCTTCGGATCTGATGGGTATATTTTGCAAATTCGGGTCGGTAGACGCCAAACGCCCGGTGGACGCACCTGTTATCAAATACGACGTGTGAACGCGGCCCGTGTCCTTGTTTATATGGTCCTGCAAGGCGTCGGTATAGGTCGACTTGAGCTTCGACAGCTGCCGCCAGTCTAATACACGGCGCGGCAAATCGTGCTCGGTGGCAAGATCCTCAAGCACGTCAGCACCGGTAGCATAAGCCCCGGTTTTCCCCCGTTTGCCACCCTCAAGGCCCATTTCACCGAATAGGATTTCGCCCAATTGTTTGGGCGATCCCACGTTGAACTTCCGCCCCGCAAGCTCATATATCTCGTCCTCGAGCGCCGCCATCTTTTGAGAAAACGCGTTTGACATACGGCTAAGTGTATCGCGGTCAACCTTGATGCCAGATCGCTCCATGCACGCCAAAACGGGAACCAAAGGCCTATCGAGCGTCTCATAAACCTTTGTGACCTGGGCGCGGTGAAGTTGCGGTTTGAACAGCTGCCACAAACGCAGGGTGATATCAGCGTCTTCGGCTGCGTATCTTACCGCATCAGTCAAAGGTACCTTATCAAATGTCACCGCTGACTTGCCGGACCCTAACAAGGGTTTGATAGGGATCGGCGTATGCGAAAGGTATCTTTCTGATAACGCATCCATGCCGTGGCCGTGCAAACCTGCGTGCATCGCGTAGGACATCAGCATGGTGTCATCAATGGGCGCGACCGTAATGCCAAGTTGGGCGAAAATCTTGGCGTCGTATTTCATGTTCTGCCCGATTTTCAAGATCGCGGGGTCTTCTAGCATAGGTGTCAAGATGTCCAACGCCTCTGCCACGGGCATCTGTCCCTGTGCCAGTTCGTCTGAGCCAAAAAGATCATCCCCCGCATTTGCCTTGTGAATCAACGGTATATAGCAAGCCCTGCCGGGCTCGACCGCAAGCGAAATACCGACAAGCTGAGCGATCATTTCATCCAGCCCGGTGGTTTCGGTATCCACCGCGACATAGCCATATTCGTAAACCTTTTCGATCCATCCGCGCAACGCCGCGGCATCTGCGACATGCTCATATAGCTCCGGGGCGAACGGCACTTCGTGCGCAGCCGGCCCATCCTCCACGGCAGGCGCTTGCGCGATCACAGGAGGTTCTTTTCCCAAGATGTCGGCTACCCGCTTCGACAAGGTTCGAAACTCCATTTCGCCGAGAAACCCCAGCAGCGTGTCTGGGTCGGGGTCGCGCACCTCAAGATCGTCAAGCGTGAAATCCAGCGGTGTGCTTTCGTCGAGCTGCACCAGCCGCCGCGACAACCTTATTTGCTCGGCATGGTCTATCAAGGTCTGCCGGCGCTTTGGCTGTTTGATCTCTGCCGCACGCTCCAGCAATGTATCAAGATCACCATATTCATTGATCAAAAGCGCGGCGGTCTTGATCCCGATGCCGGGGGCTCCGGGGACGTTGTCAACGGAATCCCCGGCCAATGCCTGCACGTCCACGACCCGGTCAGGGTAGACGCCGAACTTTTCAAAAACCCCCTGGCGATCAAAAGTCCGGTTCTTCATGGCGTCAAGCATCTCGACCCCGTCGCCTACCAACTGCATCAGATCCTTGTCCGAGCTTATAATAGTACAACGGCCGCCAGCGCGACGCGCTTGAACGGCGAGAGTGGCGATAATGTCATCCGCCTCGAAACCTTCCTTTTCCTCGCATGCGATGTTGAAGGCTTCGGTCGCACGCCGGGTCAAAGATATTTGCGGGCGCAAGTCTTCGGGCATTTCGTCACGGTTAGCTTTATACAGGTCATACATCTCGTTGCGAAACGTGTGGCTGCCCTTGTCGAAAATGACCGCGACATGCGTCGGTGCATCCGGTCCAGTGTTGCCCTCAACATAGCGTTGCAACATGTTGCAAAATCCGGCGACGGCACCTATCGGCAAGCCATCCGACTTTCGGGTCAAGGGTGGCAACGCATGATAGGCACGGAAAATAAACGCCGACCCGTCAATCAGATGCAGATGGTGACCTTTGCCAAATGTGCCGGACATATCGGTGCTCCTTGAATGTTCAGCTGTCTTTTGCCACGAAGACACCCGTCCTGCCAGCAGACATATTGCAAACCGCTAACTTCATTTTGCCAGATAAACTCCCCGCGGAGCGTCCCAAGCAAGCCTCATTCGCTGTGGTATAGGTCGAATGACAGGCTGACCGAAAGCGGCAGCGGCGTCCATATACCGAATTGCACCCCCGCAGTGCGCAGTTTTTCTCCGATCCAGACGTTGCATGTGCGCAGGATATTGAACCGGCCACGCGCGGCAAAAAAAACATCGCTTGATGTATAGCCTTCCACGTCGATACGATCCGGCTGACCCTCGGGCGTCAATGCAAAGCTTTCCCACACCCTGTCTAGAAGGGTTCGATATTGGGTCTCGGTAAGGCGCAAGCGTCGGGTGGGCAGACCCTTATTCAAATCCCCGGCTACATCGACCCGCAACACAGAATCGTCACCAATGATACCGCGCCAGATATTGGCCAAGCTCAGATCCGCATAGCTGGGGGTTTCAGTGTAAAATTTCCGCGCACCCCAGCCGATCACCAGCCAGCGCGCCCGAGATGCATCTATCGGAAGACCTGCCTGCGTCAGACGCGCAAAACGCGCGCGCGAAAGATCGTCGATGGGCAACAGAATATCATAATGTATCGGACCACGAAGCAGCAGCACTTCACGGGTCAAATCGGGCCCACGGACCCCAAGTTCGGCTGAGCTGGCTATCACAGCACCGTATATCGCCACCATTAGATATAGCGCTGGCAATATCGCCAGAAGCGCCAGCCATCGTGACAGTTTTCTCAGGCTTTGCCCTCAAAGTCTTGATGGATGAACTTGCAATCGCAGTATCCGCATTCTACCCAACCTTTGTCCTGCGGTATTTGCAGCCAGACGCGGGGATGGCCCAATGCACCTTCTCCGCCATCGCAGGCGACGCGCCATGTATGGACAATGCGGGTTTCGGGGGCTTGCGATATCATGCTGTTGTCCTTGGCTTTGGATGCGTTCATCTTATGACCAAACCAGACAGACAGGGCAAGGGTAGGCCGCATGTTTTGGCTTATAGTTCTCTACAAGTTTGTAATCTTCAATGAAACTGGTTCACCATCGGCCTCACAATGGTTAAAAGGCGACCAAACCGCCTATGATCCGGAGCAGTTCGCGCATGAATACCCCTAAACCTGTCGTCTTATGCATACTCGACGGTTGGGGCCAGCGCGATGACCCACTGGGCAATGCGCCGATGCTGGCGAATACGCCAAATTTTGACAGGATAATGCGGACGTCCCCGCATGCTACGCTGACTACCTTCGGACCTGATGTAGGGTTGCCTGAGGGGCAGATGGGCAATTCTGAAGTCGGGCATATGAATATCGGAGCCGGTCGCGTTGTGGCGATGGACTTGGGCCAGATTGACCTTGCGATTGCATTAGGCGCGTTTGACCAACACCCCCCGATGCTTGATTTTATTAGCACGCTGAAAAAGACCGGGGGCACGGCCCATTTAATGGGGGTGGTATCTGACGGCGGTGTGCATGGTCACCTTAATCACATGATCGCGGCTGTTAAAGTATTGCAGAGGCATGGTGTTCCTGTTGCCATTCACGCGCTTACCGATGGGCGAGACGTGGCCCCTCGGTCTGCTTTTGGGTATCTCGAAACATTGCAAGCGGTAGTAGGAGGGGAGGAGAATGCACGTGTTGTCTCTGTTATCGGGCGCTATTTCGCTATGGACCGTGATAACCGGTGGGATCGTATCGAAAAAGCCTTTGACGCTGTAGTAAATGGTATAGGTTCTAGTGCGGCAACCGCGTCTAGTGCGGTGAAGACGGCTTATACATCGAATGTAAGCGATGAATTTATCACCCCAACGGTATTGGAGGGCTATGCTGGAGCCAAAGATGGCGATGGGCTGTTTTGCCTCAATTTTCGTGCTGATCGCGCCCGTGAAATTATGGCAGCAATAGGTGCCCCCGATTTTGCGGCGTTTTCCGTTGGCAACCGTCCCGAGTGGGCTGCATTAATGGGGATGGCGGAATACTCGGATGCGCATAATACCTATATGTCGACGATGTACCCCAAACCGCAGATTGTGAACACTCTAGGCGCTTGGGTCGCACAACAGGACCTGCGACAGTTCCGGTTGGCCGAAACCGAAAAATACCCGCATGTCACATTCTTTCTAAACGGCGGGGTCGAAGATCCTGAGGTGGGCGAAGACCGCTTCATGCCTAAATCCCCCCCGGTCGCGACCTATGATATGCAACCCGAGATGTCGTCGGCACAGGTAACGGATGCTTTTGTACTGGCCATTGAGCAGCGTTATGATCTGATCGTCGTGAATTATGCTAATCCTGACATGGTTGGTCACACAGGTGATTTGGCAGCAGCGATAGCCGCCTGTGAAGCCGTTGACGAAGGGCTGGGCCAGGTGTTGAAAGCGCTCGAAGCTGTGGGCGGCGCAATGGTTATCACTGCGGATCATGGCAATTGCGAAACCATGATAGACCCCAAAACGGGTGGTCCGCATACCGCACATACCCTGAACCCTGTCCCAGTGGCGGTTGTGGGAGGGCCAGCAGGTGCTACGCTTCGATCGGGTCGGTTGGCCGATCTGGCACCGACGGTATTGCAGTTGATGGGGTTACGACAACCAATGGAAATGACCGGAAAGTCATTGATAGAATGACGCGCTGGTTTGCCCTTATCTTACTGATATGGCCCTTCGCCGCTTTCGCGCAATCCGAGGCCGCAGACCAGGCACGCCGCGCCATGGCTGACTTGGAAACCGCTTCGGCAGCTTTGGCGGCAGCGGATGGGGCCCGCGACAGGGTAATGGCCTTGACCCAAACCATTCAGGCGTTCGAAGTCGGCTTGGGCGCAATGCGCGAAGGGTTGCGTCAGGCTGCGATCAATGAAGCGCAGCTAAGCAAAAAGCTCGCTTCGCGCGACGGTGAGGTCGCGCAACTGTTGGGTGTCTTGCAAAGCATGGGGGGCAACCCGTCGCCGACATTGTTCCTGCACCCGCAAGGGCCTGTGGGCACTGCCCGAGCGGGTATGTTACTGGCAGAATTGACGCCTGCGCTTAATTCTCGCGCCGACGCTTTGCGCAATGACTTGGACGAGGTGCAGATGTTGCGGACCCTGCAAGCCGACGCGGCGATGCGCCTGCAAGAGGGCCTGACCGAAGTCCAAAGCGCACGCACCGATCTTAATCAAGCAATGGCGAATCGTACCGATCTACCCAAACGATTTACCGAAGACCCTGTCCGTACTGCCATTCTCATATCGACATCCGAAACATTATCTGGCTTCGCAAGCGGTTTGTCCGAGATGACATCGGACCAAATCGACCCGGCACCTGTTGATTTCGACGGTCAAATCGGCAGTCTGACCTTGCCTGTTCAAGGGGTAGTACTTCGCCGCGCCAATGAAACCGATGCGGCGGGCGTGACGCGGCCGGGGCTTATCCTGGCAACCCGGCCTCGGGCGATTGTTACCTCGCCGACGGCTGCGACGATCCGCTATACCGGACCCCTCTTGGATCTTGGGAATGTGGTTATTCTGGAACCAAGGGCAAATACGTTATTCGTCCTTGCTGGGCTTGATGTGGTGTATGGCACCGCAGGTCAGGTAATCAGTTCGGGAACGCCTATCGGGTTGATGGGAGGTGGGCCTGCAAACCACGACACTGCGCTGTCACCAAATGGTGATGGGGCTGGCATGGAGCGTTCAGAAACGCTCTATATAGAAGTAAGAGAAAATAACGTGACACAGGACCCGTCAGACTGGTTCCGAACCGACAAGGATGGATAAACTAATGAAGAAATTTGTGATGGCTGCGGTTGGTGGTACGTTGGCAGGTGTGATCGCCACCACCCAGATTGCAGGCCCCTTGCTGGCGCAGGAAACGGCGAAGGCCGGAAACGTTTATGAGCAATTGGACCTGTTCGGAGACATCTTTGAACGGATCCGTGCTCAATATGTCGAAGAGGTCGATACCGAAGAACTGATCGAGGCGGCCATCAACGGAATGTTGACGTCACTTGACCCGCACTCAAGCTATCTGTCACCCAAGGATGCGCTAAAGATGCGCGACCAGACTCGGGGCGAATTCGGCGGATTGGGGATCGAGGTCACCCAAGAAGAAGGTTTTGTAAAGGTTGTATCGCCAATAGATGGCACGCCCGCGGCAGAGGCCGGTATTGAGGCCGGCGATTTCATCACCCACGTCAACGGAGAAAGCCTGCTGGGTCTGACTCTGGACGACGCGGTTGAATTGATGCGTGGCCCAGTTGGGTCCGAAATCGTCATTACCGTGGTTCGGGAAGGCGAAACAGAACCATTTGATGTGACGTTGACCCGTGACACGATCCAACTGACAGCGGTACGCGCCAGAACCGTCGGCAATGCCGTAGTGATGCGGGTTACCACGTTTAATGAACAGACCTACCCTAAGTTGAAAGAAGGCCTGGAAGAACAGATCAAGGCAGCAGGTGGTATTGATAACATCAGCGGCATCGTGGTTGATTTGCGCAACAACCCCGGCGGTCTGCTGAATCAAGCGATCGCCGTATCAGACGCATTCCTTGAGAGTGGCGAGATCGTAAGTACACGCGGTCGCGATGCAACTGAAGGCGACCGTACAAACGCCACCCCCGGCGATTTGGCACAGGGCAAGCCGATCGTGGTCTTGATCAATGGCGGTTCTGCATCGGCATCCGAGATCGTCGCGGGTGCGCTTCAGGATCATCGCCGCGCGATCATTGTCGGCACCAAGAGTTTTGGCAAAGGATCGGTCCAGACCATTATGCCTCTGCGTGGCGAAGGTGCGATGCGGCTTACTACGGCCCGTTACTACACGCCTTCGGGGCGATCAATTCAGGCTTTGGGCGTTTCACCAGACATCATCGTGGCCCAACCTCCGACCAAACCAACCAGCACGGAGGAAGATCCAGCTAAATCACGTCCACTTCGTTCCGAGGCCGATCTGCGTGGCAGCTTGAACAATGACAGTCTGACGGACGATCAGGTCGATCAGATCATGCAAGACCGCGCAAAGGCAGAAGAAGCCGCTAAGCTGCGCGAAGAAGACTACCAGTTGGCCTATGCCATCGACATCCTCAAGGGCTTGTCGGCTTTAGGCCCAAAAGAATAACGCGGAACCATTTCTTCGGAATGCTAGAAAGCCGGCCCTGTACTAGGGCCGGCTTTTGCAAGGGTGCTATTCCTCGATGTTAACCGAGATAAATCTTGCCTTCGGGATAGCGAACGCGCGGTACCGATTGGGTCGCCAGAAAAAAACCGATCGTCAATGGGCCCACGCGCCCCAAAAACATCATCAGCATGACCATCGCTCGGCCTGTCACGTCAAGATCACCGGTCGCTCCCCGCGATAGACCGACAGTACCGAACGCCGACGTAACCTCGAAGGCAAGATCAAGAAACTCACCATCATGGCTTATGGACATGACAAAAATTCCTGTCAGCACGAGCAGGATACTGATGGTCGTCAAAGCCATCACCTTGAAAACCTCATCTGGCCCCATTGACCTTCCGAAAGCATGTAGACTGGTGCTGCGACGAAAAAAAGCGATGGTGGCGAGGATCAGGACAATAAGGGTCGTTACCTTGATCCCGCCCGCCGTAGAGGTGCTGCCCCCGCCGACCAACATCAGGGTCATGGTCATTAACGCTGTGCTTTCATGAACATCGGCATAGTCAATTGTATTGAAACCGGCTGTTCTGGGGGACACCGCTTGAAACCAGCTTGCCCATACCTTGCTGGCGGTGGTTCCCAAATGGCCCAACGTCGATGGGTTGTGCCATTCCAATACCGCAAACATCGTCCACCCCAACAGTATTAGGACGACGGTGCCGACAAGCATAAGTTTACTGTGAAGACTTAACCCATGCCAATTCCGCTTTTCCCATATATCGGCAAGGACGATAAACCCCAGACCGCCAAGAATGAACAATGCTGGTATGACCAGATTGACGATTGGGTCACCGACCCAATTGGTCAGGTTGTCCGGAAACAGGGAAAACCCTGCGTTATTAAATGCGGAGACACTGTGGAAAACCGATTGCCATAGGCCACGGCTCCAACCCATTTCCGGCACAAAAACAAAGCATAGGAACAGGGCTCCGACAGCTTCGGCCATGAAGGCGATCTTTAGAATCGCCTGCACCAATGAAGTCAGGTTATAAAAGCTCGATTGGTTCAGGTCTTCACGCAGGATAATTCTTTGTGGCATGCCCAACGGGATACCGAGTGCAGACAGAAGCAGGACGGCAAAGGTCATCAACCCCAACCCCCCCATCTGGATCAGCACCACGATCACCAATTGCCCGAAAAAGTTGAATGTGCTGCCGATATCCACGACTGAAAGCCCGGTTACCGTTACCGCCGAAGTCGAGGTGAACAGTGCATCGGGCAGGCTAATGCCGACCTTGTTAGCTAGCGGTGACCATAGCACCAGTGCTCCGACTACGATCAGTGTGAAATAAATCAGAACGAGTATCGCAGGCGGGGGCAGCCGCCACCACTTTTCACCGGGATGGCGATAGATCGTTTTCAAAGACTTGCTGCGAAATTGCGCAGGTCGGTACGCTGGCCGAGCAGGATCAGCAGATCATCGCGTTGCAAGGTGCAGTCCTGACCATCGCGCCCTATGTATTCGGTGCCACGCATCACCCCGATGCAGCGTAGATTGAACTTGCTGGAGTGGGTCAGTGTCTCAAGGCTTTTGCCTTCCAACGATTCAGGTATGCGAAAATTGACGACATGATAGCCATTTCCCAGACTTACGTAATCGCGCACCAATGGGTTGTGGATGACCTGAGCGATGTGTTGGCCAACTTCGACTTCGGGGTGAATTACTCGGTCTACCCCCAGCTTGCTCAGAATACGGTGATGGGTCTTGGTTTTCGCCTTGGCCCAGATTGTTTCCACCCCCAGCAGTTTCAAGTTGATGGCGGACAGGATACTTGATTCAAGGTCCGAACCCATTGCGACAAGAGCCATGGAACAGTCACCCAGCCCTGCCTCGCGCAGAGCTGCATCATCACGAGCATCTACAATTACGGCCTGACTAAGCTTTTCCACATGGTTGCTGACGCGCTGTTCATTCAGATCCACACCGATCACATAGTTCCCAAAGCGTTGCAGCTCGGTTGCGACGGTGGAGCCGAAGTTTCCCAGCCCGATCACGCCTATGGTACGTCGTTTCGCCGCCATAAGGTCCTCCTCATTCAACACTCACTTGTCTTGAGCGGTGAATATATCGTGTCGTACGGGGGAACAAGGTGCAGTGGTTTCAACGGGTTTCGACACAGTGACGACGAAACGCTCGTTTTAGCATGTCGAGTTCCGCTCGCAGCAAATCCATCTCATTACGAATATCCACGCCCAAAACGTCATCACCGATCAGGACTACATTCCCGAGCTTTCTTTCGGTCTTTCGATCTACCACCAGAATGGTTTGGATGCCGTCGGCTATGGCGGCCGCTGGCACGGGTATCGATAAAACCCAGTGGTTCGCCGACTCGTTGCGTACCAGTTTTACATCTGCAAGTTCGGTATTTGCATGGGTGACAGATAGCTCAGGTTTTACATCGCCTGCATCTGTGATGATGCCTTGCCACACACCTTCAAGCATCCGGGTTTTGGTTAGTTTTAATGTGGTCATCCGGTATATCCTAAAGCTGCGCGCGGGGGCGCCGCGAAAATGTCAGATCGCGTAGTATAATCTCGTTCATTTCGGGACCCTCAAATATCAGGTCTATCCAAGCTTTCTCAACGCGCTTTTCGTTGAGGTTGGTATAGGCTAAATCAAATTCGACTGTGATGTCCTTTTGATCCAAAGGTAATTCACGAACGATTTGTTCTGTGTTCGGACCGTGCCGAATATTCAGCCGGGCAAATATTTCGATCGGTTGTTCTTTTTCAATAATGGCATCAAGACGCAGCAAATGGGACCTGGCAAGTCCTTCCGTGCACTCTTTCGGAAGCTCTAGTACCAAGGAAAGGAACGTCCCGTCGAAACGGTATACCTCCAAACGCAACCCGTAAGGTGCAAGATCCACTTCACGCATGTTACGAAGTTGCCTAATACCCATTTCCGAGAGGGTGCAGTCATGAAACAAAGTCACTTCATCACCGACTGCTGATTTCGAACCGGCAGAGGAAATTCCGGGTTTCGGTAATGGTCCGCGCCAGATTTGCGGACGCCAGACCCAGTCGGCATTATGAGGTTTGGAAAATTTATCGGACCCGACCAGAGGTTTTGCCAAACGTTCTTCGGCGACATGTATCAGTTTGTCCAAATACGCCTTAAGCTTTCTGGCACGCCTTGACTGCTTGTGCAGAGTGACAAGGTCGACGGTTTTGGCCCGCTCGGCCTTATCCGCCCATCTGCGCATGATCCGCGCAGACAGAGCCCTGTCGAAAAGCCGAATATCAAATTTAGCCATATATGCCTGCTGCCTAGGTTGATCAGAGGATCGTTTTCAACAACCCTAGCTGCTGAGAGATTTTGGTTCAAACAAATAGGGTGGATAGTTGAATGCGTCAGTCCCGCTTTGCGACCAAGGTTTTTGGTTTAGGAGTTGCCGCTTTGCTGCGTTCGATAAGTTGCAGCAACACCGAACGACCGGTGGCCGTGAGGACTTCGCCGTTTTTGGGGCCGTATGCCGCAATTCCCGCTATCTGTGACCCGATACGCACGATCGCGCGCCATTGAAAAGCCGATAGCCCTTCTATTGGTACACGGCCTTGCGCCCGGAAGACGACCTGATCATCTGTTTGTTCAACATTACTGAGCTTTTGCAGCGTCGCCGCACCAGCAATTTGCTTGGCGCTAGGCAAAGGTCCGGTCTTTGCGTTCGTCATGCTGACGGTAATCAAGCCAAGCGGTGCCCCGCCGGCCGCCGACGGAACGCCAAGTCCATCGCAGCGGGCCATCACCGCGA
>DRFG01000092.1 GCA_011050655.1 Roseobacter sp.
ATCTTCGGTCTTGTCGGTCCCAACGGCAGTGGAAAAACGACGCTGACCAACGCGATCACCGGCTTTTACCCGCCACAAAAGGGGAAGATCCTGTTGGGCGGTAGGGATATTACTGGAACCGCGCCGCACAAGGTTGCGGGCATGGGAGTTGCGCGGACATTCCAGAACCTTGCGTTGTTCAACGGAATGAGCGTGCTCGACAATATTTTATTGGGGCGTCACATCCATATGAACCCTGGCGTGATCCGCACGGCGCTATACTGGTGGTTGGCGCGGCCCCAGGAAATTGCCAACCGAGAAGTCGTGGAAGAGGTAATCGACTTTCTTCAACTGGAAAGCATCCGGCACGAGATGGTCGACGGAATCCCGATCGGGTTGAAGAAACGTGTGGAGTTGGCCCGTGCTTTGGTGGCCGAACCGCATCTTCTGATACTGGATGAACCGATGGCCGGGATGAACCAAGAAGAAAAAGAGTACATGGCGCGGTTCATTCTGGATGCCCGCGCCGAGCGCGGCGTCAGTGTCCTGCTGATCGAGCATCATATGGACGTTATCATCGGGATCTGTGACCGAATGTTGGCGCTGAATTATGGCGAAATGATTGCCAGCGGCATCCCAAGAGAAGTCATTAAAAATCCGCGCGTTATCGAGGCCTATATCGGAGGCGCACATGCCGAATAATCCTTCATCCACCGTTCTAAAGGCCGTGCCAAACGCCGGGGACGATACGATTGCGCGCCTTCTGATGCGCAATGCAAGAGAGTATGGCAATGATATTGCGATGCGCGAGAAAGACCGTGGTATCTGGCGGGAAGTGACCTGGTCTGCCTATGCTGAGGAGGTGCTGCGCTGCGCCGCCGGCTTCATGGCTCTGGGCGTGAAGCCCGGTGACGCGGTCATTATTCTGGGTGACAATCGCGTGAGGCTTTATGCTGGAATGACCGCGATGTCGATGCTGCGCGCCTATGCCATGCCGGCCTATCCCGGCGCGACGCTTGACGAGTTGAAGCATTTCTTTGGGGAAGCCCACGTTGTAGCCGCTTTGGTCGAAGATCAAGAACAGGTCGACAAGATCCTTGAGCTGCGCGACGCTGGAACGTCGGTGGCATCTATCGTTTACGATGAGGCGCGCGGGTTGAATCTCTATGATGCGCCTGGCCTGCAGTCGTGGGAAAGCCTGGTGGAAGCGGGTGCCAAGAGACTGTCTGCCGATCCGGATTTGCGTCGGCACCTGATTGAGGAGTCCAAGCCAGAAGATCCGGCGGTGTTCATGCATTCCTCGGGTACGACGGGCAAGCCTAAGGGGATCGTGCTGAGCCAAAAGAATGTGTTGTCGGGTGCGCGCAATGCCCATGCCGGAGGTGCTTTTGAATATGGCGAAGAAATTTTGGCCTATCTGCCAATGGCATGGGTTGGTGACTTTGCTCTGACGGTGGCGTCGGCGATCGCGTTCCGCTTTACCGTCAGCGTGCCGGAGCGTCAGGAAACCGTGCAGCGTGACCTGCGCGAGATTGCACCCAGCCTGTATCTCGCCGCACCGCGCAGTTGGGATCACATGTTGACTGCCATTCAGGTGGGCATGGAGAATTCAACGCCTCTGAAGAAATGGCTCTATCATTTCTTTATGGATCGGGCTGTCGAGGCCGAACGGCGCAAGCTGAACGGTCTCAGTGGCGGACCCTTTGAGCGGCTGGGTCGGCTGGTCGGCGAGAAACTTATTTTTGGCCCGATCAAGGACCAGTTCGGCTTGATCCACCTTAAACGCGCCTTCACCGGTGGTGAAGCTATCGGCGAAGATACTTTCATTTTTTACCGGGCCCTTGGTATCAAATTGCGCCAGCTTTACGGCCAGACCGAAAACAGCGCGTTCAACGCTATCCAGGCCCCTGGCGAGGTGAAGTTGCATACCGTCGGCAAGCCCTTGCCGGGCGTCGAAGTGAAGATTGCCGACGATGGCGAAATCCTCATGAAGGCGGACAGCGTGTTCAAAGGGTACTTCAAAAATGAGGCGGCCTCGGCCGAGGCATTGCAGGATGGATGGTTGCACAGCGGCGACGCCGGTTATCTGGAAGACGACGGCCATCTCGTTGTTCTGGGGCGCGTATCCGAGGTAGTCTTTACCCAAAGCGGCGAACGATATGTTCCCAACTATATCGAAAACCGTCTCAAGTTCAGCCCCTACATCAAAGATGCCGCCGTGGTTGGCGCGGGACGGGACGAATTGACGGCAATGATCTGTATCGATGCCGAGGCGGTCGGGCATTGGGCCGAAGTCAACGGTGTGCCCTACGTATCCTATGCGGATCTTTCCCAAAGACCTGAGGTGGCTGAATTGGTGAAAGAGGCATTTGTTCGGGTGAACAAGGCGGTGACCGAAGGCCTGCAATTGCATCGCTATGTTTCATTGCACAAAGAATTTGATCCGGATGACGGCGAGATTACACGAACCCGTAAACTGCGGCGCAAAGTTGTAGAAGAACGCTACGGTCAGGTGATCGAGGCGCTTTATAACGGTGCAGCCGATATTCACGTCAAAGCGGTCGTAACGTACGAAACAGGCGAAACGGGGACTGTCGAACGCACCCTGTTGATCAGGGAGATATAAGATGGATTTAGTTTTTCTGGCAGAGCTGACAGTGAATGGCGCGCTGACAGGCCTGCTTTACTCGCTTTTTGCAATTGGGCTTGTCCTGATTTACAAATCGTCGTCGGTGCCAAACTTGGCTCAGGGGGCCCTAACCATGTTGGGTGCCTATGTGGTGCTGGCATTCTCGCATAATATGGGGTTGCCGCTTTGGGTGGCCATTCCTTTGGCGGTGGTGATCATGTTCTTTGTGGGCATCGGCATCGAAAAAGTTGCGCTGCGCCGATTGGCGGGGCGCCCGGTCATTATGATCCTGATGATGACAATGGGGATCGACATCTTTCTGCGCGGCACCACCCTGGCGATTTGGGGCGGGTCTTCGCGTTCGGTTGATTTGGGGGTCAGCTATGAACCGCTCTTTGTGGGGGACATGCTTCTTAGCCGTATCCACATTGTCGGTGCCAGTGTTGCGCTCGCCCTGTTTGTTGCCTTTTTTCTGTTCTTCCGCAGTCGGCTTGGTATTCGTTTGCGGGCCATTTCTGACGATTATATGGCATCCTGGTCTGTGGGTATTTCGGTTGAACGGGGTGTTGGCCTGTCCTGGGGACTGGCGTCGATCGTGGCGGTGGCAACCGGCGTGATTTGGGGCGAAATCCAGGGCGTCGATCAGTCGTTGTCGATCCTGCTGCTCAAGGGGCTGACAGTGGCCGTTTTGGGCGGGCTGGACAGTATCATCGGCGCGATTGTCGCCGGTATCATTCTGGGCATTCTGGAAAGTGTCGGTTCATTTTATCTAGATGAAATTGTCGGAGGTGGCAGCCGGGATCTGATTGTCGCTGCCGTGTTGATCCTGACGGTGATGATCCGCCCGCATGGCCTGTTTGGCCGTCATGACATCGAAAGGGTCTAAATTATGTTTTACGGTCTCTCAGGTGTTCGCCATAATAGTTACGTTTCTGATAGCAAGCTCTTCCCGGTTCCGGCTGATCGCAACGCCGTTGTGTTCTTCTTGCTGCTCGGGCTCGCAGCACCCTATCTGGTCAGTTCGCTTTATCTGAACAGTTACATTCTGCCTTGGCTGATCTGGACGGCGGCCGTATTGGGACTGAACCTTGTAACGGGTTGGGCCGGACAACTGCATCTGGGATATGCGGCCGTTATGGCCGTTGGTGCCTATTCGGCTGTTCACGCGGCGAAATTCGGAATTCCATGGGAGTTTGCCTTGCTTATAGGCGGTCTAGCCTCTTCGGTAATCGGAAGTCTGTTTGCTTTTGCGGCGCTGCGGACCAAGGGGCTTTACCTGGCCCTCACAACCCTTGCGATGCAGTTCGTGATGGACTGGGTACTGACCCATTCGCCAACGATCGCAGGGGGATCGCACGCGTCCTTGCAATCGCCCACCTTTGCGTTGTTGGGGCAGGACATTACCTCGGATGCAGGTCTGTATTACGTTGCATTCGGCTGGTGCGTTCTGGTCACGATCTTCATGCTCAACCTGCGACGCACCGGATTGGGCCGGGCCTTGGTTGCCGTGCGGGAAAAGGATTTTGCCGCAGCTATTCTGGGTGTGAACAGTTTTTACTATAAACTTGTCGCGTTTGCCGCATCGTCATTTATCGCAGGTGTCAGCGGCGCGATCCTAGTGGCGACGTTCTACTTTCTTGCGGCCCCAGAACAGTTTGCCGTGAACGTATCCATTCAGGTTTTGGCGATGGTGATTGTGGGTGGGCTCGGCAGCATTCTTGGAAGCTATCTGGGAGCCGCACTCATCCTGCTCATGCCCGGGGTCGTGAACCAGTTGTTCTCATTGGGAGCTAATCTTTTGGGGTTGGATTTAGGCATCGAAACGCTAGCGCACATTCCGAACGCGGCCTACGGCGCACTGATTGTCATCTTCCTGATGGTCGAGCCCTTGGGGCTCGGAAAACTCTACGCCAATGTCAGGGATTACCTGATGGTTTGGCCCTTTGACCAGCTTAAGAAATAGGGGGCGACATGGCACAGCCTAAAACCACAGCGACCGACCAGATACTGTCTCTGAACAGCATTGAAGTTTTGTACGAATCAGTCCTGCTCGCGATTAAAGGGGTCTCGATCGAGGTTCCCCGTGGAGGAATGGTTGCCCTTTTGGGTTCCAACGGAGCAGGCAAAAGCACCACCCTGAAAGCAATCAGTGGATTGCTAAAGGCCGAACGGGGCAAGGTCAGCCGGGGGGAAATTCGCTTTGACGGTAAACTTATCGGCAACATCCTGCCGCAAGACCGCGTTGCGATGGGTATCTGCCACGTCATTGAAGGCCGCCGGGTGTTCGAGCATATGACACCGGATGAAAACCTTGAGGCGGCAGCGCCGATGTCGATGTCGCGCCAAAAGGTGAATTCGGAAAAAGCCCGCATATATGAGTATTTTCCGCGCCTTGCGGAACGCAAAGCATCACAGTCGGGGTATCTATCAGGCGGCGAACAACAAATGTTGGCCATCGGGCGTGCGCTAATGACCCAACCGCGCCTGCTGATGTTGGACGAACCCAGCCTCGGGCTTGCTCCGTTTCTGGTGGCCGAAATTTTTGGAATTATCCAGCGCATCAACAAGGAAGATGGCCTGTCGGTTTTACTGGTAGAGCAAAACGCGCTGGCCGCGCTGGAGATCGTTTCGCACGGCTATCTGATCGAAAATGGCCGCGTCGTGATGCACGATTCGGCAGAGGCGCTGAAGGCAAACTCCGACATTCAGGAGTTTTATCTCGGTGGAGGTGAAGGCAAGAATTTTCACGACATCAAGCACTACAGCAGACGGAAGCGCTGGCTGAGCTAGCGTTTGCGTTTGAATATTCACAGAGGAGGAACCAACCAATGAAAACCAAGACTTATGTAAAACGATTGGCTGCGGCAGCCGTGATGGGGCTGACAAGCCTGTCGGCCGCGAATGCAGCCGAGGACACGATCAAGTTCGGTATGTGTTATGATCTGAGCAAGTCCTACACATTTGTGACGCCGCAAATCACGCAGGCGGCGCAAGATCTGGCCACCCTGACCAATATGAAGGGCGGCATCGGTGGTCATGAAATTGAAATCATCGTTCAAGATCACGGCAACGAACCGCAGCGTGGTATTGAATGCTACGAAAAGCTCAAGCGTGAAGGCGTGTTTGTGTTCGACATGCTGTCGACGCCGGTTTCCATCGCTGTGCTGCCGCGGATTATGAAAGACAAGAATATTCTGATCCAATCTCTTGTCGGCCGGGGGGACGCCGCTGACGGATCGGTGTTCAGCCAGATCTTCCCGGTTGGTCCCACCTATTGGGGACAAGCCGCCAACGATATTGCCTATATCAAAGAGCAAAGCGGTGGTGACATGAAAGGTGTCAAGGTCGGTTTCGCCTATCTGGACTATCCCTTTGGTCAGGAACCGATCGAAATCCTGAAAACACTGGCCGAAAAAGAAGGCTTTGAGCTTTTGCTTTATCCGGTGCCGCTGCCCGGCAGTGATCAGGCGAGCGTCTGGACCAAAGTGCGTCGCGACAAGCCCGACTATGTGGTTGCCTGGCTTCTCGCAGGTGGGCACGTCGTTGCTGCCAAGGAGATGAAACGCAACGGCTTTCCGATCAGCAATTATATCTCGGTCAACTGGCTGAATGAGGTGGACATCGCCAACATCGGAGCCGAGGCCGCAATCGGGCTCAAGCGGGGGACCAATGTTGCCGGCGGGCAGGATCTTCCGATCATTCAGGAAATCCTTGCCGACGTTTACGGCGCGGGCAAAGGTGCCGGGCCGGTCGAAAAGATCAACGACGTGTATTACAATACCGGTCTGGCGATCTATTCCGCGGCGTTCGAGGCAGCGCGTCTTGCGGTCGAGCAGAATGGCTTCCCTGTTACACCCGATTCCATGAAGGCAGGCTATGAAAGCATCGTGGATTTTGATGCCAACGGTCTGTTCGCCCCCATTACGGTGACGGCGGATGATCACGGTGGCGGCGGTAAGACCCGTATCGAGATGTGGGATGGCAAAACCTGGGTCCCTCAGCAGGACTGGACCGCAGCCTATACCGACGTAATCTGGGATGTGGTCAAAGAAAGCTCAAGCAAGTTCACGGTTGAGTAAGAAAACGTGGCTGGGGGTTCGCCCCCAGCCTTCCACCGGGTTTGAACCAACACGAACCAGCTTTGCTCAAACCCGTATCTTAAGGACATTCCATGACAGATAACCCAATTGAACTCACCGTTGAAAACGGTGTGGCAACAGTTTTTATTGACCGACCAGAGCGAAAGAATGCCTTGTCAGTAGCGGCCGCGAACGGGTTGGCGGATGCTTGGGATCAGATCGAGGCTGACGATAGTATCCGCGTCGTCATCCTGACCTCCGCCGATTGTGGTGTGTTCAGCGCCGGGCTCGATCTCAAGGAAGCTGCCGAGATTGCCCGCGACGAAGGTATCGATATCCTGTCCAAAATGCGCGATCCGTTCCATGACCGGATGCGGGCCTGTTCCAAGCCGATTATTTCAGCGATGACCGGATCGCTGATGGCCGGTGGCATGATGCTGACCCTGATGAGCGACCTGCGGGTCGGACTGAAAGGAACGAAGGTTGGCATAACCGAGGTCAAGATTGGCCGAGGATCGCCATGGGCCGCCCCGGGCCTGTCGATGCTACCGCAACCGGTCCTGATGGAGCTTGTCCTAACCGGGGATCTACTGCCGATCGAACGGCTGCACGACTATGGTTTTACTAATTACCTGGAAAAAACACCTGATGCCGTACGGACCCGTGCCCGCGAACTGGCGGACCGCATCGCTTCGGGCGCGCCGTTGTCGGTGATCGCCGCCAAAGCAAGTGTGCGCGCAACGATGGATCTGGGCTGTGCTGCTGGATTAGAAGAAGGCAAGCGGTTGCATGAAGTTGTCTACGCCAGCCAGGATGCCATCGAAGGCCCGCGGGCTTTTGCTGAAAAACGCCCCCCGGTTTGGCAGGGTAGATAGGTAACCAGGAGCTTGATATGTCTGACCTTATGCGATTTGACGTCGACAACGGGGTGGGGGTCTTGCGATTCACGCAGCCCGCGCGCCGGAACCCTTATAGCCTGGCATTTGTTGACCAGTTTATTGCGGCTCTTGATGTGGCGCAAAGGGATGATGCGGTGCGTGCCGTTGTGATGACTGGCGGCAATTATTTTTCAAGTGGTGGCGATCTTGTCGGGTTTCGGTCCGAGATCGCAAAAGGCGCGCGTGCAACCTATGAGATGGTTGACAAGGTGCATAGTGGCGGGCGCGCGGCATACGGGTTCAACAAGCCGCTGATTGCTGCCGTGAATGGCGTCGCCTATGGCGCAGGAATGAGTTTGGCGCTGTGTGCCGACGTGATTGTCGCCGCTGAAGATGCGCGGTTCTGCCAAGTTTTTTCAAAAGTGGGTGGCTGCCCCGACACGGGATCGAGCTGGCTGTTGCAACAGCGCATGGGGTCAGGCGCGGCACGCCTTCTGGTGCTGACCGGGCGTGAGATTTCGGGCAAGACGGCCCATCAGATGCGGGCAGTAGAAGAATGTGTGCCCGCTGACGAAACCGAAGCTGCCGCGATCGCAATCGCGACCGAGATGGCAGCAAACCCGATGTTTGGAATGAATTGCAGCAAACGCGTGATGCGTGAGGCCGCGGAGTGCTCTTTCGAGGAAGCTTTGGACATTGAGTGCCGCGCGCAGACCATTCTGCTTGGCGCGCATGATTTTCCCGAAGCAATGAATGCTTTCACAGAGAAACGAAAGCCGAGATTCCGAGACTGCTGAGTAAAGAGATTCAAAATATACTAACCTCAAGAGGAGATTATCGCCCATGAAGGTACTTGTACCTGTAAAGCGCGTGATTGACTACAACGTGAAAGTGCGCGTCAAAGCGGACGGATCGGGTGTTGATCTTGCTAATGTAAAAATGTCGATGAACCCGTTTGACGAAATTTCCGTCGAACAGGCGATCCGTCTGAAAGAAGCCGGTCAGGTCGAAGAGGTCGTGGTTGTTTCCATCGGCGTCAAGCAGGCTCAGGAAACATTGCGCACCGCTTTGGCCATGGGCGCGGACCGCGCGATCCTCGTTGTCGCCACAGACGACGTACACAACGACATCGAACCACTGGCCGTTGCCAAGATCCTCAAAGCGATTGTGGATGAAGAGCAGCCTGGTCTGGTGATGTGCGGCAAGCAGGCCATCGACAATGACATGAACGCGACCGGCCAGATGCTGGCAGCGTTGATGGGGTGGTCGCAGGCGACATTTGCATCCGAAGTGGAGATTGCAGGCGACAAAGCCAAAGTCACACGTGAAGTGGACGGCGGTTTGCAGACCATCGAAGTTTCGATGCCCACGGTCATCACCGTTGATTTGCGCCTGAACGAGCCACGGTATGCGTCCCTGCCCAACATCATGAAGGCAAAGAAAAAGCCGATGGATGAAAAGACACCGGCAGATTACGGCGTTGATGTTTCCAACCGCCTGAAGATCGTGAAAACCGTTGAACCAGCAGAGCGCGCAGCCGGTATCATGGTTGCATCCGTGGATGAACTGGTAGCGAAACTTAAAGAAGCGGGGGCCGTGTAATGGCTGTTCTACTCCTTGCAGAAATAACCGATGGCGAATTGGCGATGGATGCCACGGCCAAGGCCGTGACTGCCGCCAAAGCATTGGGCGATATCACCATACTGGCCTGTGGCGGCTCAGCTGCTGCGGCAGGTGAAGCGGCGTCAAAAATCGACGGGGTTTCCAAGGTGCTTGTCGCCGAGGATGCCACGCTGGGTCACCGCCTCGCGGAATCCACGGCAGCGCTTATCGTGTCGATGGCGGGTGATTACGATCACATCGTTGCCCCTGCCACGACAGACGCAAAGAACGTGATGCCACGGGTTGCGGCACTGCTGGATGTGATGATCATCTCTGACGCCTCCGGCGTGATTGATGCCGATACGTTTGAGCGGCCGATCTATGCGGGCAACGCGGTTCAAACGGTTAAATCTTCTGACGGGAAGAAAGTCATCACTTTCCGCACGTCGACATTTGATGCTGCTGGCGACGGCGGGTCTGCCTCGGTCAAGACGATCTCGGCGGTTGAAGATCCCGGTCTGTCGTCCTGGGTCGAAGACCACGTGGCGGCAAGCGACCGCCCCGAGCTCACATCGGCCGGTGTCGTCGTTTCCGGTGGTCGCGGTGTCGGGTCGGAAGACGACTTTGCGCTGATCGAAAAGCTGGCAGACAAGCTGGGTGCCGCCGTGGGCGCGTCCCGCGCTGCGGTCGATTCAGGCTACGCACCAAATGACTGGCAGGTCGGCCAAACAGGTAAGGTTGTGGCCCCTAGCCTCTATGTAGCAGTCGGTATATCCGGCGCGATCCAGCACCTGGCCGGGATGAAAGACAGCAAGATTATCGTCGCGATCAACAAAGATGAAGAAGCGCCGATCTTTCAGGTTGCCGATTACGGGCTGGTCGCAGATCTGTTCGAGGCCGTGCCCGAGTTGATCGGAAAGCTCTGATACATGGTCGCCAAATTTCCGACCTTACGATACCCTAAAGGCCCGCCGGTTAGGCGGGCCTTTTCCCGGTTTGGGGCGGCTGATCACTTGGGCTTGGGCCGTTTCAGGATGTCAGGGTTGTGCTCACCCAGTGCAGGCGGCGGAGTGATGTCGTGGCGCGCAGGTGTGGCAGAGAATTTGATGGGCGGTTTGGTGGTCCAGACGGCCCCTTCAGTGGGATGGTCGATGGTTTGGAAAAATCCTGTCGCGGCCAGATGGGGGTCTTGCGGCAGATCTGACAGCAAGCGCACGGGCATGGCCGGAATGTCGGCTTGTTCGGTCAGTTCAATCCACTGGGCGGTGGTGCGTGTCGTCGCTATTTGCGCCACCATGTCATAGATCCCTCCGATATTCCGGCTGCGTTCGTCCATATTGGTGACCCATGGATGATTAAGCATGTCGTCGCGCCCCACGGCTTTGAAAAACCGTGCCCATTGCGCATTCGAGTAGGGCAGGATGGTGATATAGCCATCTGCGGTCTTTACTGGGCGCCGATGCGGGACCAGCATCCGTTGGTATCCGAAGCTTTGCGGTTCGGATTCAAATGTTGCCTCGGCCATATGTTCGACCAGTAGGAAGGAGGCCAGTGTTTCGAACATCGGAACCTCGACATGTTGGGCCTGCCCGGTCCGTTCACGGTGATACAGCGCGGCCATGATCGCATAGGCAGCAGTGACCCCGCCAAGCTTGTCGGCGATAATCGTGGGAGCATAGGCAGGTGGGCTGTCGGGGTTACACATCGTGGCAAGTCCGGCCATGCCGGAGACAGACTGGACGCTGTCGTCATAGGCGGGCTTGTTGCGATACGGCCCGTCCGAGCCGAACCCGACTGCGGCCACGGTAATCAGCTTGGGATTGCGTTTGCGCAGGGTCTCGGGGGGAAGGGACAACCGCGCCAGCGCAGCGGGGCGGACGCTGGATACAAATACATCCGCATCATCCAGCAGGTCAAGCAAAGCGGTGCGGTCCTTTTGGGTTTTCAGATCAAGGGTAATGCTGCGCTTGTTGCGATTTGTGCCCAGAAATGCCGCACCCATACCAGGCGTCCGGGCAGGTTGCACCTGACGCAGCATGTCGCCTTCGGGGCTTTCGACCTTGATGACATCGGCACCCAGATCACCAAGCATTTGCGTGGCAAGGGGGCCGAATACAACCGACGTCATGTCGATGACCCTGACGCCTGCAAGCATGCCGTCTTTACTGATGCTCATGGTTAGAACCCGCTTTTATTGAGGTGGAGAGTTGCATTAATTCTAACAGGTGTTAGAATTGAAAGCAACTTAGATTCGATCTATCGAAGGAGCATTCGAAATGCCGGAAAGCCAGGGGCCGGATAAAACCTTCCGGGACGGATTGGCAAAGGGCCAGATCAACTTGCAGCAATGTAATGGTTGCCAAAAGTTCATTTTTTTCCCGCGCGTTTTGTGCCCACATTGCAAAGGGCGATCCTTGACATGGCACCCGGCATCCTGCGGCGGTATCGTTCACACCACGACCACAGTGCGGCGAAAGCCTGAGCGTGGGGGTGACTATAACGTTTGCATGGTTGAACTGGCTGAGGGGGTGCGGATGATGAGCCGGGTCGATGAAATCTCTCCTGCCGAGGTGACGATCGGGTTGCCGGTCACGGCCTTTGTCGGTGAAATTGACGGTGTTCCTGCCGTGCTGTGTAAGCCGGTGGAGGGCTGAACCATGGTTGATCAATTGCGCGGAAAATCCGCGATCGTCGGCGTGGGGCATGCAGGTTTCGGCGAGGCACCGGGGTTTTCGGCCTATGACATTATGGCGCAATCAGCACTCGCGGCGCTGGACGATGCCGGACTGAAGCTGAGCGATGTCGATGGTCTGTTCTGCACCATGATGGAAGATGCCATGCCGGTCCTCATGGCGGCCGAATATCTGGGGATTCAGCCGCGCTATGTCGATGGCACGATGACGGGCGGTTCGTCGTTTGTGAACTATCTGACCTCGGCGACACTGGCGTTGCAGGCTGGGCTTTGTGATGTGGCGCTGATCTGTTACGGATCCAATCAGCGTACGGCGTCAGGGCGGCTTGTGACCGCGTCAAAGCTGCCGCCCTACGAAGGGCTGTATAACCCGCGCTATCCGATCTCGGCATATGCGATGGCTGCGGCGCGGCATATGTATGAATATGGCACGACACGCGAACAACTGGCCGACGTAGCCGTTGCGGCACGCGCCTGGGCCCGGCATAATCCCGAAGCCTTTGAGCGCGACGCGTTGACCCGCGAAGATGTACTGGGTGCGCGTATGGTGGGCGATCCGCTGACCACGCGCGATTGTTGCCTAGTGACCGATGGCGGTGGTGCCATCGTGATGGTGCGGGCCGATCGGGCGCGGGATTTCCCCAAGGCACCAGTCTATGTCCTGGGGTCTGCGGCGGCCAGCAGCCATCGGCAAATCTCGCAAATGCAGGATTTCACGGTTACGGCGGCGCGCGACTCCGGCAAACTTGCCTTTGCGATGGCCGGGGTGACGCCGGGCGATATCGACGTCGTTGAGCTGTATGATGCGTTTACCATCAACACCATCCTGTTTCTCGAAGATCTCGGGTTCTGCGCCAAGGGCGAAGGCGGCGGATTTGTTGCCGATGGCCGGATCGCGCCGGGCGGGGCGTTGCCAGTCAACACCAATGGCGGTGGGCTGTCATGTGTGCACCCCGGAATGTACGGCATCTTCACGGTGATCGAGGCCGCACGCCAGATCAGAGGTGATGCGCCGGGGTTGCAACAGGATAACGTGGAGCTGGCGCTGGCGCATGGCAATGGTGGGGTATTGTCTAGCCAAGTTACGGCCATTCTCGGCGCGGCCAGCACCGTTTGATTTAAGCAAGGAAAAACCGGAAATGCCTTTGGATATTGATGCGCTGAACGCTTGGGAATTCAAAGACCTGGAGCACAGCTATACCAAGCGGGACACGATGCTTTATGCCCTTGGTCTGGGGTTCGGAGAGGACCCGAACGATGAAAAAGAACTGGCCTATGTCTATGAAGACGGTCTGCTGGCCGCGCCAAGCATGGCCGTCATTCTGGGATATCCCGGTTTCTGGCTGAGCGACCCGCGCACAGGGGTCGAATGGAAAAAGGTCCTGCACGGTGAACAATGGTTGGATGTGTTCAAGCCCCTGCCTGTCGAGGGTAAGGTGATCGGGCGCACCCGGATTGATCATATTTCTGACAAGGGCGAAGGCAAGGGCGCGGTGCTTCATATCAGCCGCGATATCATTGACGCGGCCAGCAATGAGACGCTGGCGCGGGTTTCGATGTCGACCTTTGCGCGTGGTGATGGCGGCTTCGGTGGTGAGAAGATTGCTGGGCCTATTCCGGCTACGTTGCCGGATCGGGCACCGGACCATATTTGCGATCTGACCACACTGCCGCGCCAAGCGCTGATTTACCGACTGAGCGGTGATTACAACCCACTTCATGCCGACCCGGCGGTTGCGAGATCGGTGGGGTTTGACCGTCCGATCCTTCATGGTCTGGCAACCTATGGTCTGGGCTGCCGAGCGATCTTGAAGACGATCTGCGACTATGATGCAAGCCGCCTGACCGGTTTGGATGTGCGTTTTTCCGCGCCGGTTTACCCCGGTGAAACTGTGCGCTTCGAAATCTGGCGGGACGGCACAGAGGTTCGGTTTCGAGCAGTGGTACCCGAACGTAACGTGGTGGTGCTGAACAATGGCGCTGCAAGGCTTGCCTGAGGAGAGAGACATTTGACACAACCGCTTGACGATATTCTGGTGCTGGATTTTAGCACACTTTTGCCCGGTCCGATGGCCACGCTGATGCTGGCCGAAGCCGGGGCGGAGGTCATCAAACTGGAGCGTCCGGGCTCCGGCGAAGACATGCGCCTGACAGAGCCAATGATCGAGGGCCGCAGTCTGGGCTATGCTATCCTGAACCGGGGCAAGAAAAGCATCGCGCTGGACCTCAAGGCGGAAGGGGCTGTGGCCAGTTTGCGGTCGCTAATCGAAAAGGCCGATGTTATCGTCGAGCAATTCCGTCCTGGCGTCATGGAACGGTTGGGACTGGGGTATGATGCGGTCAGGACGCTTAACTCCAAAATCATCTATTGTTCAATAACAGGGTACGGCCAGAGCGGCCCGAAACGAGACGTTGCCGGGCATGACATGAACTATGTTGGGGATGCGGGTGTCCTGTCGCTTAGTTCAGGTTCGGTTGACAGTCCGACCGCACCGTTTGGTCTGATCGCCGATATCGGCGGGGGAACCTATCCGGCAATCATGAATATCCTGCTTGCGCTGCGCCAGCGCGACAAGACCGGGCAAGGCGTCCATCTGGATATCGCCATGTCTGAGGGCGCGTTTGCCTTCGCCTATTGGGCGCACGCCAAGGGGGTCATCGCGGGCGAGCCTATTGAAAATGGCGGTGACAGGCTGACTGGGGGCAGGGCACGTTACAGGCTCTATTCGGCATCAGACGGCCGACAGGTTGCGGTCGGGGCGCTGGAGCAGAAATTCTGGGACGCATTTTGCAATGTCATCGACCTGCCGCGGGACCTGCGCGATGACCTTGCCGATCCAGCGGCGACAAAGGCCGAGGTCGCGCGCCGGATTGTGGTCAAACCATCTGCTCATTGGGCACCATTGCTGGAAGCGGCGGATTGCTGCTGCACCATTGTCAAGACACCGGCCGAGGCCGCAGCCGATCCGCATTTCACGGCGCGCGACACGTTCGGGCGGGTGGTTTCGGTTGGGGGCGAGCAAGTTCCGGCACTGCCTTTGCCGATTGCACCAGAATTTCGCGGGGCAGTCGCCGACAGTCGCGCCGCGCCCGATCTGGGTGAGCAAAATGCCGAGTTTGGGTTGTAAATAGTGGTCGCTGAGGCGTCAGAATAGGTTGACGGCTGACGCTGTTTGGAATAATCTAACAAATGTTAGAAACTTGTTTGAATTCCTTTGGGAGGGGTTACAATGTCTGAGCCGATGTCGGAACTTTCCGCTGAAGCGGAACGATTTGTCTCTCCTGCGCACTATGTCGATAGCGATAGTAGGGAGGTGCAGGCCTTTGTGATGCGGGCGCTGCGCAACATGGCACCGGATGCATCCAAAAAGGACATGGCAGTGCGCCTGTTTCAGGCTGTGCGCGACGATTTGCGGTATGATCCCTATACGTTTTCCCTGAACACCGAGGATTATCGGGCAAGTGTTATCGCGGACATGGACTCGGCGTTTTGCGTGCCCAAGGCGATCCTCCTGGCTGCATGCCTGCGGGCTGTTGGCATTCCGGCAGCACTTGGCTTTGCCGATGTTCGCAACCACTTGAATACGCCCAAACTGGCCGAGCTGATGGGCACTGACCTGTTCATCTACCACGGCTATGTTCAGCTTTGGCTGGGTGAATCATCTTTCAAGGTGACCCCGGCCTTCAACATGGAATTGTGCCAGCGTTTTGGCGTCAAGCCGCTGGAATTTGACGGAGAGCACGACGCGCTGTTTCACGAATTTGACGACACGAACCGCCGCCATATGGAATACGTCAATGATCGGGGCTTGTTTGTGGATGCGCCGATGCAGGAGTTCCTGACCGCATTTGGTGAGACATATCCGAAGCTGAAGGAATTCAACCGGCGCAGGATTTCCGGTGAGTTCTTTGATGCGGGTTTTGCTAGTCCCGAAGGCTCACCTGCAAAATGAAGTATTTGGAAGATTTCAGTGTTGGTCAGGTTTTCGAATTTCGCTCTGCGCCGTTGACCAAACAGCAGATCATGGAGTTTGCTCAGGAATGGGACCCTCAGCGTCTGCATACGGATGAAGCCTATGCTGAAGGTATCCACGGCGGGCTGATCGCCTCTGGTTTCCAGACACTTCTGACCGTGTTCAAACCTATCATGCAGGACTTGATGGTCGACGTCGCCAACATTGGTGGTATCGGGTTTGACCAGCTGCGCTGGCTGCGACCAGTGCGCCCAGAAGAACCACTGAATATCCGGATCGAAGTTCAGTCTTTGGTCCCATCGCGCAGCAAGCCTGACCGGGGTGTTTTGATTTACACGCTCGAAGCGCGAAACCCCGCCGGTGAGTTGGTTATGAGCGTTGAGACCCCAGTGATGATCCAGCGCCGAAAGGAAGACCTGAAATGACTATGGTACAAGACGAAGACCTACGGCTTTTGCGCGACAGCGTTGGTACGCTGCTGGATCGGGCGGGCGGACTTGGGCGCGCCCGCCGCGTGCGTGATGACGATACGCCCTGGGACGCGGGTATCTGGCAGGAACTGGCTGCTGCCGGTGTACTGGGGGTCGCAGCCCCCGAAGAGGCCGGGGGGCTTGGTATGGGGCTGACGGCGGCTGGTGTCGTGGCCGAAGAGATTGGCCGCGTGACCGCGCCTGAGCCGGTGGTGCCGACAATCGGGCTGGCAATCGGGCTGATGCAGCGGCTGTGCCCGCAGGATCCGATGCTGGAAGCCGCCATCGCTGGCGATGTCGTGTTGGCCGTGGCCTGGCAGGAACGCTGCGCGACGGGCCTATCGGATGATATCGAATGCCGTTTTGATGGAACCACACTGACCGGCAGTAAGGATTGGGTGGTGGGGGCCAGTGGTGCGGACCATATTCTGGTCCTCGCCGAGGGGCCGCGAGGTTCGGTTCTGGTGCGCATCGCGGCGGATGCGTCTGGTCTGCTGATGCAGACCCGGCTGCAATCGGATGCCAGCGAGCTTTGGGGCATAAGCTTTGCGGACACCCCGGCAGAGGTGCTGGCCGAAGGCGCGCAGGTCACTGATGCGCTGACTAATGCCGTTGCGGATACGACCGCATTAGCCGCCGCCGAACTGGTCGGGCTAAGCGGTACAGCGCTGGTACTGACACTGGACTATATCAAAACACGCGAACAATTTGACAAGCCGATTGGTTCGTTTCAGGTGATTCAGCACCGTGCCGTTGATATGCATGTCTCGCAGGAAGTTTCCCAGGCCGCCGTACGCGAGGCGCTGGCCGCGATGGATCAAGCAGGTTCGACGCTAGAACGGGTGCGACAGGCAAGCCGCGCCAAGGCCCGCGCCTGTACCGCCGCGCAAAAAATCACCCGCGAGGCGATCCAGCTGCATGGCGCGGTCGGGTACACGGATGAATTCGATGTCGGCATGTTGCTGAACCGGGCGCTTGTCCTGTCGGCGTGGCTGGGGGATGCGGCGTTTCATCGCCGCCGCTGGCTGGATGCAAATGAAACAGAGGTGGCTGCGCAATGACCGACTGGAATGGAATAAGCGATGAAGAGTTTCGCCGAGAGGTTAGGGCTTTTTTCGAGGCCGAATATCCCGAAGAACTACGTCACCTGCCGCACCGACCTAAGTTTGCCGAGATTGAGCACTGGCATGTGAAGCTACACGCCAAAGGCTGGGTCGCACCTGCCTGGCCCATCGAATTTGGCGGCATGGGCTTGGAGGCGGCCAAACTGCTGATCTTTTACGAAGAACAGCAACACTATGGCGTCAACCGGGGTCGAGACATGGGGATCCAGATGGTTGGCCCCTTGATTATCAAATTCGGCACCGAGGCACAAAAGGATTATTGGCTGCCGCGCATCCTGAGCTGTGAAGACATCTGGTGTCAGGGTTATTCCGAACCCGGAGCAGGCTCTGATCTGGCAAATCTGCGTACCAGTGCTGTGATTGATGGCGATGATTTCGTCATCAACGGCCAGAAGATCTGGACCACGATGGCGCATGACGCCACCCACATCTTCATGCTCGTGCGTACCGACCCCGATGCGCCTAAAAAACAACAGGGCATCAGTTTTGTTCTGGCCAGCATGGATCAGCCAGGCGTCGACGTGCGCACGATCACCACGCTGGCTGGCGAGACCGAGTTTTGCGAGGTGTTTTTTGACAACGCCCGCACCCCACGTGCCAACCTGGTGGGCGAGATCAACAAGGGTTGGAGCATGGCCAAGGCGCTGCTCAGCTTTGAGCGGATATTCATCGGCTCACCCGGCCTTGCGCAGAATGCACTGGGTCAGCTTGAAACTTTTGCCCGTGGTCGCGGTGCCTTTGACGACCCCGTGTTTCGGGATCGCTACGCCGAGGCGGCGCTGGACGTTGAAGACCACGCAGCCCTATACAGCCGCTTTGCCGATCAGCTTAAGCGCGGAGAGACATTGGGAGCAGATGTCTCGATGTTGAAAATCTGGGTGACCGAGACCTATCAGCGGATATCGGAACTGATGATCGAGGTCGCAGGCCCCGATGGTGGCAGTATAGGGCCGCTGCAGGTGGGCAATGTCGGGGTCGATGTGTTGGCCAGTTTTTACAAAGCACGGCCGACGACAATCTACGGCGGCTCAAACGAAATCCAACGAAATATCTTGTCTAAGGCCGTTTTGGGCCTGTGACGATCATTTGCCAAACAGAGGAAACTAAAATGTTTGACTACGCAACGAAGTACCCAAAATTGTCTTTCGACTACCCGGCAGATCGCGTTTTGCGCATCACTTTTGACCGGCCAGAGACCTATAACTCGGTTGATGCCGAAACCCACACCCAAATGACCGATATCTGGATCGACATTGACCGCGATCAGGACATCAATGCAGTAATCGTTACAGGCCGGGGCAAAGCGTTTTCGGCAGGCGGCGACTTCAGTTTGATCGAAGGCATCACCGGCAATTTCGACACGGTGATGAAGACATGGAAAGAAGCCAAGGATTTGGTTTACAACATCATCAATTGTAACAAGATTATCATCTCGGCGATCAACGGCCCGGCGGCTGGTGCGGGCCTTGTTGTGGGTATCCTTGCCGATATCTCGATCGCGGGAAAACGCGCCAAAATCGTTGATGGCCACCCGCGTTTGGGTGTCGCTGCGGGCGATTGTGCCGCGATCATCTGGCCCCTCCTGTGCGGCATGGCCAAAGCCAAATACTACCTGTTGACCTGCAAGCCGATAAGCGGTGAAGAGGCCGAACGTATTGGCATGGTGTCGATGTGCGTCGAGGATGACGAACTTGAACAGATCTCGATTGATACCGCGACTGAAATGGCCACGGGATCGCAAAGCGCACTTCGCTGGACCAAATACTCACTGAACAACTGGCTGCGTCAGGCCGGGCCTATCTTTGACGCTTCGACCGCCCTGGAGATGCTGGGATTTATGGGCGATGACGTAAAAGAAGGTGTACTTTCACACCGCGAAAAACGCGCGCCAAATTTCCGCAAAGATTGCCCGCTCTAGGTCAACCAACAACAAGGGAGGCCACCATGTCTGACGCTGTCTATACGGAAATTGCCAGAGCCTATGCCAAAGCAGCACAAGTGGCACCGGGACTGAAGGCACGGTTTGACAAAGCGGGTTTTGACCCATCCAAGGTTTCATCACTGGCGGATCTCTCCCGCCTGCCGGTGATGAAAAAAGAGGAGTTGCTTACGCTCCAAAGAGCGAACCCGCCTTTCGGCGGGTTCCTCGTCGCCGATCCCAAAGAGGTATCGCGCATCTATGTGTCTCCGGGCCCGATATTTGAGCCGTCGTTGCCCGGTGTGGGCGGCCATGGGCTTGACCTGTTGTTCAGATCTGCAGGGATCACAAATGCCGATATCATCCTGAACACTTGGGCCTATCATCTTGTCCCCGCGGGCCTACTGTTTGATGAGGCGGCGCAGGTCGTTGGTGCGACCGTGATTCCGGGAGGAACCGGAAACCGTGAATTGCAGGCCCAGATCATTCGCGAAACCGGTGTTACGTCGATCTGCGCCAGCACTGCGTTTTTTCTGGCGTTGGCCGACAAGGTGATCGAAACCTATGGCCGCGAAGCCTGGACCGTGAAATCCGCCTTTCTTGGTGGAGAAATGGGCGACTGGATGGCCAAGCGTCGCCGGATCGAATCCGACTATGGTGTAAAAACCTGGGCGGCCTATGCCACCGCCGATCTGGGGCTTGTCGGCTATGAGGACGGTGGCGAAGGGTATCTGGTTCACCCCGACCGGATCGTGCAGATATGTGACCCCGAAAGCGGCACGCCATTGGCGGATGGCGAAACAGGCGAGATCGTCGTCACCGCGCGCCAAGCCGACTGGCCGATGATCCGGTTTGGCACTGGCGACAGTGCCTATGCGCTGGAAAGTGAGGCGGATGGTCGAGTCACCCGACTTTCGGCCATTCAGGGGCGGGTCGGTGCCGCAGTAAAAGTGCGCGAGATATTCATCTACCCCCGGGCAATCGAAGAAGTTGTGATTGCGGTATCAGGGGCCATCGCAGCGCAGGCTGTGGTCACGCGCGAAAATGATCGTGATACAGTGCGCCTGCATCTGGTTCTGGACCACGGCACCGACAAGGGCACCACCACAAAGGCCGCAGCAGATGCGTTTCAGAGGACCGCGCGCATCCGTGCTGACAAGGTGGAGTTCATCGACCAACTGCCCGAAGATGCCGAATTGATTGTTGATCGCCGGGATATGTGAAGTCTTAGCAGAAGACACGACGACTGCGCACCGGGTCAATTATCACTGTACTGTGCCACAAAACTTCTTACGCCATTATCCGCCTCGCACCAGACCTTGCCGCCGCTATTTTCTTCAGTATGAAATAACGAGATTGAGCTTCCCAGTGTAACCGGCGCCAGACCCCGGAAGGAAAAGCGGCGGGGTGGTTTACCGGCGATTTTAGCAGCGAGATTTAGCAACAGCGTGGCCTGCAACGGACCATGCACCACAAGGTCGACATAGCCTTCGGTGTTGCGGGCATAGTCCTGATCATAATGGATACGATGAGAATTGAAGGTCAGGGCCGAGTAGCGAAACAACAATAACGGATCAGGTGTCAGCTTGCCCAGTTGGGTGCCCCGGTTCGTATCGCTCTGCGATGCTGGCTTGGAGCTTGGGGGATTACCGGTCTTTGGAAAATCTCTGAAAACGAGATCCTGGCGTTCAGATATGCACAGGCGATCCTGCGAGAAGAATTCCTGCTCGACCGTTACAAAGATTAGAGGTCCGCTTTTCCCATTTTTAGCAACAACGTCCGAAACCCTTGAAATCCGGGTCACCGGCGAGTCTGAAGAAAGTCTTTGGTGGTGGATGATTTCACCTCCGGCCCACATCCGGGCAGGAAGCCGCACAGGCGGCAAAAAATCACCTTTTTCGGCGTGACCGTCCTCTGAAAGTTTACTTTTATGGGTGGCCGACACGGTGGTACACCAATGAATGCCCAATGGAGCTCCTCTCCCCTCAAGCCACAGGAATGGATCAAGTGTGGCGCAAAACCTGTCGACCAGCGAATTTGTCAAATAATCGCCGACCTTTTCGGACCTTCCGACCCAGTCCTTGAGGGAGGGTAAATCAATTTCTTTGGTCATTGGCTCAAAAAGACCTTGGCATTCCAAGGATATGCTCGCCGACATAAGACAGGATCAGATTGGTTGAGATCGGGGCGACTTGATATAGTCGAGTTTCGCGGAACTTGCGCTCGACGTCGTATTCGCGAGCAAAGCCAAAGCCACCATGGGTCTGGATGCAGGCATTGGCAGCCTCCCAGGAGGCGTCGGCGGCTAACAGTTTGGCCATATTGGCCTGCGCGCCGCAATCCTGACCTGCGTCAAAGCGTTTGCACGCCTCAAACCGCATTAGATTAGCGGCCTCAATGGCGACGTAGGATTTTGAGATTGGAAATTGAACACCCTGATTTTTCCCGATGGGACGGTCGAAAACCACCCGCTCACAGGCATAATCGCGCGACTTTTCAACGAACCAATAGCCATCACCAATACATTCCGCAGCAATCAGGGTTCGTTCTGCATTTAGCCCATCAAGAATATGGTGAAACCCGCGCCCCTCTTCGCCGATCAGGTTTTCGGCAGGGATTACGAGATTGTCAAAAAATACCTCGTTGGTTTCGTGGCCCACCAGATTGTCGATCGGCTGGATCTCCATCCCGTTGCCGATGGCGTCCTTCAGATCGACAATAAAGATCGACATGCCATGTGACTTGCGTTTGACGTCGGCCAGCGGTGTTGTGCGCGCCAGCAGGATCATCAGGTCAGAATGCTGCAACCGGCTGATCCAGACCTTCTGGCCGTTGATCACATAACGGTCGCCCTTTTTCACGGCGGTGGTCTTCAGCTTGGTGGTATCGGTGCCAGTTGTCGGTTCAGTCACCGCCATGGATTGCAGCCGCAGTTTGCCCGAGGCGATGCCCGGCAGGTATTGCTGCTTTTGCACATCCGAACCATGTCGAAGCAAAGTACCCATATTGTACATCTGACCGTGGCAATGGCCAGCGTTGCCGCCTGATCGGTTGATCTCTTCCATCACGATGCTGGCCTCGGTCAGGCCAAGACCCGAGCCGCCGAATTCTTCGGGGATCATCGCCGCCAGCCAGCCGGCCTCGGTCAGAGCATCGACGAATTCTACGGGATATGTTTCCGCGGCACCGTGTTTGCGGTGATATTCAGGGGGAAATCCGGCACAAAGCGAACGTAGCGCGTCACGCAGGTCATCATGGGTATCGGGGGCCGAGGTTTTCACTATAATCACGCTCCATTCTTCGGATCGGCGGTTGCGTCCGACACACTCCCCGGTCCGAATTCTTCCAGTATTTGTTGGGTATGTTCACCAAGGCGCGGCACCGGAGCCATCTGTGGCTTCCAGCCTTGTCCGCTCGTCGGGGTCAGCGCGGGCATCGCGCCCGCTGGCGTGTCAATCTGTTGCCAACGCCCGCGCGCGGCCAGCTGCGGATGCGCCCACAGCCCGGCCATATCTCGCACTTCGGCGGTGCCAATCCCGGCCCTATTTAGCCGTGACAGCGCCTCGGTCGTGGTAAGTTTTGGCAATACGTCACCAATCACCCCCGCGATTACATCACGATGATCTGAGCGCCTGGAATTGCCAACAAACCGAGGATCAAGCGCCATGTCCGGGCGTTCCAGCACCTGTTCGCAGAACGCCTTCCATTCGCGATCATTTTGCAACCCGAACAGCACCTGACCATCCGAGGTTTCAAACGGACCATAGGGATAAATCGTGGCATGTCCGGCACCGGTGCGCGGCGGCGGGGGTGCGCCATCATAGGCATAATACATCGGATAACCCATCCATTCGGCCATCGCTTCGAGCATCGAGATTTCGATATGATCGCCCGCCCCGGTCTTTGCGCGCATCAAAAGCGCGGCCAGGATCGAATGATAGGCAGTGACCCCGGAGCAGATATCGGCGATGGATATGCCGGACTTCGCGGGCGAGTTGGGGGTACCAGTAATCGACAAAAATCCGGCCTCGGCCTGAATAAATAGATCATACGCCTTGCGCCCGTCATATGGCCCACCCGGCCCGAAGCCGGAGATCGAACAGGTGATCAGGCCTGGATTGTCTTTGCGCAGCTCGGCCTCTCCCAGACCCAGCCGTTCGGCAGCACCAGGCGCAAGATTTTGCACAAACACATCGGCACGCGACAGGATGGATTTCAGCGTGGCAATCCCATCGGGCGATTTCAGGTCCAGCGTCAGGCTCTCCTTGGAACGATTGCCCCAGATGAAATAGCTGCTTTCACCATTAATGCGGGTGTCGTAATTGCGGGCAAAATCGCCGCCATCGGGGCGTTCAACCTTGATCACCCGCGCACCCTGATCGCCCAATAACCGCGTGCAATAAGGGGCGGAAACCGCCTGTTCCAGACTAACCACCAGGATACCGTCCAGCGGTCGCATCCCAGCACCATTGCACGGCGGTGCGGTCATCAGCCTGCCCCCGGCCCGCTGGTTTCGAGGATTTCCTCTTCGACGCGCTGCCAGATATCATAGGATATGGGGTTTTCGCTTTCCTCAAGGATATGGCCAACCAGCCCGATGGCGCGGGCCATCACACCAAAGCCACGCACAATTTTCCAGGGGAAGCCAAACTCGCAGCAGATCGCGCCAATGGCACCGGTGGCATTGATCGGCAGCATCTTGCCAGATCGGGCCTCGGCCTCGGTCTGGATTTTCTGCATTAAGGCGACGTACTCGCCGGATTTGCCGTTCTGGGCGGCAATTTCGAACAATCGCGGCGTGCGTGGGTCAACGGGTTTGTGCACAGGATGCCCCAGCCCCGGCACGATGGCCTTGCGGTCGCGGAAACCGGCCACCGTTTCAACCGCCAGCGCATCCAGATCAACACCGGTGCCCAGCTTGTCGTGTGGCAACGCCTCGTAGAGCATCTTTGACGCGCCTTCCATCGAGCCGACAAACACCGTGCCCAGCCCGCAAAGCCCCGCCGCCACTGCTGCCTGCAACGATTCCGGCGCGCCCATATAGGTCATCCGCGCGGCAATCGCCGACGGGGTGATGCCGTGTTCGACCAGAGTTATCACGATGGCATTGAAGACCTTGGATTCCTCAGGTGTCGCCTTTCGCCCAGTCAGTTGCAAAAACGCCAGATCACCCAGGTTCATATGCCCCAAAATCTCATTGGGCAGATCCAGCCCGCGCACAGAGATTTTATCAGCAGTGCTCCAGCCAATTGAAGAGGTCAATTTATCCTTGCGTTTTCCCATCAGACCGGATCCCACGAAAACACATCGGCTGACACTTCAAGCGGCATGAAATCGGCCTTTAAAGCAGGGATCGCATGATTGGCGATTGCCTCGGGTGTCCAGCCATCGCCGGAATGCACAGACCGGATCGGGCGGGGCTGATTAACCAGGAATATCTCGTTGTTACGCACCGCAAAAATCTGGCCAGTGACATCTGCGGCCCTGTCGGACGCAAGATAGACAGCCATCGGCGCGACCTTGGCAGGGGTCATCTGCTTGAGTTTCTCAACCCGCGCTTCCTGCTCGGGAGTGTCCACCTTGATTGACGAAATCATCCGGCTCCAAGCGAAAGGCGCGATGCAGTTTGACCGCACGTTCCATCGTTTCATATCCAGCGCGACGGATTTGGAAAACGCCGTGATGGCCAGTTTTGCCGCAGCATAATTTGCTTGGGCAAGGTTTCCAATCAGGCCTGAGGTTGACGTCATGTGCACCAACGCACCGCTTTCTTGAGTGCGGAAGTGATCCGCGGCAGCCCGGCTGGTATTAAATGCACCGTAAAGATGGACCTTCACCACAGCGTCGAAATCCTCGTAGGTCATCTTGTGAAAAAACCCATCGCGCAGGATGCCGGCGTTGTTGACCACTGCGTCAATACGACCGAACTCCCTGACCGCCAGATCAACCATCTCGCGGGCCGCATCGGGATCGGCCACACTGTCTGCGTTGGCGACGGCAGACCCACCTGCGGCGGTTATTTCATCGACGACTTTTTGCGCGGCCAGCTCGGTCTGTCCCGTGCCCTTCAGCGATGCACCCAAATCGTTGACCACCACCGCAGCCCCGGCGGCAGCAGCAGCCAGCGCAATATCGCGCCCGATGCCGCCCCCAGCCCCGGTCACCAGAACAACCTTGCCATCCATTATCTTTGTCATCTTTTTCCCCTCACTTTGCCTTGCGGTACTTTTCCAGCCCGCCAGTATGCATCACCCGGCCCATCAAAGGAGCCCCGATGATTGTTTCGGCTTTCTGCGCGGCAAGGATCAGTTTATCCAAGTCAATGCCGGTTTCGATCCCCAGTTCGTGACACAGGAATACCATATCTTCGGTGCTGACATTGCCTGCCGCTCGGGCGTGGCCATGACCGGCAAAAGGACATCCCCCAAGTCCCGCAACCGAGCTTTCGAACATGTCCACACCCATGCTGAGTGCGGCATAGACATTGGCGATACCAAGCCCGCGCGTGTCATGGATATGCATGCCGAGGCGGGCCTCGGGGGCCATGTCGCGCAGTGCTCCGATCATGCGTTTGACCGCTTCGGGGTTGCCCCAACCCATCGTGTCAGCGATCACAAGAATTGGCAACGGGATGTTTTCATCGGCGCACAGATCAAGGATGAAACGGAAATCGTCTAGCACCCGTTCCTGCGGAATCTCGCCTTCGAAATTGCAGCCAAATGCGGTCATCACATAAGCCGCGTCAACTGTCAGCCCCTCGGCTTTGTAAAGCTTGACCCATTCACGCTGTTTCTCGCGCATTTCCATTGATGAGGCGTTGTTGTTCTTCCGCGAAAACCTATCGGAGGGGTAGAAAAGCAAGCGCGGGTCGATATCGACATCATGCGCGGTCATCGCCTTGCGAAACCCTTTGTCGTTCAGCCAAAGCGCCGTGTAATTGACACCGGGCACGCGTTTGATGCGTTGAAACAGCTCTCCCGTGTCAGCCATTTGCGGCACGTATTTCGGACTGACAAAGCTACCGACCTGAATACGTTTCAAACCTGTGTCGGACAGCAGATCAATGAGCTCAATACGCTGCTCGATAGGATAAATCGTTTTCTCGATCTGGAAGCCTTCGCGCGGGCCTTCCTCGCGGATTTCGACGAATTTGGGAAAATCGCTCATTTCGGTTCGCTTTCATTAGGGGCAATTTCGGCGATGGTCTGACCGCGGTCGACCATCATGCCTTTGGTTACAGAAATGTTGATGGCGATTCCTGCCGCTGCAGCCTTTATCGATATTTCCATCTTCATGGATTCCATAACGGCGATTACATCGCCTTCGGCGACCAAATCTCCATCAGAAACAACAACATCAACGATCATACCGGTGAGCGGGGATTCCACCATCCGCTCGGCTGCCCCTTCACTGCCCGCAAAAGCCAGGGGCGGGGCGGCGTGAAACAGGCGGCGGGCGTCGGCCGTGGTGATTTCGATAGCATTGCCGGTGACGCGGGCTTCCAGCATCAGGGTTTCGCCGTTATGGGTAACGCGCCAGCGCCCTGTTTCCAGTTCAAGACAGGTCAGGGACAAAGGCACTTCATTCGCATCAAAAACGGTAAAATAACCGCCCGACCCAATCGGGCCTACGCGCAGTTCTTCGTGCTTGGCACCCTTCTCCGATCCCATCAGGGTGACACGCTGGTCCGCCTCGACCAAAGCATCGCCTGCGTTTAGCCGCCAGCCAGTAAAGGTCGAACGATTGCTCCAAGGATTGGTGGTGTCGTCAGTTCGCCCGTTGCTGACAAATAGCACGGCTGCGACAGCGCGCCACAGGTTGGCGGTTGCGTCTGCCGGAGGTGTGGTCAGCGCATCAAGGCGGGTGTCGATCCAGCGGGTATGCACGTTCATCGCGGCAAATTCGGGATCGCGCGCCAGCGCCGTCAGGAAACTACGGTTTGACTGAACGCCCGCGACGATGGTGTGATCTAACGCCTCGGCCAGCCGGGCCAGCGCCGTTTCGCGGTCGACCGCGTGAACAATAAGCTTGGCAATCATCGGATCGTAAAACGGGCTAACCTCGTCGCCGGTTTCGACACCGCTGTCGATGCGGATGCCCTTGGGCAGCGATAGGGTGGTGATCTTGCCGGTTGAAGGCGCAAAGTTATTGGCGGGGTCTTCGGCATACAGCCGCGCCTCGACGGCGTGGCCAGTGCAGGTGATATCACCTTGGGTGATCCCAAGGCCCGCGCCCTGGGCAATGCGCAGATGCATCGCCACCAGATCAAGGCCGGTGATCGCTTCGGTCACCGGGTGTTCGACCTGAATCCGCGGATTAACCTCGAGGAAAAAATAGTTGTCGCCCGCGACCAGAAACTCAACCGTACCCAATCCACGATAGTTCAAGCTCTCTCCCAGTTTCACCGCATCCGTTGCAATCTGGTCAAGCAAGGTACGTGGCAGACCCCATGCCGGAGCTTCCTCGATCACCTTTTGATGACGGCGCTGCAGAGTGCAGTCGCGTTCAAACAGATGCACCACATGGCCCGCGCCGTCGCCCGCAATTTGCACCTCGACGTGTCGCGCGGCAGGCAGGAAGCGTTCCAGCAACATGCCCTCGGACCCGAATGTGGACTTCGCCTCACGCAGGGCCCCTTCGATGTCTTGCACCAATGTGTTCTCAGTTTCGACCAGACGCTGACCGCGCCCGCCACCGCCACCAACAGCCTTGAGAAGCACCGGGAAGCCCATCTCGCGCACTGCGGCGGCAATTTCGGCGGGGTCGGATTTGGCACCGCTCGCGCCAGAGACCACCGGAACGCCTGCCGCAATCGCCGCGTCTTTGGCGCTGGCCTTGTCACCGAAACGATCCAGCGTTTCGGCCGTTGGGCCGACAAAGATCATCCCGGCGGCTTCGACAGCATTGGCAAAATCCGGATTCTCGGCCAGAAAGCCATAGCCGGGATGGATCGCATCGGCACCCACTTGGCGCGCGGCGTCAAGCACAGCGTCGATCCTGAGGTAGCTTTCGCTGGCCGGCCCCGCCCCGATCAGGATGGAGCGACCAATTTCGCGCACATGCAGTGCGTTCGCGTCTGCCTCTGAGTGAACGCCCACGGGGGTGATACCCTGCGCGCGCGCGGTGCGGGCAATTCGGCAGGCAATCTCGCCACGGTTGGCAATGAGCAATGTATTGATTTTCATGATACTCTCCTCAGAACCGGAACACGCCAAAATTGGTTTCAACTTTCGGTCGCCGCGAGGCGACATCCAGCAGCAACGCCAGCACATCACGGGTCTCGGAGGGTTCAATCACGTTGTCGGCCCACAGATTTGACGCAAAATTATAGGCACCCTGGAAATCTTCGTATTCCTTGCGAACCGGAGCCTTAAAGACTTCTTCTTCTTCAGGGGTCCATGTCATGTCGTCGCGTGCCAGAATTTGCGCGCGCACCTGTGCCAAAACACTGGCGGCCTGTTCCGGCCCCATGATTGCCGAGCGCCCCGAGGGCCACATGAACATCGCGTCTGGTTGAAATGGACGGCCTAGCATCGCCAGATAGCCGGCACCATAAGACCCACCGGTAATCACCGTATATTTTGGCACCCGGGCCGACGACATGGCGGTGATCATCTTGGCCCCGGCCTTGGCGATGCCGGCCTGTTCGGCCTCGCGGCCGACCATGAACCCATTCACATCCACCAGAAACACCAGCGGAATGTCGCGTTGAACACAAAGGTTGATGAAATGCGTGGCCTTCAGTGCCGCCTCGACGAACAGCACGCCAGTGTTGGCAAGGATGCCAACCTCGTGGCCATGAATGCGCGCCCAGCCGGTCATCATGGTGTCGCCATACAGCGGTTTGAATTCGTGAAAATCGCTACCATCCACAAGGCGGGCAACAATCTCGCGGTTGTCGGTGGGCACTTTGGCATCGCGGCTGACGATGCCGTGAATATCCTCAACCGGATAAGCGGGAGGGATGGCCGCGGCAGGGGTTTTTCGGGGGCTCGATATTTCCCCTAAATGCGATACTATCTGGCGAGTGATGGCCAGTGCGTGGGCGTCATCTTCGGCCAGATGGTCGGTAACTCCCGACACCGAGCTGTGCATTTTGCCCCCGCCCAGCGTTTCGGCGTCTACCTTTTCGCCGGTCGCAGCAAAAGTTAGCTCGGGTCCGCCAAGATACATGAAGCCTTGGCCGCGCACGATCACAATCTCGTCGCAAAGCGCCGGAATATAGGCTCCGCCCGCCGTACATGGCCCCATGACCACAGCAATCTGTGGCACGCCGTCCCCCGACATGCCAACCTGCTGGTGAAAGATCGAACCGAACTGGCCCTCGTCGGGAAAGATATTTGCGATTTCGGGCAAGAACGCCCCTCCGCTGTCGACCAGTGTAATCACGGGCAGTCGGTTTTGCCACGCAATACGCTGTGCCCGCACATGTTTCTTGCAGGTCATGCCAAAGTAGGTTCCACCTTTCACAGTCGCATCATTGGCGATAATCATGCACTGGCGACCCTCGATCACCCCGATTCCGGTGATGATGCTGGCCCCCGGTGGCACGTCTTCATATTTCCCAAGCCCTGCCAAATCGCCCAGTTCAAGAAACGGGCTGCCCGGATCAATTAGCCGCTCTACCCGTTCACGGGGCAGCATTTTGCCTTTGGCCACATGACGCTCGCGCGCCTTCTTTGGTCCACCGATGCGTTGCGCGCGGCGCAACTCATGCAACTCGTCCAGTTTCCCGCGATAATGCGCCTCGTTGGCGCGAAACTCTTCCGACCCTGTGTTGATCGTCGTTTTCAGCTGGGTCATGGCAACTCCGGAAATTCACTGAGAGTAAGTGCAACTTTGGCGGCACCCGGCTTTTCAAACGTGTTGGCTGCGACGATTGTGACATCCGCTTTGAAAACCAACGCTTCTCGTAGCCGGGTTTCGATGGTTGATTTCAGGTCGAGATCGTCCTGGGGCGATCTGTCCGGACCGCGCTCCACGATCACTTTCAGGGCACCCTGAGTGGTGTGGCCGTCAAAATCGGCCACCACGCGCATAATCCCGTTGGTGTCGGGCATCATGTCATTGATGATGCTGTGAATTGCGGACGGAAACACATTCGCGCCGCGCACGATCAACATGTCGTCAGTGCGCCCAACACAGCGGATTTTTGGCCCAGTTCGACCGCACGAACAGGAAGTGCCCAGAACTTCGATGAAGTCCCCCGACCGAAAGCGCAATACAGGGCTGGCTTGACGGGTGATGGCAGTATAGATCATTTCGCCTTTTGCGCCCTCGTCAAAGGGGATGATTTCGCCGGTATCCGAGTCCAGAAGTTCGGTAATGATGTGATCCATGCTGACCATATGCATGCCGGATTGATCGTCGCATTCTGCCCAATAGGCCACGCCCAGATCGGTGCCGCCCAGCATTTCGCAACATTTGGCACCCCAGAGTTCCTCAATACGGTTGCGAATGGCAGGAATGCCGCCGCCCGGCTCGCCGCCGACAATAATGCGTTCGACGCCCAGCTCCGAGGCTTTGACCCCAAGAATTTCCTCGGCCTTTTCGCCAAGATGCAACACAAAGTTCGGCGCCCCGACGATACAGCGCGGGCGGGTGTCGGCGCAGGCCCGCAACAGCCGGTCCGCCCCGCCATCAGCGCCGATCGGCACATCAACAGCACCCATGTATTGCAGCGCCTGCATCACCGGAATACCGCCGACAAAGCCTTTGGCCAGCGAAAACCCGTGCAACACCAGGTCACCGGGGCGGATGCCGTTGGCAAAGAAACACCGCGCCGACATTTCGTTCCAGACTTCGACATCTGTTTCAGTCAATGCCACATACGACGGGCTGCCGGTAGTGCCGGACGACGCCTGCATCTGGATGACGTCTTTTGGGTCTGCCGCCAGATGTCGGCCAAAAGGCTTTCGCGACGCAAGGCTTTCGCGGATGTCGGTCTTGAACGTATAGGGCAGCTTTTGCAGGTCTTCGATGGTGCGAATATCGTCAAATGCGACGCCCGCCTGAGCTAGAATATCGCGGTAAAAATCGGAGTTCTCTTTCAGATAAGCCATCTGCGCGACCAGGTTTTCCTCCTGGACGCGGCGCACCGCGTTCGGCGGAGCCATTTCGATGTCATGCCAGCATTCGGCATTTGCCTTTTCCAACGCATCCGCGCGGCGGTACTGCATTGCGAATTTCATATCATCGCCCTCCATTCACATTTGCCCGGCTTAATAGGACCGGGGCAAACCCATGACTTTGTTGCCAATATAGCTAAGGCACAATTCCCTGTTCACCGGGGCGGTGCGCAACAGGCGCATCATCGGATACATCTCGTAGATGCCGGTGTCTTCGGTGAAACCCGACCCGCCATGCGCCTGCAACGCGGCATCCACCGCCTCGATCCCGGCCTCGGCGGCGGCGTATTTCGCCATGTTCGATGATTCCCCCGCGGGCAGTTTGTGGTCAAATTCCCAAGCCGCACGCCGGGTCATCAAGCTGGCCATTTCGACATTGGTATAGGCCTTGGCCAGCGGATGCTGCACACCTTGGTGCGCGCCGATCGGCTGGTCGAACACGTTGCGTTCACTGGCATAAGTCACTGCCTTGTTGAGCGCAAAGCGACCGATACCACAGCACAAGGCACCCAGTACGATCCGTTCGGGGTTGAGCGAATCAAACAGGATATTGAACCCCTCGTCGACGTGACCCACCACATCCTCGGGGCCAAGGTCCACATCGTCAAAGAACAGGGTCCACTGTTCCTCGGGCAACGGGATTGAAATGCGTACCCGTTGCATGTCGACGCCCTTTTTCTTCAGATCGACTGCAAATAGCGTAAAGCCATCGGTCTTGCGGGCCACCTGATCGAGCGGTGTGGTGCGCGCCACAACAAGGCAGTAGTCCGACACATCCGCGCCAGTGATGAAGGTCTTTTCGCCAGACAGAGAAAACCGGTTGCCGTTGCGCTTAGCCATCGTCTTGGTTTTCATTGAGTTCGATCCGGCACCGGGTTCGGTGATTGCAAAACAAAACTGGATGTCACCCTTGCAAGCGGCTGGAAGCAGCTCTTTTTTGTGGAATTCGGTTCCGTGTGTCGCCAGATGCGCCATCGACATCGTCGGCCCAACCACCATCATCAGCAGCGGGATGCCATGGTTAGCTGTGCCCTCCATGAACAATGCCATTTCGGTCATGCCCAGCCCGGCACCACCATATTCCTCGGGCACCATGATGCCCAGAAAGCCGTCATCGGCGATCTGTTGAAACATCTCTTTGGGAAACTCATGGCGGCGCGCGTGTTCCAGCCAATAGGTATTGTCGTAACTTTGCGCCAACTGGCCACCATATTCATAAATCTGGCGCTGTTCGTCGTTCAGGTTGAAATCCATTGTTCAGATCTCCGGTCTATTGTTTGAAATCAGGCGTGCGGCGGCTTTCGAAGGCGTCCAAACCTTCGGCCACATCCGCACTAGGCAGGGCGCGCACTGCAGCGTCACGTTCCAGTCGCATCTGCTGATCAACCGTCATGTCTGCGCCTTCGCGCGCCAGCCGTTTCATTTCGGCTATGCCGGGCCGTGATCGGGTTGCGATGGTCTGGCAATATTCCTGCGCCGCTATGTGCAGATCACTGTCCGGCACGATGTAGTTGATCAGACCCGCGTCTTTCGCGTCACCCGCCCCCAGCCAGCGGGCCGAAAACATCAGGTCCAATGCGCGGCGTTGCCCCATCAACCGGGTCAGCCTCTGGCTGCCGCCCCAACCGGGGATCAGCCCGAACTGGGCGTGCTGGTCGCCGAACTGGGCGGTTTCAGCGGCAAAACAGACATCCGCCGCCAGCATCAATTCGATCCCACCTGCAAGGCACAAACCTTGAACCGCGACGATGACGGGTAGGGGGCATTGCTCCAGCTTGCGCAGGTTGTCCATACCAAAGCCGATGAAATGGTCCAGCGCGACTGGATCGTATAACTTTTCCTTGACCTCGGTCAGATCGGCACCGGTGCAGAAATGCTTGCCCTGTGCGCGAATCAAAATGGCGCGTACCTCGCGGTTGGCCTCGAATTCGGCGCGGGCGGCAGCGATGCCCTCGTGCACCTCCAACGACAGGCAGTTGAACTTTTCCGGACGGCTCAACTCGATGATGCCGACATTTCCTTCAATTCTAGCAGTTACCGGAGTGCTCATTTCGCCGCCCCTTTGGATTTGTTGTCGTATTGCAGCGCAACCCGGCCGACTTTTTCACGCGCGATCACCAGTTTCTGGATCTGCGCGGTGCCGTCGCCGATCTGCAGGCCAAGCACATCGTTGTAGCGCTGGTGATGCGGCAGGTCGGTGGTGTAGCCATAATGCCCGTGCAGGATCAGGCATTGATGGATGATCTCGCAGCAAGTCTTGGGAAGATACCATTTGCACATCGCGGCTTCGGATGTGTGTGGCAGGTTCTGGTCCCGCAGATTCAGCGTATAATAGCAAAGCTGGCGCATCATCGTCAGCTGGGTTTCGGCTTCGGTCAGCGGAAAGCTGACGCCCTGATACTGTACCAGCGGCGCGCCAAAAGCCTCGCGGTCTTGCACGTAGGCCCAAGTTTCATCAACGGATGCCTGCGCCGCACCCAGACATTCCAGTCCAATCAGTGCACGGCTGAAATCAAATCCGGCCATGATCGAGCCAAAGGCGCGGTCTTGTTCGGCCATCATGTTTTCGGCGGGCACATATACATCATCGAAAAACACCGATCCCCGCCCGACAGGTTTGGTTCCGATATCGTCGAAATGGGTACGGCTGATGCCCTTTTCGGTCAGGTCTACGAAGAAGGCACTGACGCCTCTAGATCCGCCCTCGGGGTTGCTAGTGCGGGCAAAAACTACGGCTGCATCGGCCTGATCGGCAAAGCTCATCGAGGTTTTTTCACCGCTCAGACGCCAGCCGTTGCCAAATTTTTCGGCCTTGAGCTGCAGGTTGGCGGCATCCGAACCTCCACGCGGTTCTGTCAGACCCAACCCGATGACCACATCACCCGAGATGACTTTTGGCACCCATTCCGCCGCGATTTCAGACGAGGCATGCTTAGCGACCATGCCGCCCATAAGAGACCCAAGAAGCTGAATGTAGCTGGCGTTGAAATCAGCATAGGCGATCTCTTCGACAATCAGTCCGGCGGTGACGGACTCCAGGCCCAACCCGCCATATTCCTCGGGCAGGTCAGGGGCAATCAGGCCAAGCGCGCCCATTTCACGGATCAGTTCCCGATCAAACGTATGGCCCGAGGCCCGTTTCTGATAGCCAGGGGCCAATTTATCACGCGCAAACCGTGCGGCGAGATCGCGAAAGGTTTTTTGATCTTCTGTTGGCTGAAACTGCATTCCTAAATTTCCTCCCAGAGTGTCGGATTCTATCTTTTCATAAAACCTAACAAATGTTAGAAAGTGAGGCAAGCCGTAAAGGGAGATCTCCATGAATCAGAACCAAAAGAGAACGAGCGCATTCGATAATTTGCTGTCGCCGCTTCGCGTTGGGGCATTTGAATTGCGCAACCGCGTTATCATGGGCTCGATGCACACGCGGCTTGAATCCGGGCCCGATCCAATTACCAGGCAGGCCGCGTTTTACGCCGAACGCGCGCGTGGCGAGGTTGCGCTGGTTATCACTGGAGGGTTCTCCCCAAATAGCGAGGGGTTGCTGGAGCCAGGCGGTCCCCGTATGGACGATGCCGTCGAAACTGCCACGCTGCGGCCCATCTGTGATGCGGTCCACACAGAGGGCGCACTGATCTGCGCCCAACTTCTGCATGCGGGGCGGTACGCCAAGGTCGAAAACTGCGTCGCACCGTCGCCGATCCGCTCCCCGATCAATAAATTTGTTCCCCGTGAACTTACCCATGAAGACATCGTTCGCACGATCAATAATTTTGTCACCGCCGCTGCCAATGCGCAGGCCGCCGGTTTCGACGGGGTCGAGGTGATGGGATCCGAAGGCTATCTGCTGAACGAATTTACGGTGCCCCATACCAACAAGCGCACCGATGACTGGGGTGGCAGTGTCGAAAACCGCCATCGCTTGCCGGTAGAGGTCGTGCGCGCCGTGCGCGATCACTGCGGCCCGGATTTCATGATTATCTACCGGATTTCTGCTGCGGATCTTATTGAAAACGGTGCCCCTGCCGAAGAAATCGCGTTGCTGGCCCAGAAAGTCGAGGCTGCAGGCGCCGATATGCTGAACACCGGTATCGGCTGGCATGAGGCGCGCGTGCCGACCATCGCATATCCTGTGCCCCGCGGAGCGTGGCGTCAGGCAGCTGCGAATGTGAAGCGCGCGGTGTCGATCCCCGTCGTGGCTTCGAACCGGATCAACACGCCTGAACTGGCCGAGGACATTATCGCCAGCGGCGATGCGGATCTGATTTCGATGGCGCGCCCTATGCTCGCCGACCCGCATTTCGTCCGCAAGACTCGACAAGGGCGCACGGATGAGATCAACACCTGCATCGCCTGTAATCAGGCCTGTCTTGACTATATATTTTCGGAACGTGTGGCAGGATGTCTGGTGAACCCGCGCGCCGGGCGCGAAACTGAATTCCACGACAATGTGGCGACCGTGCCCAAAAAGATCGCCGTGGTCGGGGGCGGAGCGGCTGGCTTGGCCAGCGCGGCCGAGGCCGGACGGTTGGGTCACGACGTAACCCTATTTGAGGCCACCGACACATTGGGTGGGCAACTGAATCTGGCACGCGCCGCCCCCGGCAAAGACGAATTTGACGAAACGCTGCGCTATTTCCGGGCGCAATTGCACAAACACGGTGTGGTCGTGAAACTGGGCACAGCTGCTTCAGCCACGGATCTGGGCGGCTTTGACCATGTGGTGATCGCCACTGGTGTGACGCCGCGATTTCCGGATGTGCCGGGTATCGACCATCCCAAGGTGGCGACTTATGCGCAGATCCTGTCAGGCGAACGCCGCGCGGGTGCGCGGGTTGCGGTGATGGGAGCAGGCGGTATCGGCTTTGACGTGGCAGAGTTCTTGGTCACGGCACCGGCCGAAACAGAACAAAGCGCCGTGTTCTTTAGTGTTTGGGGCGTGGATGGAAAATTCACCCGGCCCGGGGCGCTGAGTGGCGATCCGCTGGCTCCGGTTCCTGGCACACGTGCAGTGACCGTGCTGCAACGCAAACCCAGTAAACCGGGCAAGGCTTTGGGCGTGTCCACGGGGTGGATATTGCGCAACGCCTTACGCAAACGCGGGGTCAAGATGCTGACCGGTGTCAGCTATGACCGGATTGACGATACCGGACTACACATCACGCTGGATGGCGCGCCAATGAGCGTCGAGGCCGACACGATTGTTCTGTGCACCGGGCAGGAGCCGGTGCGCGCGCTATATCAGGCGCTGACGGATCAGGGCGTTGTTGCCACCATGATTGGCGGCGCGAAAGAGGCCTCCGAGCTGGATGCGCTGCGCGCCATCGACGAAGGGGTCAGGCTGGTGCAGACCTTCTGATCCGCCTGATTGATGAATTCACCGGCCAAACGCGGCTGCGTTCTCGGTGATGAAACCCGCGAACCGGCGGGCAGGGCGGCCCAGAACGTCCTGCACCGTGGTTTCGGTGCCAGACAGATATCCTTTCGGGGCAAGTCCGGCCAGTTCTATCATCGCATCGGCGACCTCTGCGACCATGCCGGATGTTATCATATTGGCGCGCGCCTCGTCGGGGCCAACGGCGCGGCGAGTGATGTCGCGGCCAAGCGTTTGCGTCAGCAGCGCCGCAATATCGTCGCCGCTCAGTGCCTCGTCGCCGGTCAGCCCATAGGCTTTGCCAAGATGCCCCTCGCCGGTCAAAGCTTCGGTTGACACATCGGCGATGTCGCGGGCATCGACCCAGGAAACGGGTCCGCCCACATCGTCGAGGTAAGTGTTTCCATTGGCGATGCTATCGGACTGCCACAGCAGATTCTGCACGAAATAGGTCGGTTGGATCAACGTCCAGCCCATGCCGCTTTCCTTCAGCAACTCCTGGCTGGCCGAATGCCAGATGCCAAAGGTCAGCCGGGCCTTGGGCGAGGCCCCGAGCCCGGTCGACATGACCATATGCTGCACACCTGCGTCTGCTGTAGCGTGGACCACATTGGCCTTCCAGCGCCCCATTTCCTGATGTGCGGGCGTGACAAGGAACGCCTTTTGCGCCCCCTTGCAGGCCCGCGCCAGCGCGGCAGGGTCGTCGAAATCAGCCACCATGGCCTCGCAACCCTGCGCCTTGAGCGCCGCAATCCGCGAGGCATCGCTGGTCACGGCGCGCAGGGCGATGCCTTTGTCCGAAAGCGAAGAAATAAGGTGTGTGCCAATCGTGCCAGTGGCACCGAAAATAACGATCATGTCTGTTTTCCTTGCAATGCTTCGATTGGGGCGATGGTTTCCGGGTTCTGCACGGACGACAGATCGCCCGGATCCTCGCCCAGAAATGCTGCCCGCACGATGCGGCGCATGGTTTTCATCGTCCGGGTCTTTGGCAGGGCTTCGACGAAATGAATTTCGCGCGGGCGGAACGGTTTTGAGACCGCTGTGCCCACTGCGTCTTTTAGAAAGTCGACCAATGCCGCGTCGGGGGTCACGCCGGGGGCTGCGACGCAGACAACGACAACGGCGACACCTTTCAACGCATCTGGCGCAGCGATGGCGGCGGCGTCGATGACTTTGCCGGTCAGGGTCATGGCCGCCTCGATCTCGGGCGGACCGATGCGTTTGCCGGCGATGTTCAGAGTGTCGTCGGATCGGCCCAGAATATACCATGTGCCATCAGCATCATGACGCACCCAGTCGCCGTGGCACCAGACGCCGGGGAAGGTGGACCAGTAGGTTTCCAGATACCGCGCCTTGTCCTGCCAGATTGTCGGCGTCAGCCCCATGGGTGGTTGGGCCACCACCAACTCACCGACCTCGCCCAAATCAGCCTCTGACCCATCCGGGCGCAGAACCTTGGCGCCAACCCCCAACGCTTGCGTCGAGAACCCGCCCGGCGATAGCCGGTGCAACACCGTTGAGGTCAGGATCGCGCCAAACAGTTCGGTGCCGCCGGAAATATTCAGCGGGGCTGCGCGATGGCGGCATATATGCGCCAGTTGCCATAGCCAGGCATCGTCGGTCCAGGGCTCTCCGGTTGATCCGACGATGCGCAGTGGCGACAGATCGTATCCGGCCAACGGGGCAGGGTCCTGTACCATAAACTGACGCACCAGCGTGGGCGCCACGCCCATGTGGGTCACCTTCGTTTCGGCGGCAACGCGCAGCAAGCGAAACGGGTCGTCTGGCGTTGACGGGGCACCTTCGGCAAGCACCAGCGTGGCACCGGCCAGAAGAACCGAAATCAGGGTCAGCGGCCCCATGACCCAGCCCATATCCGTCATCCACAGATGCCGGTCATCGCGCTGAAGGTCGAGACACAGAAGGAAGTCAGTCGTTGCTTTGGCCTGAACTCCCAGATGCGTGTGTACCACACCTTTGGGCCGGCCGGTTGTGCCCGAAGTATAGGCGATCATCAAGGGACCTGCGGCGTCTACGGGAGCGGCGGGGAAGGTCGGATCGGCCGCTGCGATAGTGTCATGCCAGTCCAGATCGCGGGCCGGATCGGCGGATGTTCCCCCGAATCGGCGCAGGCTGATGACCGTTTGCACCAACGGAAGATCGTCTATCGCACTGACCAGTGTCCGCTCCATCGCCACCGGCTTGCCCCGGCGCGGTGACGCATCAACTGTCAGCACAGCCCGGGCGTTGCTGTCGTTCAGCCGTGCGGTGATTGCGGGAGCGGAGAAACCGGAAAACAACGGCACAGCGATGGCTCCCAACCGGGCAATGCCCAGAAACGCGGCCGCAATTTCAGGGATCATCGGCATATAGATGCCAACCGCATCGCCCGCGCCGATGCCCCGGGCGGCCAGAGCGCCGGCGACACGGGCGCTCTGCTCGGCCAGATCGTTGTAGGTCCAGCTGCGGGTGGTCCCGTCTTCTGCCACCCAGTCAATAGCGGTCTTGCCGCCAAGTCCAAGGTCAATTCGCGCGTCGAGACATGTTTGCGTCAGGTTGAGCGTGGCACCGGTGGCCCAGCGGATATTCTCGGGGCCGCCGGTGAAGTCACGCAGTGTATGAAAGGGATGCGAGAACCGGATACCGGCAAGATCAATAATCTTAGACCAAAACCAATCGGGGTCGGCGTTGGACCGTTCAAGCAGGTCTTCGTATGTATCCGCGCCACAATGGTTCAGAAAACCGGCAAGATTGCTGTTTTTACGGATATCATCGGCGGGATCAAACATGTCGGACCTTGTGAAAAAGGCCGCGCCGTAGCGCGGCCAGTTGAGGAGGTAGTTCTTTTATTTACCTTCCAGGGGGCGCACGCGCCCGACTAAAATGCCTAGCCGTGCATGGACAAGCCGCCCGACACGGAAATGACCTGACCTGTGATGAACCCAGCGTCCTCCGACGCTAGGAAGCAGACAATCCCAGGGTAATCTTCGGGCTGGCCAAGTCGCTTCATCGGAATGGCGCGTTTCAAGCCTTCGGCAATCTTTACGCCGGCTTCGCCTTCGGCAAAGCTTGCAAACAACGCTGTGTCAGTCGGCCCTGGAGATACGGTGTTCACCTGCACACCTTTGCGGGCCAGTTCGCGTGCGACTGTTTTCGAAAAAGAGATGATTCCGCCCTTGCAAGCCGAATAAACCGCTTCCCCGGACGATCCGACACGCCCGGCATCCGAAGCAATGTTGACCACGCGACCGCCCCCATTCTTAACCATTCCGGGCAGTACCGCGTGATGCATATGCAGCGGCCCATAAAGGTTTATTGCAATGATCTTGTCCCAGAGCGCGACATCGGTATCGAGGAACGGCTTTGCGACATCCCAGCCCGCATTGTTGACCAGAACATCGATAGGCCCGCCCGCTTCGAATGCAGTTACAGCGCTATCGACTGCGGCGCGATCCGCGATATCAACCGTGTAGGCGCTGGCCTTCCCACCATTTGCCTCAATAAGCGATACGGTTTCGGCCGCGCCGTCCGCATTGAGGTCAAACACCGCAACTTCGGACCCTTCTTCGGCGAAACGTTTGCACACTTCGCGTCCAATCCCACTGCCACCACCTGTGACGATCACTCTTTTACCTTGCAGTCCACGCATCCTGTAACTCCTCTTGGGCCCTTGCTGTTTAGTCGCGCACGGGCTAAAATCTAACATCTGTTTGAATTTATCTGCTTGATATCGGTGTGTCCAGAGGTATTTACCCATGAATATGACGCCCAAACCCCAAAACGCTGTGCTGCATGACGGACAGCCAAGTAAGTCCGAGCAGACGCGAGAGACGATCCTCGCGGCGGCGGCACAGTTTTTCCGCAATGAAGGGTACAATGCCGCGACCATGCGCAAAATCGCCAAAGTTGCAAATATGGAAGCTGGCAGCATCTACTACCACTTTTCGTCCAAAGAAGACATTCTGGGTGAAGTTATGGAGCTTGGGTTGCGCCGCCTTTATGTCGAGGCGTCGCGGGTTCTGGCCGAGGCTAGGGCGCAGGACAAGGATTTCCGACAGGTCCTGTCAGAGATGGTCGATACACACCTGACCTTTCTTTTGTCTGAAGGCGATTATACATCCGCCAATATTCGCAACTTTCCGACGCTACCCAAAGAGTTACGCCAAAAACACCGGCCGCTGCGACGCGCATATTCCGACCTGTGGAACGGTTTCTTGGTAGAAGCCCAGCAGAATGGCTGTGTTCGCACCGATATCGCGATCAGGCCTGTACGCCAGTTCGTGCTCGGCGCGCTCAACTGGACGGTCGAATGGTATGACACGGAGCGTTTTCCCGTCGCAACACTGTCCGAGCGGGTTACAAGGCTATTGCTGGATGGGATGGCCACAAAAGAGCACGCTCTGGTTCTTGTCCCCCGGCATCGCGACCGGCAGATTTTTGAACCGGAAGCCGATACCAACAAGGCAGCACGTACACGTATGCAAGTGCTATCTGCGGCCGCGCGGATCATCCGCGACCGTGGCTACAAAGCGGCAACAATGCGGGCCATTTCGACCGAGGCTGGGATCGAGGCCGGCAGCATCTACTACCATTTCGGGTCAAAAGATGACATTTTAGATGAAGTGCTGGATTTGGGGCTGCGCGATCTATTGAAGGGTGTGACTAGGACCGTTTCTGATTGGGAAAAGTTTCCTGATGACCTGAGCAGAATGTCTGCAGCGATCAAGACACATATGGAGTGTCTGTTTCAGGCCAGTGAATTCACTTCGGCAAATATTCGAATCTATGGTCAACTGCCCAGTAATGTGCGCGCTCGCCATTGGCCAGTGCGCCATGAATATGCGCAGCTTTGGGACCGCATTCTGAAAGATGCGCAAGACTCCGGTTGCTTGCGTTCCGATATCAGGATCGTCCCTTTGCGGCAGGTCATGTTGGGTGCATTGAACTGGACCGTTGAATGGTTTGACCCAAAAAAGGCGGGGCAGGAGGGAAATATCTCGTTGCCCGAACTTGTCGAAATTCTGCAAAAACTGCTTCTTGGCGGACTGTCGAAGTAAAACAACACGTTCGTCTGAATGCGCCGGAAAGCCCCATTTTTCAGATCAGCTCGGGCTAAAGCCTTCGGCGAGACTGCTTAAAGGTTTACTGATCTGATTGATGCAAGGCATTTCACTGCAAGCCTTTGTTGACAAATTTGACAATTGGCGAAATAACCAAGCAATCGTTTGCTTATTTAAGGAATCACGATGACAGCCTTGGCACCCAAAGCCAGAAGCAACAATCGCCGAGAACTCATTCTTGACGTCTCGGCGCAGCAGTTTGTTGAAAAGGGTTTTGCCAGTACGTCAACGCGCGATATCGCCAAGGCAACCGGCATGTTGCCCGGTTCGCTGTATTATCATTTCGCATCAAAAGATGATTTGCTTGTCGCCGTATTCGAAGAAGGCGTGCAGCGGATAAGCGCCAGTGTGGATACAGCCCTGGAGGCCGCGGGCGCGGACCCCTGGGTGCGCTTGCAGGCCGCCTGCGAGGCGCACCTGGCGATGCTGCTGGGTACAAGCAGCTATGCCCATGTCGTGATCAGAACGTTGCCGTCAGATTTCAGCGACGCGGAAAAGACTCTGGTTGGCTTGCGTCGGCAATACGAGGCGCGGTTCACGAGGCTTTGCGATGCGTTGCCATTGCCGCCACAGACCGACCGAAGCGTTCTGCGGCTGATGCTGATTGGCGCAATGAATCACACGCCAGTCTGGTACCGCGAGGGTCGCGATACACCAGCCGGACTTGCCCGTAAATTCATCGAAAATCTGCACGTGCCGCTGGTCGGGGCAGGGGCCAGCGAAGCGGCCCGTACAGATGCGTCAGGTGAACCAGTTTCGAGGAGGATTGAGGATGAATGACGTTCTGTTGGCCCCTGCGCGGGTGCTGGTTACCAAGATCGGACTGGACGGGCACGACCGCGGCAGTCGCATCATCGCGGCCTATCTGCGCGATGCGGGCATGGAAGTGATCTATACCAACCCCTGGCAGGCCATCGACGCGGTTGTGGCGCTGGCGCTCGAAGAGGACGTGGATGTCATCGGCATCAGCTCTTTGGCAACCGATCATCTGTTGGTTCCAAAGCTGATGGTCGCGCTGGATGCGGCCGGGTTGGGCCATGTGCGCGTCGTAGTCGGTGGCATTGTGCCCGATGAAGATGAAGCGAATCTGTTGGCCGCAGGCGTTTCGAAGGTGTTTCACCCTGGAGCCGTGCGCGAAGACATTGTCACCGAGGTGGAAAGACTTGCAATCGCCGCCAGCAACGAACGCCCTTTGGACTAGAGAAAGGCAGAAGTGATGAACAAGATAGCCAAGCCCGTGATGTCGACCGGAAAAGGTACACACCAAGCTGCATTTGACGAGTGGCAACAGAATTATCACGCCCTGATCGGGGAGGACAAACCGGTCAGAAATCGCTCTGGCATCAAGGTCGAACCGCTTTACTGGCCGTCGGACGATCCCGATGGTGCCTATAACGGAAAACTTGGGTTTCCAGGCGCCGATCCGATGACGCGCGGCATTTATCCAACGATGCATCGCGGGCGCACATGGTCGCAGCGCCAGTTGATCGGGCTGGGCCGTCCGGTGGATTTCAATGGGCGGATCAAGAAAATACTGGCCTCAGGGGCCAGCGCACTCAGCATCATACCGTGCAATTCGGTCTACCGGGGGATCGACTGTGATGAGGTAGAGCCAGAAATTCTGGGCACTTGCGGGACCATTATCAATACCGAAGAGGACATGGACATATGTCTGGCAGACATCCCGATTGACGAGATTTCGATCGGTCTGAACGATCCAAGCCCGTTCACCATGTTGGCGCAGATGTTGGTGGTGGCCGAAAAGCGCGGGATCGATTGGAAAAAGGTCACCGGAACGTCAAACCAAAGCGACTACATCTCGCATTTCGTCGCCAACCACATGTTCTATCGCCTGTCTTTGCAAGGTGCCCGCCGGGTGCAGCTGGACACCGCCGCCTATCTGGCCGAGCATGTGCCGAACTGGAACGCCTTTTCGATCGTTGGCCAGCATATGCAACAGGCCGGGGCGACCCCGGCACAGGCGATGGGGTTGACGCTGTCCACCGCCATCCAATACGCCGAGGATTGCAAAGCGCGCGGGATGGACCCGGAAAAATTCCTTGAACGGTTCACCTTCTTTTTCGACATCTCGATCAGTTTCTTTGAAGAAGTGGCCAAGTTCCGCGCCGGACGGCGTATCTGGAACCGGCTTGTGAGCGATCGTTTCGGGGTCACCAATCCGCGCGCCAAACGGTTCAAGTTTCACGCCCAGACATCGGGCTGCGATCTGACCCGGCAACAGCCGCTGAACAATATCGCGCGGGTAACGATACAGGCAATGGCCGGCATCCTTGGCGGGCTGCAATCCATGCACACGGACGGCTATGATGAAGTTCTGTCAACGCCTACCGAAGACTCTGCCAAGGTTGCCGTTTCCACCCAGAATATCCTGAAACACGAGGCGCATTTGTGCGATGTGATCGACCCGTTGGGTGGGTCCTATTACGTTGAATCCCTGACCGATGCGATGGAGGTGGAAATCCTGAATGTCATTGCGGAAATTGACGCGGAAGGCGGCATGTTCAAGGCCGTCGAAAGCGGTTTTGTGCAAGAAATGATCGGGGCCAGCGCCCTTGAATTCCAGGATCAGGTGGACAGCGGCGAACAGATCGTTGTCGGCGTCAACGCATTCAAAGAGGATGAAGACGCCTCGGCCCGACCTTTCCTGAAGCGCCCCTCGCAGGTACATATGAAACAACAGGTAGAGCAGCTGAAAAAGATCAAGGCTGCCCGCGACCCCGCTTTGCTGAACAATGCATTGCAGGAATTGCGTCAGGCCGCGCGGTCCGAAGATATCAACGTCTTCGCCGCCGAGATCGACGCGGTGCGTGCTGGCGCCACACTGGGTGAAATCGTCAAGGTGTTGCGGGACGAATTGGGCTTTGGCCAACCGCTTGTAGTCGCCTGATCACCGTGCAGGATCAAACCGCCGAAAAGCCGGGGCTTTTGGCGCGTCTGTTGGCCGGACAAACCGCCGCACTTGCCCGCGCAATAAGCATCGTCGAGCGTGATGGTCCAACTGTCAGTGCGCTGTTGAAAGCAATCCAGCCGCATCTGGGCCGCGCGATCGTGGTTGGCTTTACCGGCCCGCCGGGTGCTGGAAAATCGACGCTGGTGAATGCGTTCATCGGGGAAATGCGGGGGCGGGGGCGGACAGTCGCAGTCGCCGCTGTCGATCCTTCCAGCCCGATTACCGGCGGCGCGGTTCTGGGTGACCGGATCCGGATGGCAGAGCACACGATGGACGCCGGCGTGTTCATCCGCTCGCTTGCATCGCGGGGGCATCTGGGCGGCCTGTCGGCTTCGGCCGCGCGGGTGGCTGACCTTATGGACGCTGCGGGCTTTGACGTGATCGTTCTGGAGACCGTGGGTGCAGGGCAATCCGAGGTCGAGATGGCGGAAATGGCGGATGTCAGGATTGTCATCTCGGCGCCGGGCCTGGGGGATGACGTTCAGGCGATCAAGGCAGGCATTCTCGAGATCGCCGACATTCTGGTCGTCAATAAGTCCGATTTGCCGCTGGCCAAACGGACAGTTGGTCAGTTGCAGGCAATGTTGGCCCTGCGCGCGCCGGGCGACTGGAAAGTGCCGGTCCTGGCGACCAATGCAGTCGATCGGACGGGCCTGTGCGAACTGGCCGACGCAGTCGATCACCGGGCCGCGACGCGCAAAATGAAAGGCCCGCGTGATGCCCTTGGCGGGCGTACCCGGCGCTTGCTGGCACAATCCGTCGCCAAATATGCAGAACATCGCGTTCTGAACGATACATGCGCAACCATCGACGCGGTGGTTTCGGACCTTCAACAGGCAGGAATCGGTCTGGACGATGCAATTACAAAGGTCCTGATGCGACTATGCGAAAGCCAAGACAATGGATGATTCTGCAACCGACCTACCGTCACTTGAACTGTTGAAGGCGCAATTTGTGGCGCGCGACGGTTATATGCAGTCGTTGGGCGCTGAACTGGCCAAGATGGGTCGCGGTCATGCAATTGTCCGGATGCCGGTCCGTCAGGACAGTCTGAACTTCAACGGAACCTGCCATGGCGGCGCGATTTTTTCAGTCGCGGATTGTGCCTTTGGGGTGGCGTCGAACAGCTATGGCACACTGGCGGCAGGCATTGACGTTCACATCACCTACAACGCCGCAGCCCGGCTTGGGGATGTATTGACCGCGACAGCAACCGAAGTTTCTCGGTCTCGCAAGATCGCGGTCTACGAAGTGACGGTCAGCGGCGACACGGCAGGGCATATAGCGTCCTTTACAGGCACGGTCTATATCATTGGCCACAAGAATTTTACCTGACTTTGAAACCGGGTTGACAGGATGTCGCCCGACACCTAACAAGTGTTAGGTAGGTAAATTTTTGTAGGGCACGATGGCACTCTCGAAAACAGTTGCACAAAACGCCGAGGTAGGCCGCACGGGCATTCTGGATGCGGCCGCCTTGCTGTTAGGCCGCCAAGGATACGGGGCGGTATCTCTGCGCATGATCGCCGAGGCCGCGGGGATCAAGGCCGGCAGCATTTACTATCACTTCGCCTCTAAAGATGACATTATCACGGAAATTCTTGATGCAGGAATCCAAGCGGTTCATGACGAGGTCCGCGACAGGGTGGCGGCCTTGAGTGCAGATGCGCCCGCGCGTGACGTATTTCGTGCAGTACTCCGTGGGCATCTATGTGCTTTGCTGGAACATGGCGCTTACACCTCGGCCAACGTGCGCATCTTCGGCCAAGTGCCACCTGTAGTGCGCGACGCCAACCTACCGGTTCGCCGCGCCTATGAGGCTTTCCTGGATAATCTGTTGTCAGAATTGAAGGTGCGGGACGCGATCCGCAGCGATGTCAATCTGCCCCGGTTTCGCTTGCTGCTGATCGGCGCGCTGAACGCGACGCTTGAATGGTTCGACCCCCAGAAGGGCAGCGCCGAGGATCTTGCCGATGACTATGCCGACACATTCTTGAACGGGATTCTCAGCCAAAGCGGAGACAACACATGAGCCGCATCGCAACCCGGATAGATACCCGATCCCCGGTTTTTGAACAAAACTGGGCGCAATCACAAACCTTGTTGGGAACTCTGCGAACACGCATGGCCTTTGCCACAACTGGCGGCGCGGAAAAGCTGCGCGCCCGCCACCATGAGCGCGGAAAGCATCTGGTGCGCGACCGGATCGACCGATTGATCGACCCGGGCACGGCCTTTCTGGAACTGTCGCCACTTGCCGCCTGGGGCCAGTATGACAATCAGGTCCCCGCGGCCGGAATCGTTACCGGTATCGGCCTTGTGAAGAGCAAGCATGTGGTTATCATCGCCAATGATGCTACCGTCAAGGGCGGCAGCTTTTTCCACGAGACAGTGAAAAAACACCTGCGCGCGCAGGAGATCGCCGAACAGAACCGTATGCCCTGCCTTTATCTGGTGGATTGCGGCGGGGCCTATCTGCCGGAACAGGACCGGGTGTTCCCCGACCGCGACCATTTCGGAAATTCGTTTCATCGCCAGTGCCGCATGTCGGCTGCCGGATTGCCGCAGATATCGGTGGTGTTTGGCGGCTGTACCGCCGGTGGTGCCTATATTCCGGCGCTCAGCGATCAGGTGATCATGGTTGATGGCAACGCACGCATCCATCTGGGCGGCCCGTCAATCGTCAAGGTTGCGATCAACGAAGCGGTTGACGGCGAGACTCTAGGCGGCGCCGCGATGCACACGCGGATCTCTGGCGTAAGCGACCATCTGGTGGCGGATGAAGACCAGGCGTTGGCGCTGGCCCGCACCCTGATCGGCGAGACGAATTTTGAGCGTAAGCCAGCAAAGGTCGCGCCGGTGCTGTCGCCGCGATACCCCGCATCAGAGCTTGGCGGGGTGATCAGCGCCGATCCCAAAATGCCCTATGACGTGCGCGAAATTATTGCGCGCACCGTGGATGACAGCGGTTTCAGCGAATTCAAACCTGAATGGGGCGAAACGGTTGTCTGCGGCACCGCCCGCATACATGGTCATATGGTAGGGATAATCGGCAATAACGGCGCGCTATTATCGCAATCGGCACTGAAAGCCGCGCATTTCATAACCCTTTGCGATCAGCGCAACATCCCGCTTCTGTTTCTGCATAATATCACCGGCTTCATGGTTGGAACTGTCGCCGAGCGCGAAGGCATAGCCAAGAACAGCGCCAAGATGGTTTACGCACAGGCAGTCGCGCGGGTGCCCAAGCTGTCGGTCATCGTCGGCGGTTCTTATGGCGCGGGCAATTACGGCATGTGCGGGCGCGGCTTTCGGCCGAACTTCCTGTTCGCATGGCCAAGCGCGGTGCTGGCCACGATGTCGGCCAATATCGCCAGCAACGTGATGCTGGAACTGCGCCGGACCAATGTCAAAGCCCCCACCGCCACGCAAGAAGAACTGGACGAAATCGAATCCCGCGTGCGCGCCCAGTACGGCGAACAATCGGACCCGTATTTCGCCACCTCACGGCTTTGGGATGATGGCATCATCGAGCCTGCGCAAACCCGTGATGTGTTGGGTCTTTGTCTGTCGATCGTGTCCAGCACACCTGATGCAATGGGACACTCCCCAGTTTACCGAATGTAGGACCGTACTATGACCAGCCGGACATTCCAGACCATCACTGTTGAAACGGACACGCGCGGCGTGGCGCGCCTGACGCTGAACCGGCCTGCCAAGCACAACGCGTTGAACGGTCAGCTGATTGACGAGCTCAAACAAGCCGCAGATTTGTTGGCGTCGGATGACAGCGTCCGGGTTGTTGTTCTCACCGGCGAAGGCAAAAGCTTTTGCGCGGGAGGTGATTTCAACTGGTTCAAAGGCAATGCCGCAGCCGACCGTGCCACCCGTATCCGCGAAAGCAGCAAGCTGGCGCATATGCTGAATGCGTTGAATGCGCTGCCCAAACCGCTGATCGGGCGGATCCAGGGCCCGGCCTATGGCGGCGGGGTCGGGATGATTTCAGTTTGTGACATCGCCGTGGGTGTCGATACCGCACGCTTTGGTCTGACAGAGGTGCGTCTGGGGCTGATCCCGGCCAATATCTCGCCTCATGTGGTGGCACGCATCGGCGCGGCCAATGCGCGGGCCACGATGCTGTCGGGGGCCTTGTTCAGCGCAGCAAATGCCGAAAAGATCGGGTTGCTGAACGAAACGGTAACGCCTGACGATCTGGACGCGCGGATTGACTCGATCATCGCCGACCATCTTGAGGCGGCCTTGGGTGCAGTCGGTGAAACCAAGCGACTGATTGCCTACGTCGCCAGCCACAGTATCAACGACAGCATGATGTATACCGCCGATCGCCTGGCGGACGCATGGGAAACCGACGAAGGCACCACCGGCATCAACAGTTTTCTGGGCAAGACACTGCCCCCATGGCGGACCGGCAAATGAATTTCTCAACCGTTTTGATCGCCAACCGGGGCGAGATTGCCCTGCGCCTTGTGCGGGCCTGTCAGGGTCTGGGCCTGCGCGCAGTCGCAGTCTATTCCGACGCGGACAGGGAGGCACCGCATGTGGTTGCCGCCGAGACGGCGGTGCATATCGGCCCGTCCGAGGCCGCCCAGAGCTATCTGGATGGTGCCCGGATTATTGCGGCTGCCAAACAGGCCGGCGCGCAGGCTGTTCATCCCGGTTATGGGTTTCTGGCCGAAAATGCAGGTTTCGCGCAGGCCTGCGCTGATGCCGGTCTGGTCTTCGTTGGACCGTCGCCGGAAAACATTGCGCTGATGGGCTCAAAAATCGCGGCCAAAGCGGTTGCGGTTGCGGCAAACGTGCCGGTTGTGCCGGGCTACTACGGCGATGATCAGTCCGACGACCGGCTGCTGGCCGAGGCGCATATCATCGGCGTGCCGCTATTGATCAAAGCCAGCGCCGGGGGCGGCGGGCGCGGTATGCGACAGGTGCATGATCTGGCCGATTTTACCACCGAACTGATTGCCGCTCGGGCCGAGGCTGAGGCTGCCTTCGGCGATAGCCAGATTTTGCTGGAACGCTATGTCGGCACCGCGCGCCATATCGAGGTGCAGATCCTTGCGGACCAGCAGGGTAATGTGCGCCACTTGTTTGAACGCGATTGTTCGCTGCAACGAAACCATCAGAAAGTGATCGAAGAGGCACCTGCGCCACTACTGCCAGCCGACGTTCGCGCCAGCCTTCTGGAAAGCGCGGTGCGGCTGACCAAGGGCATCGGCTATGACAGCGCGGGTACGGTTGAGTTCCTGCTGGATGCCGATACCGGCGAATACTATTTTCTCGAAATGAACACCCGCCTGCAGGTGGAACATCCGGTGACAGAGGCGGTCACCGGCATCGACATTGCCGCATGGCAGTTGCGTGTCGCCGGGGGCGAGTCGCTACCATTCGCGCAAGACGATATCACCTGCTCCGGCTGGGCGATCGAGGCCCGCATCGCCGCCGAAGACCCGGCCAACAACTATCGCCCCGAGATCGGAAAAATCACCAGCTACGCCGCCCCCGACATGCCCGGCTTGCGGCTCGATAGCGGTGTGCGCGCGGGCAGCATTGTCAGCCATTATTACGATTCCATGCTGGCCAAGCTGATCAGTTTGGCACCGGATCGCGCGTCGGCGATCCGGCTTTTGGATCAGGGGCTGGCCAAGTATCACATCACCGGGCCCGGCACCAATATCGCCTTTCTGCGCGATCTTCTGGCCTTGCCGGATTTTGTCGCCGGAACGCACAGCACCGCATCCCTTGGTGCGGCTTATCCCGATGGCTGGCACGCGCCCATACCCGGCCACCATCAGTGGGCCGAGGCCGTTCTGACAAACTTTCTGGCCAGCAATGACCGGGGCGGACATGATCCCTGGACCGCATTGGGTGCCTGGCGCGTGACCGAACCGTCCGGTCGACCAGGTGGCGCCATTTACCGGATCAACGGTGAAGATGCCCGCATCGAGGGGCGCGACGGGACCTATATCGTCACCCTTCATGATCTGGCCCCTATTGAAATGGAAAACGCCAGCCTGCGTGGCGGCATACTGTCTTATGAAACTGACGGCATGCGCCATAGCGCAAGCGCCGAAATCGACGGTGAGAAAGTTTCGTTGGATGGTCAAACCGGTCGCGCCTCGTTTGTTGTTCTGGACAGCGACAGGATCATTCAAGCGGCTGGCGAGGCCGCACTGGGTGGCGGCAATCAGGTGCGCGCACCGATGCCCGGCCTTGTCTCGGACGTTCTGGCCCAACCCTGTGATGTTGTCATCGCCGGACAACCGGTTGTTGTAATCGAGGCCATGAAACTTTTGCAAACCCTGACCGCGCCCTGTGCGGGCACTGTCGCCCAAGTCAATTATGCAGCCGGAGAAAACGTCGATATGGGCGCCGTGCTGATCACCATCGACCCCGAGGAATGACCATGACCAACCCATATTTTTCCGACGAACTGACCATGCTGCGCGAGCAAATCCGCCGTTTTGTCGAGGCCGAGATCGTGCCGCACGGCGACGCCTGGGAAGAAGCAGGCAAAGTCCCGCGCGAGGTATTCGCCAAGATGGGCGAGCTGGGCTTTCTTGGAATGCGTTACCCTGAGAAATATGGCGGAGCGGATCTGGATACGATGGCCAGCGTCGTGCTGGCTGAAGAGCTGGGCCGCTGCACATTCGGAGGCTTTTCAGCTGACCTGCTGGTGCACACGGATATGGCCAGTCCGCATCTGGCCAATGTAGGCACACCCGAACAAATGGCACGCTGGATGCCGGGTATCACGTCAGGCAAAAGCGTCTGTGCCGTTGCCGTAACCGAACCCGGTGCCGGGTCAGACGTGGCAGGAATGCGCACACGCGCGGTCCGCGACGGCAATGGCTGGGTGATCAACGGTACCAAAATGTTCATCACTAATGGTGTGCATGGCGATCTGTTTTTCGTCGCTGCCAAAACCAACACCGAAGCAAAAGGTTCGCGCGGGGTCACGATCTTTGCAGTCGAAAAAGGCACAGCGGGATTTTCGGTCGGCAAGAAGCTGAACAAGACTGGATGGCTGTGTTCGGATACTGCCGAACTGGTTTTTGACAACGTCCGTGTCACAGGCGACCATATTCTGGGCGAGGTTGATAAGGGTTTCTACGCCATCATGAAGAACTTTCAGAACGAACGAACGGTTCTGGGAGCGATGGCCATGGGTGAGGCGCAGAAAGCCATCGAACTGACGCTGGATTATGTGAAGGATCGTCCTGCCTTTGGCGGTGTTCTATGGGACAAACAGGTGATCCGTCACCGACTTGCCGAGCGCGCCGCCCAGGTCGAGGCTGGCCGGCAACTAGTCTACAGCGCGGCGTGGAAAGACGCTCAGGGGATGGATTGTGTCAAAGAGGTTTCGATGGTCAAGGCCTATTGCGGCGATCTGGTCAACAAGGTGATGTATGATTGCGTTCAGTTTCACGGCGGCATGGGCTACATGCGCGAAACCCCGGTTGAACGGATGTCTCGCGACGCGCGTATTCAGGCCATTGGCGGCGGCGCAACCGAAGTGATGTTGGAAGAAATTGCCAAGCGGCTTTAGACGGCAAGAACTGGATTCCGGATGAATTAACGTGTTTGTTGAACTGAGAGGTTAACGCTCTTTGCGGTGCCATTGGCACGAAACCCCACGGTATCGATCTGGCACGTGTAACTACTCTGACTTGTCACGAACATCTGAAATTGACCGAAACTCATTTCGCCTCGTCCTCCGCTCAAAAGTTCGCAGATTTTGCTCAGGTTTAATGCGCCAGCTCGGGCGCTAAATGCGTTCAGAAACATGGGGGAGCCAGCTTCACAGCCGGATCGACGCGGGGTTTGAGAGTTTTCCACGCGCGAAATCATAAGACGTAGCGAGGATTTTCAATGCTGTTTCGATCTCGGCTGTGTCCCGCGCGGCGAACACCATGACGGCGGTTGCGGGGATCATGCCTGAGGCCGCCATCGGGTGCGGCTCGCCCCATCCTTTAGCGAACAGTTCAAGCGTACATTCGATTGGCAGCATCAGATGCATGGAGCCGTCATAATGCGGATGCACATGGGCAAACTCATTTCCCACCATAAAAGATTCTTGACAGCCGTGGGCATGATCATGTGCCAGCCAAAGAGCTTCGGCTCCGGGGACAGAGATAATGCTGGGGCGACGCTCGACAAAGGGAAAATCAAATGCGCGCTCTTTGAGCTTTTGATAGGTACTGGCATCGGGGTTTTGGCTTACCTGCTCGTGAGGCGCGCAATCGGTAGTCTCTGGTCGCGGGCCGATGCGGGGCGTCAGTTCAAACATTTCCAGCCTTTGTGGTTTATATGGTTAGGACCCCAGAGCCTTGCGGACATCCGGTGCAACGCGGGTTCCCAGGATCTCGATCGCGTTCATCAGGGATTTTTGATCGAGCCGCCCGATCGCCATCTGAATGGTAATCCGTGTAAAGCCGAAGATTTCATGATGGGCGAGGATCTTGTCGGTCAGTTCTGCGGGGCCGCCCACGAACAACGCGCCGCTGGGGCCGCTCATGGTATCAAACTGTTCACGGGTTGCCGGGGGCCATCCGCGTTCTGCGCCAAGTCGGGTCATGACCTCGTTATGCGGGCCACTGTAAATGTCGCGGGCGGCTTGACTGGTTTCGGCCACAAACCCATGCACATTCAGTGAGGTTTCAAAGATGGCCGGGTCGTGCCCGGCCTTGGTGGCGGCAGAGCGGTAAAGATCGAACAAAGGCGCAAACCGCACAGGTTCCCCGCCAATTATACCAAGCGCAAGAGGCAGGCCAAGTGTGCCGGCCCGCACCGCCGATTGTGGGGTTCCCCCGATACCCAGCCAGATCGGCAGCTTGTCCTGATAGGGACGTGGATAGACGCCCTGATGATCGACCGCAGGCAAATGTTTTGTGCCAGGCCAACTTATGTGTTCGGCTTCGTTCACCATCATCAAAAGCTGGAGTTTTTCAGCAAAAAGGCCGTCGTAGTCATCCAGCGCATGACCAAACAGCGGAAAGGATTCAACAAAGGCACCGCGCCCGACCATGATCTCGGCGCGCCCCTGGGTCAGGTTGTCCAGCGTCGAAAACTGTTGGAAGACGCGAATCGGATCATCGGAACTAAGCACAGTGACGGCGCTGGAAAGGCGGATGTTTTTGGTTTGTGTAGCCGCCGCTGCCAGCGCTACAGCAGGATTTGAAACTGCATAGTCGGGGCGGTGATGTTCGCCAACGCCGAACCAATCCAGCCCGACCTGATCGGCCAGCACGATTTCCTCAACCAGATTGCGCAGCCTTTGGGAAGGGCTGACGCTGCCAGCTTGATCGGCGCCCGACTCTGCGAATGTGTATATGCCTATTTGCACGATATGGCCTTCTTTGGGGCGGGGGCGAATACCTCGCCCCCGCAGATATTTCCGTGGATTCTAAACGCCAAATAGGGCCCGAACAGGTGCAAACGCCTCCTTCCACGAAGCGCGCGCCTCAAGCCGTTCGATCCAGGCCGCGACGTTCGGGAGATCGTCAAGCGAGATATCAGACTGCACACGGTACATGAATGTCGAGGCCAGCGCGAAATCCGCAACGCTAAGATCGCCCGCGATCCAATCCTTGCCCGCAAGGCCGAATTCCAGCACTGCTAGGAACTGATCTACGTTCTTCAACTCGGCGTCTATGACGCTTTGATCCGCCTCTCCCATGCCGAACTTCGCTTTCAGGAACCGCTCGAACGACAACTTTTGCATTGCCGGACCAAGGTGAATTGTCTGCCAGTAAAGCCACTGATCCACCGTTGCCCGGGCCTTTGGGTCGTCAGGATAAAGACCGCGCTCGGGTTTCTTGCTTGCCAGATAGGAATTGATGGCGCGGGATTCCCATATCACGAAATCGCCGTCTGCCAGCACCGGCACCTTGGCATTGGGATTCATCGACAGGAATTCCACGCTGCGGTTGTCGCCGCCGCGTATGTCGACCTCGATGATCTCAAGATCGATCCCCAGTTCCAGGGCAACCGCCCGCACCCGAAGGGCGTTGGGCGAGAAATTGGCGTTGTAAAGCTTCATCATGGTTTCCTTATTGCGCCGGTGGGGTGAGCAGGGCCGCCTTGTTGGCAATCAAGAAATCACGCGCCGACTGGCCGGCCTGTCCGGTCAGTTTTTCCAGATCACCCGTTGCAACACTCAGATAGTCCTTGGCCATCGCCTCGTCGAAGGACGCAAAAACCTTTGCCATGAACTCTGGCAAGCCAGCGCCGATCATTGCCTGGACCAGATCGTCGGTTGAGATCGGGATATAGGGGATATCCTTGCCCGAGATTTCCGACAGGAAGGCCGCGATGTCGCTTTGGGAAAGCGCCGCGGGGCCGGTGATGTCCAAAACGCTTGAACCGGTTTCCTGCATCAGGGCCGCTGCAGCGGCGCGGGCGCAATCGGCGCGAGTAACATAGCCGGTTTTCCCCTCAGCGGCAGCGGCGAAGTGTTGCCCCATTCCAATGCTTTGCCCACCACCCATCAGCACCAGATCGGTGTAAAGGTTGTTGCGCAGGATGGTATAGTCGACACCGGTGTCCTTGATTAGCGCTTCGGTGTCGCTGTGATCTTTGGCGAACGTGATCGGGCTTTCCTCAACCGGGTTTGTCAATGACGTATAAACGATATGTGTGATCCCTTCCTTCGTCGCGGCTGCAACGGCGTTTTTATGCGCTGCCAGTCGCTTGCCTGGTTCCAGATCGTCGGTCGAAATGATCAGCAAACGCTTGCCACCCGCAAAAGCCGCGCTCAACGATGCGGGGTCGTTGAAATCACCCTTGCGGGCCTCAACTCCCTTGTCAGCCAGATCGGCCAGCTTTTCCGGCGAACGGGAGACGGCGATGATCGGACCGGCACCGGCCGCAATCAGATTGTCGATGACCTGTCGGCCAAGTTGGCCGGATGCACCGGTGACGATGAAAGGGCCGTTTTGAATGTTTGTCATTGGGTATTCCTCGATTTTTCGGGTTGGATTTGGATGTTCAAGCGTCTGATGGGATTCAGCCAAAGGTAAACGCGCTTTCGACTGCTCCGAGCACGTGATCCTCCAGCGTTTTCACGCCTTTGTCGGCAAGGGCGGCCCCCGCGACAACATGCAGCGGAATCAGATGTTCTTCGCGCGGGTTGGCATCGCGGGCACCAGGGGCGGCGTCCCACCGAGCCAGCATTTGATCACGCTCTGCTGGATCGGTGCGGGTGGCCGCATCGCTTAGCCAGCGGTCAAATTCCTGCCCGTTCACGGAATCGGTTGCACCACCCCGCATCGCATGCATCATTTTTTGCATGTTGTGATAGGTGTTGCCCGAACCGATGATCAGAACACCTTCATCTCGCAACGGTGCCAGTGCCCGCCCGACCGCAATATGCGCAGTTGGGTCAAGATCACTTCGCAAGCTAAGCTGCACACAGGGAATGTCTGCCTGCGGAAAGGCCACCTTGAGCGGGATGAACACGCCGTGATCGTAACCGCGCGCCTCATCAACGGGGCAGGGGAACCCGGCCGCCTCGACCAGCGTCTGCACCCTGTCGGACAGCGCGACATCGCCGGGCGCGGGCCAAGTCAGTTCGTAGGTGTGAGGTGGAAACCCGTTATAATCGAACAACAGCGACGGGGCCGGGTTTTTCTGCACCGTAAATTGCGGCTCTTCCCAATGGCCTGAAATCACCAGCAACGCCTTGGGGGCTTCCGGCAATGACGCGGACACATCGGCAAGGAACTCGCGCTGCCGGTTCCAGGTTTCTGGCGGGTCCCAGTCCATGAAGAAACAGGGGCCTCCACCGTGTGGAATGAACATCGTTGGCATTCGGGTCATGTACTGCATCCTTTCGTCTTTATTGCGAGCGAAGCCTGACGATCCAGCCCGCCTATGGTTGCTAAGATTCCGGTTACGCCGCGCTATTCAGCAAATCACCGTAGGGCGATTTCTTTTCGCGAACCCGGTTTTGCGTCAGGAACGATATGATCAGTGCCGCCCATGCGATGATCGCCGGCGGCCAGCCCGGATCGCCCGCAGCTATATGCGCTGAAGCGGCCAGCAACAGGTGCCAGAACATCGCCGCATAGGCGAAATCGGACAGGAACGTCGACGGGCGCCAAAGGATGACTACGGCCGCCACGATCTTTAGGATGGCCAACGGCCATATTATGTAGGTTGGGTACTTCAACAAGCCCTCATACATTCCCGCAACCATGTCATGCGCGGTGATGTAAAATGTCGCCCCGCCCAGATAGACCAACGCAACCAACCCGGTTGCCGCCCAGTATGTAATTTTCACAGATTTTTCGCTCATTTCGACGTCCCCTTTTTTTGTAATATTTGCCTGGGCATTCTTCCGAATGGCTCACCCTTGCTAGGTTTTGCTATTCGCTCTAGTATTATAAAGCGTCTTAGTTTTGAAAGAAAAGTAGGCACTGAAAAGTAACTGCCCTTGGAGAACCTCAAAATGAAACAAACAACACCGCCCGCGTGTCCCATGGACTCCATTCTGCGCTTGCTGATGGGGCCGTGGACAACTTATATTCTCTGGGTCCTTAGTGACGGCGGGCCACAACGTTTTGGGGTGCTAAAACGGGCAGTGCCGGGAATTTCGACTCGTGTTCTGACCGAACGGTTGCGAATGTTGCAGGCGGCCGGGGTGATCTGGCGCGATCAGACCCAAACGATCCCGCCCGCCGTTACCTATGGTCTGACTGAACGAGGTGACGATCTGCGCCAAGTGCTCGAATCCTTGGGTGAAGTCGCGCAGCGCTGGCAATCCGAAGGGGCGTTTGAAACGGGTGATGTTGCTGCAGAATGATCAATACGACGATGTAGTGGTCCACATAATTTTGATCTGCTACCGCAAAATCTGCCAATTTGAGCCAATATTAATTGCTTAGTATCCGGCTTGCCACGCTATATTTAACATAAGATTGATTATGCGAGATCTTTCAATAATATATTTAGAGTTGCAATAATATACTACAGGAGTTATGCTGATTTCACCCTACTCGATAGGATGCTTCACATGCTTCGCACATTTCGAAAATACTCAATTGTCGCCGTACTTGCACTTGTTGGTTCGTCTGTGGGCCTTGCCAATCGTGTTCAGGCTCAAACGTATCAGATCGACTGCGCAATATTACTGTGCCTCTCTGGCGGCTGGCCAACATCAGTTCCATGTGCCCGTGCACGCGCCGAATTCATCCGCCGGATCACGCCTTGGCCCGTTGAACCGCCATTGCAGATTTGGCGGTGCCCGATGGGCGCATCCTATGATCCGGTTACCCCGTCGGATCATCGAGGTCGTTTTTACAATATTCTGTTCACTAGTCAGGATCGCCCGCGACCGCTTTTGTCGCCTGCAACCAAACCTCTGCCTTCTGAAAATGCCGTTTTCGACATTGCCGGACCAAAGCCTCACCCGCTTCCGGAAGGATTTGCGCTCCAGTTGGTCCAAGACCGCGCTGACATCGACATCAGCGGCCCCGAATTCAACTTTGTACGCTCAATCCGCGTCTACGATGTCAGATACGCACGCCAAAACGAGTCTGGCCGTGACGGAGATTGCAACCGATCCGCAACCATTTACCTTGGCACCTATGGAACCCAAGGTGATTTTTCATGGGCTCGGTCGGCTCCAGCAGCTCTACCCGAGGCACATATTGGCCTTGAAAGATGGGGGTACAATTGCCCGAGTATTTACCATAGATCAGTCTTCGTTGATTGGCGCGACTATGAAGGAAACTACGGCTTCGAACAGGTCAATTACTGACGGAGCATAAGGGCTATTACTTAGTCGAAACTCATCAGACGACAGCCCAGCAGTCTATCGGTAACGATAACTAGGAATTATGGTGACAAGTCGCATATCGTAACTTACGAAAACCCGACAAAGTATACCTTCAGCTACGGCTAGAACAAAAAGTGAAAACATCTACGCCTTCGGATTGAAAATTTGCGCAGAGTGGGGTACATCTTGGGGTCCTGCGGCCCCGACTCACAATATGGGCCGAAAATCATGAGGTCTCTACCTTGGCTGAACATGAGTACTCCGTTGTCGGTCACAGCCGATCCAAAATTGGGATGTGGATATCCTTTGCAGCTGGCCTGATCGCGGGCGGGCTAGTCGTCGGTGTCGGCCTGCTGCTTGCATTGGCAGAAGATCGTGGTCTGATAGATGTGCCTGAAATTGTCTTCTGGCCATTGACTGGGGCCGCTGTTTTCGGTGCTCTTTTCTTGCTTTTTGACCGATCTGGATGGCGTTGGAAGGGTGTCCGTTCGGTGGTTGGCATTCCCGACATATCAGGATCATGGGATCTAGAAGGCAAATCGTATGACCAGGATAACGAACCTCAATGGGACTGGGCGGGAAAGATCGAGATCACACAGCACTATGAGCGAATATTCGTTTGGCTAAAGACAGCGCAAAGCCAGTCTCATAGCGTTTCAGCGGCCATCCTGCCTGAAGGTCGCGCTGGATTCAGACTAATCTATAGCTACCGCAATCAACCAAAACCAGGTGAGGCGGAGCTTCAGGCACACATAGGTCACTGCGACCTGTTGTTCGCACCTGATCTCCAAACGGCCGAGGGATCGTATTTCAATGGCGGCGGCCGCTTCACGCATGGAACTATGAATTTGAAAAGGAGAGCGCCGGATGCCGCTTGATTTTGACGAACGACTTTCGCGGCTCCGTTCGCGCCGAATGGATGACAATAACACCGTCCTCATGTCTGCCGGGTATGGCGAAGCCTATGAGAAGAGAACGGCCAACAAGGCAACGAAGTATGCTTTAGGATCGATGCAGGAGGTCGATCCACGGTCCACGCAGATTTCGCATGAAGAAGCAGAGAAAGTTGAACGAAACCTAAGTGAAGGGCTTCGCGATGAGCATCTCTATCCGGAATTCAAACTTCAAGGTTCCGTCCCGCTTAATGTCCATATCCGAGGTGCCAGCGACGTTGATCTTCTTGTAATGGAAGGGCGTTGTTTGCGTGTGAGCCCGTGCGTAAGCAGTCTGAAATCCTACGTCGATTTCTCGGGAAATGTGAAAGACACCGTTTTAGACCTGCGGCGCAAATCAGAAATTGTCCTAGATCGACGCTTCTGGGGTGCGACTGTCGATAAAACACCCGCGAAATCCATTGCACTCAGCGATGGCGGTTTCAGACGTAAAGTAGATGTCGTTCCAGCTAACTGGCTTGACTCGGCAGACTATCAGCGGTCTCTTGATGAAGCGTCTCGCGGCGTAGAAATCGTCAACAAATACACTCTGGAGCATATTGAAAATTATCCATTTCGGTACATTGCTGAAATTGAGGCAAAGGCGGGATTGACGAACGACGGAGCGCGTATGGGTATCAGGTTGGCCAAGAACCTCAAAAACGACTCTGATGCCGACATCGAGCTGAGCAGCTACGATATCGGTAGCCTGATCTACCATTGCCCCAGCCACTATATTACCCACCAAGTAGCGCGCGATCTGATGGTACTGTCAGGTGTTGAACGCTGGCTTGATGAATTAAGCAAAGATCGTAGTACGGCGATTGCTCTCATGACCCCGGACAAGACCCGCAGGATTCTCGATGAGGACGCAAAGTGGACAGGGCTGCTTCGTCTAGCCAACGATGTCACAGACTTAGCAAAAGCTGTCGAGAAGGAACTCGTCGGACCCTACTATTTCGACCATTCAGACAGAGAGACTATCCGGAAGCATCTTAACGAGAATGCCATCCCGCTTGCACCAGAATTTGTGGGTTCGAGATTTTGATAAGGTGAAATAGACAGGAGCTTCTGCTTGCAACAAAAATCAAAGACAGATTTTCTACGGGGCGTTCGCGAATTCAACCCAAGTGCGTATGGAAAGCCGGGTACAGCGCAGGAAGTGGCACGCTTGAAAGCCAAAATTGATGACTATGATGCACAATCTGGAGGAACCTGGAACTACGATAGCCTATACTCGACGTGCATATCCTATCTAAAAGGCATTCCCCACGAGCAGGCTGAGAAATTTCTGGAGTCTCTTGATGGTCCCGGCGAGGCCAAAGCAAAGCTGTCGATTTTCAATGCGCTGTGCAAGTCAATACCTTTTGATCGAGCGCAACATGTTGAAGATGGTCGCAAGACGGTTTCTTTCGGTAAACGACAGGCAACTATCGCACCAGATTTTAGCTATAAGACAGATAAAGGTGTGTTTTGTGTTTTCGTCTATCCCTATAAACAACCAGCCCTTAAGCAAAACCAGCGGATGGCGATAGTCAGCACACTTGCGTCGCCACCTCATTCCGAGCCACACTTTCTCCAACTTGTCGAATATTCCGAGGTAGCGGGACAGCGTCGCGTCGCGATTGAAACGTTTGAATTTTCTTACCGAAGCCTAGGCGACGACTTCTTACTGCACATGTCTGGTTTTTACGAAGTTCTGGATACTTCTTCGGGCACAGGCGACCTCTTCGGCTGATAGTGTTGAACTCTGCTTTCCTGTTTCCATACCAGTTTACAAGAGTAAATCCGGGGCCTACTCAAACCTGTCAGTCTGGCATGTTCACGACAGTCACCCCCTTGATGGTGTCGCGTGCCAATTCGACCAGATGGGCGTGATGCGTGAAGAGGATTGCCTGTCCGTTCGTGCCGATCCCGGCACAAAGCCGCAAGGCCGCTCGCGCGCGCGTATCGTCAAAGGTTTCCATGATGTCGTCAAGGATCATCGGCAGTGGGCCCGGCTCGCGGGCAAAGCTGCGATATCCAGCGAGGCGCAGCGCAAAATACAACTGACCCATTGTGCCCGTTGACATCTGTTCAACAGGAACCGTGCTGCCGTCAGGTTGGATACCGACGAGCTTTTCGCCTTCCGCCTGGCTCCAAACATCAACTCCTTTCCACTTGGGAGCGGTCATGGTGACAAAGGCCTCTTCGACGTCGCGCAGCATGCCGCTGCGCCGCTCTGCCGCGAGTCGACGCAGCGCCCCGCGCGACGCCAGCACCCCGAACCGAGCTACAGCCGCCTGACGCGCGCCGCTCCGGAGTTCTTCTAGCAGTGTCGCCTGTTCGGTGGCGAGATCGCTGCGGTCGGCAGCCTCAAAAGCTTCGCGATACAGGCGGGCAGCCTCGCGCTGCGCGTCTCGGGCCGTATCGCGGGAGTCCTGCGCATCTTTCAACGCCTGTTCCAGCTCTGCTGCGCGTGTGGCGTCCGGCATCCGGTCCAGTTCCTCTGCAAAGAGATCGGCGTCTACACTATCACGGGCCTTCTGCCGATCGCGGTCCGCCGTTGCCTTATCTGCGCGCAGACGATCACGTTCAACCAACTTTGCGACCCTGTCGCGCGGCGCGAGGTCTTGCCCGCCCTGCCCATTGAAGCAGCCATCTAGGTCACCGATTGCAGCTTGAAGTTCGGTCTTTGCGCGGCTTTTTAAGCTGGCGGTTTCATCGCGTCGCGATGTGGCCTCAGCTCGTTTTTCGTCAGCCCGCATGGATGCCGCCACGCGCACACGCGCACGGTCGATGACTCGAACGGGGTCGATATCAGGCTCTTCCTCAGGATCATCCAAAATCTGATTCAGACTCTGCGCGCCATCGGCAAGGGCGGCAACCGCCTTCTCTAAGGCCTCGATCCGAGCGGAAAGCTTTTGATGCTCGCCATAAAGCTGCTGCAGGCTGCGTAGGTGCGGCAAAGCGGCTCGAATTGCCTCAAGAGAGTGATCAGGCAGAGGCAGCGCCGCAGTCAACCGGTCAAGCTTCCCCTGCGCCGTTTCGCAGTCGGTTCGGCATTCCTCCGACTTGCTGTCTAGCTTGGCTATAGTCTTCTCGCCGTCCTGCCATTTGGCCCAAGCCTTGCGATCACTATCCTCCAACGTCAATGCGCGTTGTACCTGAGTGGGTAGAGCACCTTTCGCAGGGTCAAGTCCAAGGGGCCGCGCAGCACCAATCAGCGCGTCGCGGGCCGCCTCCTGATGGGCAAGACGGGCTCTTAACGCTTCTTTCGCATTGGAATGATCGGCAGCAGCTTCGGCCGCTGCGTTCAGTGTCTGCTGGCGCGCGCTGAAGGCTGAGGGGGCCGCGTCTTCTTCCAATCCTAGTGCAAGCGCCAATCTGGAACAGCGCTCCGACAGGCGGTCACAGAGAGTGACCAGGTCGTCGTGACGCGTCTTTGCGGTTCCATGCCTTGCGTCGGCGGTCCGCTCCTGACTTTGTGCCGCGAGCAGTCGCTGCCGAGCCTCTGCGCCGGTCAGGTAATGCGCACGGGTGCCATCATCAGCATACATCGCCGCCTCGAATTGATCCGCGGTCTTGGTGGTCAGATCGCCCCGGTGCTGCTGCCATACCATGTCACGCCGACGCCGGGTCTCTTCGGTTATGACGATGTCAACAGCGTCAGGTGCAGCCTCATGCGCGGAAAGGTCGCCCCGCGCCTCGGCCAGTTCTGCCGCGCGCGCGTCGAGGTCATTGCTCGCCGACGCAAGGTCGGCGGCCAGGGCCGCCCAATTCCGACCGACTTCGTCGAGCGTTTCGCGCGTCGGAAGGCCCTCGGAGATCAGTTCTTTCCAGGACCCCGGCAGACCAGCAGTGACCTTAGTCAGACGCGCCAAAGCTTGGCTTTGATCAGTCTCTAACGCGGTAAGATCGGCCACAGTCTTCCAAAGATCGAAGGCGGCTCGCAGCGCAGTCAAGTCTTGCGGTTCAGCGGGCGCATCGCCCTGTTGGACGCGGGCTGCTTCGACGGCCTTTCGCGCGGCGTCCGCTGAAATACTAGCGGTCAAGCACTCCTGGACTGCAGCCGCGAGATGCTCAAGAACGCTTGCCTCCAAGGCAATTGTGGATGCCGGCGCATCTGGCACCTGGAGGAGCCGCAAAACGGTGTCTATTTGGCTACTGAGTTTTTCCTGATCTTCGCTGCGCCGGGCAAGATCGGCCCGCGCAGTGCTGGCCCGCCCCATCAGCGGCGCTCCGTCGATGGTCAGTTGATCGAGCCGTTCCAACTCTGCCGTCAACAGTTGGGCCAGCATGTCGACCGGATTGTCTGCGATGATCAGATCTTGCTTGGTGATCTCTTCTTCCGCCTCCATGATCCGGATCGTTTGCGCCGCGATTTTTTCGACAAGGCCCGCCACGCGCTCTGCCGCGCCAGGAGGAAGCTCGGGGCCGTCGGGGAAATCGACCAAGGCCTCTGTCAGCTGCCCTATCTCCTCGGTCCGATCGTACCAGACCTCTGCGGCTTTCGACGCAGCTTGTCTTTGATGGGCTTGCCGAAGCTCGGCATCGACCCCCTCAAACTCCGCCGCAGCCCGGTCCCGATCATGACGCAGGTTGCGATCTCGCTCGGTCGTCAGGCGATCAGCCCTCAGCTCGCGACCAATCTCTTTCAGGCGGTCACTGCCTGTTTTAAGAGCGTTCCCTCGACCGCGTTTCTTGTGAAATTTGTCGGCCCGCTCCGCCAACGCGTCCAGCGTTTGTGCCATGCCTGTCAGGCCAGAGAGACCCGCATGCAGGAGCTGGCCAAGGTCCCCTTGCGCCCCGGCGATCCGTTCTCCGCCTTCCCGCAAACCCTTTTCGTTGAGCGAAAACCGCTCCTCGTATGTATCTCGCGTCAAGCCGTGCAAAGCACCCGACAAGATCGCCTCGTTTATTGGGCGGTCATTTGCGTCCAACAGCGATTGGGACCTCTTGCTATTTCGGCGCAAAGCCAAGGCCCCGCGCCCAGGCAGGTCAAGTTCTGCTCCCACCAAAAGATCACTTCGGTCGAAACGAAAGGCATAAGGGTGCGCCCCTCCTTTGAACCCGAAGAGCAATTCCAGAAAGGCGTGATAGGCCGTGGACTTGCCCGCCTCGTTCGGACCAAAGATCACTGTCACGTCGGACACGCCTTCGTCACGCTTTGGAAAGGCAATCTCGGCGTCTTTGAAACGGCCATAGCGGATCAGGTCTAACCGGTTCAGCCTCATTGCGAGGCCCCCGCGTGCAATGTCAGAGAGACTTCCGCAATCGCTTCCTCCAGAAGCGCATCCAGCCCGCCCTCATCCAACTCGTCCATGATTTCGGATGGCAGGGCGAGGCGTAATTCTTCAAGCTGTTGCAGGGCGGCCTGTCGAAAGCCTTCTTCGGCCAGTTCGTCCTGCATGAGGCGGACGAGATCGTCGGTCTCGGCACCCGGTTTGCGGGGCGGCGGGGCAGATTTGACCTTATCGAGGAATACGCGATCAATGCTATCCAGCACCTCTGCCGCCAGTTCCGTCACCAGTTCTGTCCCATGGCGATCCGAGGTGACGTGCAGGCGCACCGCCACATCGCGTCCCGGCACTTGCGCGGAAATGAATGCGTCGCGCAAGCTGAGCAGGACCTCCTGTTGGTCAGAACAGGTTCGCAAATCCAGCGCGCATTCGGAAAAGCCAAGGTAGCCAATGGCGCGGCGTTCGAATTCCGGCGCACCCTCGCTCAGGGACACAAAGGTCACGGAGCCACCGTTGCGCTCACCAAAGTGACGCGGCTGCGGGATACCGGGCATGACCGCCAGAACCGATCCATCGAGCCGCTCAAAAGGCGCATGAATGTGCCCGAGACACCAGAGGTCGTACCCATGCGCCATCAGGTCCCGTTCGGCGCAGGGTGCGTAGGGATCATGACCCTGAGCACCGTCAAGTGAGGTATGCATCAGCCCCACGTTGCGCTTGCCCGGCACCGGTCGCGGATAATCGGGAAGGAAGCTCTTCGCCACATGGGCCGCATCGAAGGAGAGGCCATGGAAAGCCGTTCCGCCGATCTCGACCGTTGGTGCGCCCTTGTGCAGCAGATGGATGTTTGGCCCCAAATCTCCATGCGCCTTGTGATCTAACAGCGCATCGTGGTTACCCCTGATCAGCACCGTGGGCACACCAGCTTCGGATGCACGCGCCAACTGGGCAATCAGGAAGGCGCGGGATTTCAGGTCCGGGTAACCATTGTCAAAGATGTCGCCCGCCAGAACCAACGCATCGACCTGTTCCGATATCGCCAGATCGATGATCTCGGCAAAAGTGTCGCGGCTGGCCTGTTTCAGCCGGTCGCCGAGGTCGGGGTTGCGTAACGCCACGGATCGGATGGGTGATCCCAGGTGAATATCAGCGGTAACGAGGAGGCGCATCATATTCCGTACGTATTCCCGCGAATGATGCGGCTTCTGCTTCTACATATTCCATTTAACACCTGTTTTTCGCCTTGTCGTTGTTCCTCAAAGTAGCGATCTGCTATTTGCGGCCGCTTGTTTAACGTGCAGTGGATGACCGCTCCAAATCTAAACCGCTCCTGCAGTAGCGCCCCTTCGCCGCGCTACTTCACATGATAATTCCCAGAAAACTGACTTTAGGAGCTATCGTGCCCAATGACTACAGACTCCCGAATTCACTGTTTTCATGCCCCACAAGTCAAATAACTGCAGCGGTTTATTCTCCAACTCCCGCGATCATTTGTGTAATGGTTGCTAGCCAACCTCTAATCTCGTTGTCCGGGTCAGTTTGAGCCAGTCTTGCAACGGTCATCTGGCTTACTGCACCACTGTTAAGTAGCCGCTTTGCTTTGCTTTCCTTCTTTCGCCTCTTTTCATCATCAAGGCTGCCCCATGGATCACCGCCATTGGCTCCGTGAACAGCTTGAGCCACCATTGAGGGTACATCATCGAAATCGGCAAACGGTCCAGGGAAGGTGATGGTAATTTGGTTTTGAGCATAAGCTTCGCAAATCGCATCGTGGTGGAGATAACTTTCAAGTTCTCGTTTTTGTGTCGCCACTGCTTGACAGCCAATGCGCGCATTGATGGCAGCTATGTGCGCTGCATATTTTGGATCTGCTGGGGGCTGGTTGTCCCGATCGCACATATGAAACTCGGGTCTATTAAAAGGAGCAAGGCGGGAAGCCCAAAGAGCCAAATTGCTGCCGCCGAGGGGTACGAATATCAGCTCGCCGTCCAGTTCCAATTGTTCAAGGTCTAGTACGTCTTCGCCAGCCGCATTGAGAATTCGCGAAATTCCCTTGAGGAAAGTTATGTCGTGAGGCCCTTCTACTCCAACGAATACCTTAACATTATGGTCGGGCAGTACGCCAAGAGATTTGGCGATATCCTCAGATGTGGCTGGACTTCCCTCGATGATTTCCCGACTTCCATCATCCGCTCGCTTTATGAACCGCAGGTTATCCTCATCAAGGTATCGAGCGAGCATCGGTGTGTGTGTGGTCACGATCACCTGCCTGCCCTCGCCGGTAGAAAGGTCTCGAAGAGCATTGAGAAGCAGCCGTTGATTTCGGGGATGTTGACTCGTTTCAGGTTCTTCGATGGCGTAGATGACTGAACTGGCGTTCTTTGCAGACGCATCTTTTTCCGCTTTCGCCCTAAAAAAATTAAGCAAGACAAGGCGCTTGACGCCACTCCCTCTTTTATTGAGCGGTATACCCTCATCACCCGTAATGCTCGTGGAGAAAAGAGTGTCCCATTTTCTGGTGGAAACAACCGGGTTTAGTGTCTCGGCAATAGTAGGGTCCATTTCACGAAGCTTTTCAACGGTTGCCTTCGCTATTTTACTCACTTCAGATTCAACGAAGTCTTGGACCTTTTGAAGCTCCGCTTCAACAGACTTGACCGCCTCCCGAATCGCGGCTTTGAGAGGGTCCTGTGCTTCAGCATCTTGATCGGTACTTGCCCGATCCGATTTGAAGAGTGCGAAAGTTGGGAGATAGGGTTGCAATGCGGCCCAGACCTGCTTTCCTCCCTCTGCGTCCAGCGGCACAGCTACTTCAGCCTTTTTCAAGTCCGCACATGACGCCCATATAGCTGCGCGCACAAGGGCGTTCACGCGCTTGTCAATCCCATCTAGGTCAACGCCAAGGTCAGCTGCTCGCTTCGCCAACTCAGCTTTTTTCAGCGAAAGCAGATCATCGTAACCTTCAACTGTTGGGTGCTCAGCTAGGGCGACAATGGATGTCACACTCGGAGTACCGATGCTTCCATTGTAAGTCTTCTGAATGACCAAGTTGCCAGTTGGACCAAGCAAGTGTTCCGCCAAGAGCGTGGTTGGAAAATCGGTGTCTACAATTAACCTACTAGGAGTGCTATCGAATTCGCAGGTAATGCGCATCTGCTTCGGATCGCCCGATTTACAAGCATCGTCCTTGTCGGGTTTGGCAGACTCAAAGAAAACTGCGAGTGCGTCCATCAGCGTCGATTTTCCAACGTCGTTTCGGCCGACCAATGCAGTTAGGTTTCCAAATTGGACTGAAATGGGCGTTGAGTAGCAGCGAAAATTTTCAACAGTCAGGCCAACTAATTTCATTATTATCTCCAGTGATCTCGGAATGATTGCATCATTTCAACTCCAATAGTCAAAGTATTTGCACCTCACTCCTTCAGGTTGATAATTTCGTTGTCTGGCCCTAGCAAAAGCTCAGCAGTATGAATTTCAGACGTTGATACTTAGCCCCGCGAAACCAAATTGTCCGAGCTACACTTTGGAAACTATCAGACCAACAATGTCCGACAATAAGTGAAGTGCCAGTTTGGAGGAAGCTGCATCCAGCGCCCGAAGATCAGCCGTCAGATAAGGATGAAACTTCTCCGACATAAGGTTTCCGACACCTATAAAGAGATCAACCGCTTCGCCTGACGCAATCCTCTCCAATACCATTTGAAGAGGCGGTGTTTCATCGCCTCCTTCCACCTGTAAGAACCCATCGTATTGCTCTACGGAAAACCCAAAACTTCTCAGCGCAAGCGCTAGGGTCGTCGTTTTCATAGTCCCTACCCGGGTTGCGATGATTGAGGTTTCTTCGCCCAAATTGACAAGCGACGCGTTAGCAAACCCCATCTGCGCATAGTTCAACCGCGCTTCCTCAAGCATTTCAAGCGCATTCGCGTCCATGTAGAGGGGTTTGGTATCAGCTTCCAACACGTCGAACATGCGCTCGATTACCTCGTCATGGATTTCACCCGGATCTCCACCGAACACAGGCGGCACACCTGCTTTGGCAGGTTTGACCATAATTACCTTTTCTCGGTCATGGATTTCCTGAACCAGCCAACGGCGTCCGGAAAAGATGAGCATCATCCCGGGTGAGAGGATGTTGTCGATTGGCAATGTCCCAAGATCCCGTCCGTTTGAAACCAGCCTGTATTCTTCGGGCGTCTTGAACACCGCGTAAAAGCTATAATGCTCGACTAGCCGCTCTCCGTTTTGGCCCAAGAGTAACAAACCACCGTCCGTTTGCTCTATCAAGCCCGTTTCAGGATGACCGAGCGCGCGCAGCACGTCAGTGAACATTGCTGGGGTGACCTGCCGAAACGGACCTTCCCGACACAGCACGCTGTATAGAATATTGGCTGGTGCCCCTCCCCTCTGCGCGATTACGGATAGGATCTGATGCACAAGTGTCGACAGATGCAGCGCTTGCGGCTTTGGTGGTTCGCACCAGCCCTCCAGCAACAGATCAATCATCGCAATAGACCGGATCAAGCCTAATCTCAGACGATCCACAAAGCTGCTATCCGAAGAGAGCCTCGTTTCTACCGCGTATTGTCGCAGGATCGCTGGCTGGCCCTCCCTACGTCCTGAACGTCCCAATCGCTGCCGCAGGGCTGCGACAGTGAAGGGTGCGCCGATTTGGGCGACACAGGTCACATCGCCGATGTCGATGCCAAGCTCTAGTGTGGACGTGCAGACAGCCGTAGTCGGTTTGCTGCTGTCTTTCAGACGCCGTTCAACAAAATCACGGTGGTCGCGTGAAAGGCTAGCATGGTGCGGATAAAACTCTTGGGGTAGATGCTCTTGCTCGCACAGATTGCGCAGTCGGTCAGCGTAAATTTCAACACGTTGACGGGCACCGGCAAACACAAGATTGTCGCTTCCCCGTAGATGCTCGAACAAATGCGCTGCGACGGCATCTGTGGCAGATGGGGTGTTGTCGTCTTCTCCTCCGGGAAGATATCCACGCAGCTGAAGTTTCAGTTCCGCTTCTCCGCCCTCTGCTTCGATCAATGTGACGTGTTCCGCATTGTCAGGCCGCAGGTAAGCGCGGGCGAGGTCCATATCCCCAAGCGTCGCAGATAGTCCAATCCGGCGGATGGGCCTTTTGATTGCCAACTCAAGACGTGTCAGCAGCGACCGCAATTGCACCCCGCGCTCACTATCGAGCACAGTGTGCAACTCATCAATCACCACAGCTCGGGTTGCACCGAACAGGCGCGCGATTTCCAGGCCCCGACGGACGAACAATGCCTCCAGCGATTCTGGCGTGATGAGCAAAATCCCTTTGGGATTTTTCATCGCGCGCGTTTTGACTGATTGCGACACATCGCCGTGCCACGGCACCACTGGAAGCTCCGCCTCTTGACAGATGCCTTCTAGCCGCCCCGCCTGATCCGTGATCAGCGCCTTGAGTGGCCCGATGTAAAGCACGTCGAACCCGCCGCCCTCTGCGGGTGCATCCAGCACCTGAGAAATCAATGGAAAAAATGCGGCCTCTGTTTTACCACCGGCGGTCGATGCCGCGACGATGAGATCGTTGTCAGTTTCGTAAATAGTCCGAATTGCACGCGCCTGAATGTCGCGCAGCTCACGCCAGCCCTGCTGTCTGATCCACTTCTGGACGGGGCGGGAAAGTTGGTCAAAGGCGCTACTCATCCTCGAGGCTCAGAGCTTGAAGCTGATCAAATCGTCGTCACCATTAGGTTGAGCACCAGTCGTTTCCTCTACTTCGCTCATATCCTCGCCTCGGTCTTCTGAGACGTCGATTTTCTCGATCAGGTCACTCCATTCAACGCCTGGATTTTGCTCCAGCACGGACAGCAAATTCACAAAAGCAGTGACGGTATTGCGCGGCGTCCTGAAATAGGCTTCCCCAATCCGATCAGAGCAATGGTTCATAAAGGCTTCCAGCGCTGTATCCGGCAAGGCAGTTTCATCATCCTGCATCACGCGTCTGACATTGGCCAACAGAACAAACAGATCTTCCGGCGTCAGGCTGGCCAGCCGCACAACCGGCCCCGACAAATCGACGAGCCCATCGCGGGCGAAGGTGTTTTCTGCCAACCGCGATTGCAGGGCTTCATAGCTATAAAGCCCACGGCGTGTGTTCATCAAAAACTCTGGCGTGCCTCCCATGAGAAACCCAAGATTCTCGGCACTGCCCTGAAGTACGTCGTTCAGAATCCGAAGAATCTGCTCGTAGTTCGCATTGCGCGCTTGGGACGATGTCAGCTTGAACAGGTTCACCATTTCATCAAGGCCGACAAGTAGCCCTTTGTAACCCGCCTCGCACACAAATGCCGACATCAGCTTGAGATGATCGTAAACGCTCGCATCATCGACAATCGTGCGCACGCCAAGTGCTTTGCGCGCATCCGTGCGGGTTGCGAATTCTCCCCTCAGCCAACGAAGTGCTGCCGACTTAAGTTCGTCATCCCCGTTTTCATGGCCTTCCCAATACCGGCGAATGACCTCTGCAAATTCAAAACCGCCAGTGAGTTCTTCAAAATGGCCCAAGCGCTCGCGAATGATGGTGCCCGTAGGCACATCTTTTTCCTCGGCGTCTCGGTGCGCTTGGCTGACAAACCGCTCAACCACACTGGCCAAAGCACCACCATCTGGCTTTGTGCGCGTTGACAGGTTGCGCGCCATCTCTGCGTAGAGGCCGCGCGCTTGCCCACCTGTCGCGTGAATACGCCGGTCGGGTGCAAGATCAGCGAACATCACCACAAGCCCTTTTTCTAAAGCTACCAGACGGATCAGATTCATAAAGAAGGTTTTGCCAGACCCATATTCCCCGATAACAAAACGGATGGCGGCGCCGCCATCCGCGATGCGCTCCATGTCCTTCACAAGTTCTTCGATCTCACGAACGCGCCCTACCTGAATATGACGAAGGCCCAATTTTGGCACGACCCCTGCCCGCAACGCCTGAACAATTGCATCGCGCTCACGTGGCTTCAATTTAGACATGACGCCCCTCCCCTTCTAATTTTTGTTTTACCGCATCCGCAATTTCCGGAGACACGTCATATCCATCATACTCGTCCAGCAAGGCTTCATCATGAGTTTCAAAGGCCCACTCGTTGACGGCCTCCAATGCACCAGACGGCATCAATCCATGCTTCCCACAAAGCTGTTCGAACGCGTCCTCGGTCCAGTTCTCTTGACCCACCAAATCCAACACCAGTGCCCCATGTTTTGCATCTAGCCCAGCAAACAGCGTTACATCCTTGGAGTCCCTGCCCTCTTCCGCTTCTTCCTCGGCTTCAAATATCTGCCCAAGGACAGAAGACACCCGCGCCGTATCTGATCTAATGGCCGCAATCCGTGATGCGTCCAGCACTGGCCCGGTTGCCTTTTGTAGTTCAGGAATGGCCTCTCCAGAATTGCCCGGCTGGGCCGCACGAACAGTGGGTGGCGCGTCTGCAATCTCTCCAGCGTGAAGGTCGGAATAGGCGAGTGATGGATCAAGGCCCAATGCCTTGTACACCTTTTCGATGCTGGCGACTTCTTCGGATTGGATGACACCATCGGCGTGTGCCGCACCCACCAAGGCCGCACGCATCGCCGTTTGGTCTTCCACACCAACATCTTTGAGTTTGCGGCGCAGCAGCGTCATGTCAGGCGGCACGGCAAGGAACCAAACCATGTTTGCCTGAAGCCGGTGCCTTTCCTGCTCACTCAACTCCTCGACAGATGCAACTTGGGTCTCCAACGCTTTGCGTTCAGCTTCGGCGATACGCCCGTCAGCATGGGCAACAAACGAGGCAAGGGCCAACTCCATCAACGCGGTCTGATAGCTTACCGAAACATCTTCCAGCTTTTCGATCTGCTCGCCGAGATCAAACAAAACCACAGGCTCTTCCGGTTTCGGTGAACGCAGTGCAAAGCGAGGATCAGGTGCGAGCCCAAATCCAAGACGCGCCAAAGCATCTGCCGCCCCTGTTAGCTGTCTCTTTCCAATTTTCGTACTGCGCTGTCCTTCGAGCTTCTCGATCACGTCGGCCAGCGGAATAAGTCCGCCGCTCTGCATGATCCCCCTCGCCCACTTCTTCAGCGCTTCCATTTCTGTCGACGGGAACAGAGTCCACAGATCTAGTGGCAAAAGGGCGTGCGCTTCGATGCTTCCCCTGCCCTCGGGGTTCCGACCAAGGTAGCGGCTCAGCTTATCAAGGTCGTCTATAACTTCATCTGCAACTTCCTGCGCAATCTCGACCGGTTTTCGCAACCCAGAAATATCAGGAACGGGTTTGCCGTCGGCTGTCGGATTGATAGTCCCTTCGAACTCGCTTGAGGCTGCACGATACGTTGCTTTGAGGTGTTTGCGCGGCTTGCTGACCTTTAAGCCGTTGGGAAAACGATCGTCGAACCGGATCTTGAACAACGCCAGAAACTCTTCACGGCACCGCGTAGCGGGCGTGCGCAAATGGTTTTCTGGATGGCACATCAACCAGCTCAGAACCCAGTCTGCACTCAGGTTTTCTCCCTTATAAAGACGCGCGCCAATCGCATACTTCAGCGAAAAAGGAAGCTCCCAACCCTGGCGTTCAAAGATCGGCTCCAGCGCCTCAAACTTAGTTTCGGCAAGTGTCGCGATATCAAGAAATTCTCCCAAGTATCGCTTCACCGAATGGTTTTCGGGATAGACGGAAATCAATCTGCGAACTTCCGCAATGATATCCTTGGCATCAGCATTGGATTGATCGACGAAAAATCGACGTTCTAGCCCGTAAAAATACAAGAACATGTAGCCCGGATCATAGGATGGGTCAGAACGGCCACTTGCCAACCATTCAAGATAGGTCGCCCTGCTTCGTGCCGAAATATCAGAATACCCAGGCCAGTATGACATGCCCTCCCCTGCCCTATCGTCCCCTACCCTCGCGACGGAGAGAGAAGGGTCGATGTAGGCCCTGCATTTGTCGCGATAGCCATGGTGATTAAGCAATGGTGGCGTGCCGACATAGACCATTCCGCCAATATCTCGCGCAGCAACGGTCGCGGTCTCTGCCGCTGGTATCCAGCCATTTTTACGTGAATTCGTTTGCAGCTTGTGTGCTGTTGGCCGCGGGTTCTCATACCGCTTTGCAATTGCCGAAAGTGCTGGTGCCGCAGACTGGCCGGCACGCACGATTTCCGCGTAGTCCTGTTTTGGTGGTTTGGGCGGCGCTGTCGACGATGATTGAATAGCATTCGCTTCGCGAGTTCTCTCTCGCTCACGCTCGATGCGTTTGTCGTGTGCACTTACACGTGCGACTGGCTCGGATTGAGTTACTCTTGTGTTTGTGCTTTCCGCGGCAAGCACTTTGGCTTCCACTTTTCGGGATCGTCTCTTTTCTTGCCACCAGACCAAAACGATAGGTAACCCGAAGGCAAAGAGCATTTGACCGCCAACGGGCCAGCCTTGCAACACGGTCACTACGGCAACCATGCACAACAAAAAATAGAGCGCGTAAAAAAATAGAATTCGAAAAAGCTTTAGTATTGATGACATTAACGAAACCCTCTTTCGGAACACACTAGATTGCGTGATTTGCGATGCAATCACTATCGCTTAGGTAGAGGTACAGTTTTCCTTTTAAATTCAGCGCTATCTCCTTGCTCTACCGAAGTACAAAGCCGCTATACTTAGGTGAATGCCGCAACCCGCTCCCTGCAAAGGGCAACCATAGCATCTGCCCGCTCCTCGATATCACGGTCCACACCAGGAAGATCAGGCAGAGAAACGCCGTCTATGGCTTCAGCAAAGCGCTGCAAGAAATGATCAATCTCTTCGCCTACGCCGGTTGCAGCTAAACCGGCAATCGCCGCAACCTGCATGAAATCACGACGCCGCAACCGGTCATCTTTGCCGTTCAGCTTAAGGGCCATGCGATCATGTTCAAGGCTCGGGAAGACCCTGGTCGTTACCGCATCATAGAGCGGCGCGAGGCGGATTGTGCTGAAGCGGTCCGCAACAGGATCGGCAATCTTTAGGAGCGCTAAATTCTTCAGGTGCATATCGCCGTCGCCGATCAACCAAGCGAATAAGGCGCGCTTGATGACCAACAGAAGATCTTCCCCGGCAGATGTCGACAGCGGTCGAATAGCACGCGTTATCCTCTCGATTGTTCCATCATATTTCGCATCGGGGGGCAGATCGAGGACCGAACAAAGATCCTCCAAAGCAAAGCGGCGTTCATCCTCTGGCGATGTGCGAATATCGAAACGCTCGACCAGTAAGGCAGGGGGCATGTCATCCGGCATTGCTACCAAAGCGATGTCAGGTGCCTCCAACCCTGAAGCACGGCCAAGAGTCATGGCAAGATACTCGATCACGGGAAGCGCCTGAAATCCGCTAGTTCCCGCCGGCTTCAAAATGTGAGTGAACGGCAAGCCCGCGCTCGGCGACAATTGGCCATCCTGCGCCAAATACATTGGCGCCTTGATCTGAACGCCAGATAGGCGCGGTGTGTCCGGCCTCTCATAAAGGCGCGCCAGCCCGGCCTCGAAATCTGCTTCAAGCTTGCCGCGCCCGGGGCCGGCATAGTTTCCGGTAAACACACCGTCGCGGGCATATCGGGACAACGACACGGATAGCATGTCTACGGGGAGCGATGCGAGCTCGGCTGCGTCTTCGCTGATCGTAATGTTGGACATATATCGTTTGCCCGAGCGCAGAACCGCACGCTCGTCATTGTCTTTGAGAACCTTCTCGAGCCATCCCTCGGGCAACAGTGAGAGGATGAAGGGGGGTAGCCTGCCAGGAACCCGCTGTTGCACGAGCGGCAAATTGAAATTGTCTTGTGGCTGCCATCGCCATTCAAAACCGTCATGACCCAGCTGACCGACGATTTGCCCATGCCAAGCAACCGAGAACGTCAGTGCTGCTTCGTTGCGAACATCCACCGCAACAGCAGAACGCAACAAATATCGCTCTGTATGCTCCCCCTCGCGATACCATTTGTTTTCGCGCGCTAGCGCCCAAACCGCATCCGCCGCGGCAGACGGGCTGCCGTATTCTTCAATAAGACGCGCGGCGATCTCGGTCCGCATCCCTTCATCAATCGCGCTGGCGTGCTCGCTGCGTTGCCGAAAGGCTTCAAGAAATCGCTGCCGCATCGACGAGACGGCGACTTTGAACTCCCCTGCCCCATCATCGACAATGGCAGTCGCAACCGCTGGCTGATCTGGCGCTACGTTCTGGATGATCTCCAGAGACCTGATCCGAGTACGCTGATTTCGTTTCCCGCTTATGAATAAGCGACCATCTCGCGTAGGTGCGAGCAGAGTGGCGCTGGCTGCCGAGAGATACGCCTTTGGATAAAGATAATGCGCAATCCGCACCGCATTCCGCAGAACAATTGCATCTATTTCTGCGTCGGCGTCGACATAGATGCCTCGCATAAGTTGAACAAGCTTTCCTGTCTCAGCTTGGTAGTGAGCACGGTCCTTGTCGAGGTTTTCGCCAATGAGATAGAGCAATATTCTAACTTTCGCGCACTTGAGATACGAGATAGTTAGATTTTTTTATGGCACCCGTCAAGAAATTCCAACTATCCCGCACATGACATGCGCGAAAGTTAGGTTGGAAGCGCCACTCCGAAGAGGCCTCATACGTAGCCCCGCGCACAAAAGCCACAACCAAGACCATGTTGTGGTCGTTCAATTTTGCTACACGTACCTTCCTGAAGGCCCGTCAAAAATGAGTTGGCAAAAGATATCAAGGCCAACCGTTCCAAACCAAAGAGGCAGAGAACGCCGTGATTGCATTAAAATTGGATCTCTTGCAGCTTTCCAGAACTCACGAACCATCAGCTACGGCGTACCACTTGATAAGCGGAAACAAAGGGCCGTGTCGTGCTTGTGTCTGGGAGCAGCACCGGTCGATCAGCTCAACTGCCACCGACATCTCCACAGTCGCCCCCTACCCCGCCGCAATAGAATGGAGTGCGCGCCGGACCAGAAAAGCACTCTCAACAGAATTCGGCTCAATCTAAAATCCGTGCGCACCTGCGTAACTCTGGCATCTGGAAGGCCAATTCCGAATCTGCTTTCCCCGCTGACAACGCTTTTCTGCGCCGAACACTCCGATTGTGAGAAGGCATGTACACGGACCGAGCGATCGCTTCCGGACCCAACGGCTCCTCATCCGAGCCGGTTTCACCCCAAACGCGAACAGGTCTCTGATGATTCCGCTACCGCAAGAGATTGGATCAGACTCTTCAGTCAAGGATACTGGCACATCAGCGCTTAGGCGCTGACCAGGCTCTTGGCTGCGCCCGAAGCCGCAAAATCAGCGTCTCCGCCCATTAGGGATACGATCCTTTGCGCTACCTAAAGGAACTCACAATTAGAAAGATGATCCATCAACGGAGCAATTTGGACCGTCACCTCTTCACTCTCGCGAACCACCGGCATGCGAAGCAGCCCCCCTGCCCTATTCCGATACGACCATCTAAATCATACGAGTTACTTACCCCAGCTTCGCGAGCCGGGTACAACAGCAACCCCAATCAACGATAAAGTCGTCCGCGGAAAAGTGGAGAAACCAGCCAAATACGCTCAAAGTTTACAGCTGTAAACTGATCCGCTACGCTGCACCATATAGCGGATGACGGCACATTAGACACTAAATAGGCAAAAAAGCATTGACTTAAGGCTGTGAATCGCAGCTTTTATCCCCAAGTGGCGCGAAAAAAGCCATATTGAGCAATTTGGGGCAACCACATGATTCCCGTGACACCAATCGTTACCAACCGACCGTCGGAGCTGGCAACCGATATTTCAGAGCGCCTCACCACGGCGATCCGCGAACATTTGTTGTCGGCCTTCGCACCCGACAACACGAAATCCCTACGCCTGTTCAGCGCGCCCGAGGCCGCCGAACTCTTGGGTGTATCGGGTCAATTCATGCGCAAAGTGCACGGTGAAGGCACCCTGCCCGAGCCTCAAGAGATCCGCGCTGGACGTCGCTACTATACCGCACGCGACATCTGGAATGCCCGCCAGATCCTCGAACAAACCTCCCGCAAAAAGGGTCGCTATCTTCCCGGCCGGAGGGATGGAGATAAGCTACAAGTCTGGCAGTTGATGAACTTCAAGGGCGGCTCGAGTAAGAGCACCACGACAATCCATTTGGCCCATTTCCTCGCACTGCAAGGCTATAAGGTCTTGGCTGTTGATCTAGACCCCCAAGGCTCACTGACATCCATGTGCGGAATCAGTCCAGAAATCGAATTTGACGGACTAACTGTCTATGATGCCATTAGGTACGACGATCCCGTGCCCTTCGCCGACACAATCGTCGAAACCTATTTTCCAGGGCTGTCTCTCGCCCCTTCCCGCCTGCTTCTGTCAGAGTTTGAAACGGAATCAGCAGTAAACTCGAGCCCTGATCAGCCGTTTTTCACACGAATAAGAAGTGCGCTCGCTCAAGTCGAAGACCAGTATGATGTCGTCTTAATGGACAGCCCGCCTCAGCTTGGCTTCCTGACGATTTCTGGCATGGCGGCAGCGACCTCTTTGATTGTACCCCTCACGCCATCCATGCTCGACGTCTCCTCAACCGCACAGTTCTTGGAACTGGCTGGTGCCTATATGGGCGTCATCGAAGAAGCAGGCGCGGAATTGCAATACGATCACTTCAAGTTCCTGATCACACGCGATGAGCCGACAGACGTCCCATCACAACAGCTCACGTCCTTTATGCGCGCGCTCTTTCAAGATCGCGTCATGGGCGCGACCGCCCTCAAAAGCACTGCGATCAGCGACGCTACCATGCTCAAACAATCGATCTACGAGGTCGTGAAATCAGAAATGACGCGCGCAACCTATGATCGCGCGAAAAACTCAATGGATGCGATCGGCAAAGAGGTTGAAGCAATGATCCACCAATCATGGGGGCGTAGCTAATGGCCCGTAAATCCCTTCAAGGTCTCTCCGGCATCGCCAAGACGATTGCAGATTCCGGCCCACGCACCTCTGAGCGCAAACCAAATACCAGCGCTCCGGCACTTGGTGCTCTCCAAGGCTCTCTATCCGCCATCCGCGAGATTGATCCAAAGCTGATTGATGAATGGGGTCCGAAAGACCGTCTTGACGGGTTTACAGCTGTAAACTCGGATGAAGAGGGGGACGGGTTCGAAGCCCTCAAG
>DRFG01000093.1 GCA_011050655.1 Roseobacter sp.
GCGCGCTCCCTCCAAGCTCGCGTGTTGATCTGCGGGTCGCTGTACCTTGCAGGTGGTATCCTTCGCGAAAACGGATAACTTTTTAAGCGTTATATCCGGTGCTGTTTACGAACTATAGCACCCTGTCTGCATAAGGTCGCGAGGTGATAACTCTTGTCCTTTGGGGGGACTATATAATGACCGATGCGAAAAAGAATTTTAGCACTATACAACTAATCTTCATCCAACTGGGACTGCTGGCCCTTTTTATTGGGACCAATCAGTTTCTTGAAATCCAATGGGGGAAAGTGTTCGACCGCGGGCAGGTGTCGACACGAGAAGACCGGTTGCCTGCCCAAGTTCCGAGCCCGATCGTGGAATCGCCCGCGGCCTTGCTGGCACAGATGTATGACGATCCGCTTTCAGACGTATCTGAAATGGTGGACGTTGTCGTGAAATCCTATGAAAATACGGCAAAGGGACGGGTGCTAGCGTCTTATTTGGTCTGGGCAATCAGCTCGGCTAAACCTGATGGTTATATAGACACTTTGTTGAACAGCGCTGCTAAAAATGGTGATTTTCACATACCAGACGCATTGCTTACGTTGTCGGGAAGGTTGGATACTCCCAGCTTGCTGAAATCCGTCATTCTAGCCGGAGGGCGGGCAAAGCCAAAGGAAACCCCTCGGACGCAACAACACCTTCTTAAGTTGTCCGATAGCCTAGCGGGTTTATCGTTGACCTATTATGGCAACCCGCAGGCACACATGCGCATTTCAAACGCGAATGAGATCATGCCGCGGATAGCAGAAGCGCAAGTGGGGCAGGTTGTTGAAATTCCGGGTCTTTAACTGCCCCAGCCTTCAGCCTGCATCTCCCGTAAACGCGAAGCTGTACGTTCAAATTCAAACGTGCCTTCGCCCTCAAGGTATAACATTTCCGGTGTGGCCGCGGCAGAACAGATTAATCTGACTTTTGCTTCGTATAAGGCGTCGATCAAGGTAACAAATCGTTTTGCTTCGTTAAAGTTGGACCGGCCCAAACAAGGAATGTTATCCAGCATCAACACGCGAATTGTCTCGGCTAAAGCAAGATAGTCCGCAGCCCCTAGGGGTTTGCCGCACAACGCATGAAAACCAGATCGGGCGATCCCGTTGCGGAATTGGGGAATAACCACGTCACGGCCCTTGACGCGAATGATCAGTTCATCACCCGGGCCGCCCGCCAGATCGGCCCAGACTGCATCCATTGCCGCGCGGCTTTCGGCGTTTACTGGGGTGAAATATGACTGAGCGCCGGCTAATCTGTTCTGCCGATAGTCATGCGGGCTGATCAATTCTTCGACTTCCATCCGGTCCTTAATTAATTCAATGAAGGGCAGGAAAATCGACCGGTTCAATCCATCCTTATACAGATCATCGGGCGGGCGGTTCGATGTTGTGACCACGACCACGCCCGCCGAAAAAAGCGCTTGGAACACGCGCCCCACGATCATCGCGTCGGTTATGTCGGTGATTTGCATCTCGTCAAATGCCAGCAGCCTCACGGTTGCAGCGATGTCGGCGGCGACCGGGGCGATAGCATCATCCACGCCGGTCTTTCGCACCTCATGCATGGCGTTGTGGATTTCTTGCATAAAGGCATGAAAATGCACACGACGTGTCGGAACATCCCCCATGTTTTGCGCAAACATATCCATCAACATGGATTTACCCCTGCCTACGCCTCCCCAGAGGTACAAACCTTTAGGCGGTTCGGGCGCGCGCTTGAAAAACCCTTTTTTTTCGGGCGTCATCACGGCGGTGCGGATGCGATCAAGCTGAGGCAGGATAGCCACCTGAGCAGAATCAGCGGTAAGGCTGCCGTCTTTGATGCGTTCATCGTAAAGGGTTCGCAAATTGGTCATGTTTGTGGCTTACAACGCTATAATCGGATTTAAAAGCGCGCCGATGGGCGGCTGATGAGTGGTGCCCGAGAACCGCTGTATAGAATTGACACCTCGGAAATCAAAGATAGGGTGACGCGATCTCGGCTTGGAGCGTCCGGTGGATAGAAATACCTCGATATTTACCCCGGTTCTGATCGTGGGGTGCCTGATCGTCATGGTCAGTTTCGCCGTACGCGCGTCGTTTGGGGTGTTTCAAATTCCGATCGCCGCTGAATTCGGCTGGCTGAGATCTGAGTTTTCGCTGGCCATAGCGATTCAGAACCTTGCCTGGGGGATTGGGCAGCCAATTTTCGGCGCAATAGCGGAAAAAATCGGTGACCGTCGTGCAATTGTTACCGGATCAGTGGTCTATGCTATCGGTCTGGTGCTTTCAGCCAATTCGGTTTCGCCGATCGAACATCAAACCTATGCTTGGCTGATTGGCTTCGGAATAGCGGGTACTGGTTTCGGGGTCATTCTGGCTGTCGTCGGGCGGGCCTCTACAGCAGAAAACCGATCGATGTCATTGGCTGTTGCAACGGCAGCAGGCAGTGCGGGGCAGGTGTTTGGTGCCCCCGTCGCCGAATGGATGTTGGGTTTTTTGACATGGCAAACGACGTTTGTGGTTTTTGCGGGGGCTATTCTTGCGATGCTCCTGACCTTGCCTTTGATGCGTGCTCCGGAAATGGCAAGCAAGACTGAGCTTGAGGAAAGTTTGGGCCAAATCCTGGTCAAAGCGTTTAAAGATCCGAGCTTTACCTTGATCTTCCTAGGGTTCTTTTCATGCGGCTATCAGTTGGCTTTTCTTACCGCGCATTTCCCTGCCTTCGTAACCGAGCTTAGCAGCCCGATCCCGGTGGGCGGGTTGTTGGATAATATCGGAATAACCACGACTTCTGCCTTGGGCGCAGTTGCCATATCGTTGATTGGTCTTTCCAACATCGCAGGCACGCTATTGGCCGGTTGGGCAGGCAAGCGGTTCTCTAAAAAGTATCTATTGGCGGGGATTTACACAGGCCGGACAGTGATTTCCGCAATATTCATATTGCTGCCGATCACCCCGCTTTCCGTCATATTGTTTTCGATAGGGATGGGTTCACTATGGCTGGCTACGGTGCCTCTGACCAGTGGGTTGGTCGCGCATATTTATGGTCTGCGCTATATGGGTACCCTCTACGGGATCGTTTTCTTCAGCCATCAGCTTGGCAGCTTTCTGGGTGTCTGGCTTGGCGGGCGGCTTTACGACGTGTACGGCGGATATACCGCTGTTTGGTGGATCGGTATTGCTGTTGGAGCGTTCAGCGCCCTTGTGCATTTGCCCATTCGGGAGCGGCGGTTGTCGGGCCTTGTGACCGTCTAGGCAGGGGTTTGAAGATATGTAGCCATTTCTTCGATTACCTCAGGCGCATGGGTATATGGCAGACCGTGCCCGGCACCTGCGATGACCGCGTGCTTGGCGTCGCGATTCCATTCTGCCAGACAACCTATGGCAGATGCGGGAATGACCTGATCATCAGCGGCCCATATTGCTAGCACAGGTATGCCTGTGGCCGCAATTGAGCGGTGCTCATCCCTTAGCACATCCGCTAGAATTCCGCGGCGGCTGGCCAGAATCGCAGCGACATAGCCCTTGTATACTGTTTGTTCTCTTTGCATGTCGTACACTTCCGGCACGCTGCTTGGCTGGTGTTGTTCTGCTTTGACAGCACGGTGGAAGATTGACGGAAACAGCGCCATCATCAGCCAGTCGCCCACGATCGGGGTCTGGATGATAAAGCTCATTAGGCCGCGTGATGTTAGGCCCATGCCAGCGGATGCTACAAGGATCAGACGGCTGACCTTGTCAGGAAACGCCGCAGTAAAGCAGGTGGCGATTGAACCGCCCATAGAATAGCCGACCACTGTGAAAGGCTCGGTGACATTTTGGTTATCGAGTAGTTCTTCGAGCTGGCCGAGAAAGAAGTGACGGTCTTGCGCACCACTGGGTCGGTCAGAATAACCCCGACCATATAGGTCGTAGGTCAGGGTCCTGTAACCCATCGACACCAGACCTTTGGTGATAGCACGCCAGGCAAAACTTGGGGTGGTCAGGCCATGTATACACACAGCGATTGGACCATCGGGAGGACCGAGCCATTCATAGTGGGTTACCCCCTGACTGAGTTCCGCAAACTGTCCTGAGGCACCCCCTCGGGTTACGTCCGTCATCGGTGTCCGGTACCGCTCGATTAATAGGGGGATTGCAGCAATGACTATCACCACCATCGTTAAGACAAGCCAAATCATGGGCGCTTGCGCCAACGATCAAGGATGTAACGGCTGGTCATTAAGTCCAGATGGGCACCGCCTCCATTCTTGAACAAGGTGATCTCATCGGCTGATCTTCTTTTGAACTGCGTCAGATCATAATAATCCGCTAGTATTGAATCGCGGGTGATTGCCCCGGTTCCAAGCGGTATCTTCAGCTCGCCGATATGATCCACGGTGGTGTCGAAACTATCGACAAATAAACTCGCGCGGTTCAGGGCTAGGTCATCTACTTCACGCATGTCGGGTCGATAGGCCCCGATCAAATCAATGTGTTGCCCCGGCTTCAGCCAGTCGCCCATGATCAACGGTGAGGTCGACATCGTCGCGCAGGTGATGATGTCTGCCGCGCGTACGGCGGACTCAAGATCTTGGACAATGGAAAGCCCGGGAATATCTGCCGCCATGGCTTCGGCATTTGGGGCGGATCGGTTCCAGATTAGGAATTGGGCATCGGGGAAAAGCGCCGAATAGGCCTCGTGCAACCCGCGCCCCTGGGTCCCGGCCCCGACGATCAGAATATTTTTGCTATCAGGGCGGGCCAGCAAGCGCGCGGCCAGCAAACTGTCGCCTGCTGTCTTCCACTTGGTGACCAAATGGAAATCCACCAGAGCCTCAAGCGCCCCGTCGGCGTCCCCATAGAGCGAGACACCACCATTCACCATGGGTGCGCCCTTTGCAGGGTTGCCGGGGAAGACGGTCGCAGATTTTACCGCCAGCCCCAGCCCGTCAATCCAGGCCGCACGATTCAACAACGTGTCTTTGCCACGGTACAGAAAGGTATCGGCGATTTCGGCCTTGGGTTGATCGTGTCCCGATATCAGTGCATCGGTCAGATCAAGCCAGTCAAGCAGCGCTTCACCAGCATCAAAAGGAATGATCTCAATTTGGGTCATGCAGCGTCCTCGCGCGATAGCAAGCCTTCGTCGATCAACCGCGCCGCCCAACCGGTGGGGCCTTCAAACAAATGTGTTTGCCAGCCCCGAACACGCGCGGCGGCGATATTATCAGGGCGATCATCCGTGAAAATAAGAGCGTCAGGGGAAAGCCCGGTTTGCTGTTCGACCGCTGCAAAAATTTTGGGATCCGGTTTGATCATACTTAAATGACCGGAAATAAAATCCCGGTCGAATTCACGGAGAAATGGATAATGCAGAGCCGCGAGATCGTAGGACTGGATGCCAAAATTGGTTAGGGAAAATACCGGAATACCATTTTTCTGCAAGGCCTTCATCAAACGTACGGAATGGTGGATTACCGGTGAGGCCATTTCGATCCAACGATCATGCCACAAGCGTATCTCGTCGCGCCATTCGGGGGTGGAGTCGGCTGTCGCATAGATTGTATCGGTAAAATGCTCACCACTATCCACGCGATCATTCATGGCATGCAAATCGACGGCTGCAAACATGGCTTGCCGACGTTCCGCACCAATCACGGAATCAAAAAACCTCTCGGGTTGCCATTCAATCAAGACATTTCCGATATCAAATACGACTGCGGCTGGCTTCATTGCGGATCCTGTAAGTAGGTGATGAAATTATACGATAACATCACACGATGCATGTAAGAGAAAACGAGAGTTTCTAGCGCTGCGCCATGCGCATCTCACGTTCAAGTGCTTCCAAAAACCGCGAGCGATCCGTCTTTGTAAAGCTTTTGCCGCCCCCCTGTCTGAAAGGATCGGCGGCACGTAAGTCAGTCATCAGATCACGGGTGGCCAAAACATTGCCGATATTGGCCGCAGTCAAGGCTTCGCCGTTGTGCTTTAATACTCGCGCTCCCGCTTCGATACAGCGCGCAGCCAACGGGATATCGCCGGTCACTACAACATCGCCCAGGCCGCAGCGTTCTGCTATCCACATATCGGCAATGTCCGGGCCATCAGGTACAATGATAGTTTCTACCAGAGGGTTTTGCGACGGGCGCAAGCCTCCATTCGATACGACATACATACGAACCTTATGACGTGTGGCTACACGCTCGGCCTCTGCTTTGACGGGGCAGGCATCGGCGTCGATGTACAGGGCGGTCATCGGTGCTGTCTCAATCGGCATAGAGAGCATCGGCGTGAAACGCGACGTGGTCTTCCATGAAGCTAGAGATGAAGAAATAGCTGTGATCATAGCCCGGCTGCATGCGGAATACTCCGTTCTGCCGCCGTTTGACCAACGCCGCGGCCAAGGCTTCGGGCTTGAGCAGGTCCAGAAACTGATCATTTGCTCCCTGATCAATCAGGACCGGACCATCAAAGCCTTTTTCAGCCATCAAAAGCGTTGCGTCATGTTTGCCCCAGGTTTCTTCATCGGCACCCAGATACGCGGAGAGTTGCTTGCGCCCCCAGTCGCTGCTGGTGGGGTTGGCGATGGGTGCAAAGGCGGATACGGATGTGAAACGCCCAGGCAGGTTCATCGCTAGGGTAAGGGCGCCGTGACCACCCATCGAGTGGCCGCAGATTGCCTGGCGGCTCATCTCAAGCGCGAAGGTTTCTGACAGCAGAGCAGGTAATTCATCGGCAATATAATCCCACATTTGAAAGTGTGGCCGCCAAGGGTCTTGGGTCGCGTTGACGTAGAACCCGGCACCTTTACCCAAATCGTAGGCATCGTCATCTGACACCTCTTCGCCGCGCGGGGATGTATCGGGGAATACGACTGCAATGCCATGTTCAGCGGCCCACGCTTGAGCACCGGCTTTGGTCATTGCGTTTTCATGGGTGCAAGTGAGGCCCGACAAAAACCACAATAGAGGCACAGGCCCCTGCTTTGCCTCTTCGGGCAGAAACAGGCCAAATGTCATGTCGCATCGGCACGAGGTGGACGCGTGGGAATACACCCCTTGAGTGCCTTGGAAGCTGGCGTTTTCCGAAATGGTTTTCATGGCGGGCTCCTTTGGGAATGTCTGTTCTAGGGCTATCGGGCATTGAAGAGCGCGGCAAGGGAGGGACGCTCCGCGGGGAGTATTTTTATAAGGGTGAATGTCATAGAGCAGTCACCCAACCGATGACCACGCTGACCGTGAAAATACTGAGAGCGGTCGACACTAAAATCGCTGCTGAAACACGTTGCGGGCCTACGTTATAGTGCTGAGCCAACATGTAGACGTTGCCTGCCACCGGCAGAGCGGCCGCTGAAATGATGACACCTGCCTTATAGGGATCCACGCGAAACAGTACGAAAGCCGCGATTGCGACGAAGGTGGGATGCAGAATGAGTTTGCAAAAGGTCAGCCAGCCAGCGACCTGGAGCTTTTCGGCAGACTTGGTAGCAAGAGAAGCGCCAATGGCGAACAGCGCACCCGGCGTGGCGGCAGCGCCGAGGATAACCAGAAAGTCATTCATTGGGTCAGGGATGGGAATACGAAGGCCCGACCAGACGAAACCAAGCCCCATGGCAACGATCATCGGGTTTGTGATGAGCCCCATGCCGATTGTGCGCAAGACGCGCAGGCTCATCTGACCATCGCGGGAGCCCGTGATAAGAATGACGATCAGGCTGGAGAAAACGATCAAGTCTATGGCCAGAACCAAGACGACGGGGCCGATTGCCTCGGGGCCAAGCAACAGGGTGAGCATTGGCACGCCGAGAAAGCCGGTGTTGCCGATTACGGCACATTGGGCTTCCATCGCGTTGCTGGCGACATCGAGGTTGCGCAGAAAGCCGACCAGGCTGGCTATACCATAGACGAACGCCGTGCCCCAAAGATAAGCGGCTACAAGTCGGTTATCCCACACCTCGGCCAAGGATAGGCTGGCTGAAAAGTGAAACAGCATCGCAGACAGTGCGAAGTAAAACACGAATTTCGTGAGGTAAGCCGTGGCCTCTGCGGTGAAGAAGCGGGTGCGACCGGCCCAGTAGCCGAGCCCGATAAGAGCAAAAAACGGTAAGGTTTTGAGAAAGATCGCCAACATCAGAAAGTGTTAGCTGGAGCGCGCACAGGGTGCAACGGTGCAGCTGTGCCCGCGGCGCATTTTTAGGTCACCCAGAGCCTATAAGAACCCCCACCGCAAAAACCAAAGCCCCGCCGAGCACGACTTGGAAGGCGGCGCGAAAAAATGGCGTGTTCATGTAGCGGTTTTGTATCCAAGCAATAGCCCACAACTCTATGAATACCACGACGAAAGCGATAATCGTTGCGGTCCAGAAGTCCGTGATAAGATACGGCAAAGCGTGACCCAAACCGCCAAGTGTGGTCATTACACCGGCTGCGATGCCGCGCTTGACAGGCGAGCCGCGGCCCGAAATTTGGCCGTCGTCCGACGCAGCTTCGGTGAAACCCATCGAGATACCCGCACCGATCGAGGCCGCAAGACCGACGAGGAACGTTGTCCAGGTGTCTTGGGTAGCAAAGGCCGTGGCGAAGATCGGGGCGAGCGTGGAAACCGAACCATCCATCAACCCAGCCAAGCCCGGTTGCACCCAAGTCAGGATAAACTGGCGGTGTGCTTCGGAATTTTCTTTCGAGATGGTATCATCGGTCAGGTGTTCGTCGCTCAGGTTTTCCGCGATGCGCTGGTGGCCTGCTTCGGCGGCGGCCAGATCGCCAAGCAATTTGCGCGTGGACGCGTCGGAACTGCGGGCAGCTGCCAAGAGGTAGAAACGCTCGGCCGCATGCTCCATCGCATTGGCTTCTGCCCGAATACGGTCGAGACCGAGGTTTTCGATTAGCCAGACAGGAGTGCGGGCATAGTAACCTGATACGTGTTCGCGACGGATAAGCGGGATGACATTGCCGAACCTTTTGCTATGAAGGTCTATCAGCTGCTGGCGGTGGCTATCTTCTTCGGTGGCCATACCGTCAAATATCGCCGCGCTATCGGGGTATTCGCTGCGCAGATTTTCAGCATAACCGCGATAGATGCGCGCATCGTCTTCTTCTGAAGAGATAGCGAGAGCAATTATTTCCTGTTCTGTCAGATCATCAAAACGTTTGCGGTTGAGTAGGGAACGCATGTGGGTTCTTTCTTGTAGTTTAGAATAATTCTAAGCAAATGACAGAAGGGAGGCAACCCAGTTTCAGTTAGGGAATTGAATTCGCTTTAGGAAGTAAACAGAACGGTTTATATCCGAAATCGAATATGGCGGAGAATACATGACCCTTGTTCCTGACAAAATCCACAGAGGCCGAAAATTTGACCAGGTGCTGGCAGGCGCACGCCAAGTTTTCATGGCCGACGGTTTTGAGGGTGCAAGCGTCGACGAGATTGCCAGGGTGGCGAAAGTATCCAAGGCAACCTTATACAGCTACTTTCCAGATAAGCGCCTGCTGTTCATGGAAGTTGCCGACGTCGAGTGTGTGAGACAGTCACGTTATGCGTTGGACAGCATCGACCCCGAAGATGCGCCTAATAAGGTGTTAGGCCAAGCCGGGCGGCATTTCTTGCGGTTTGTCACATCGACCTTCGGACAGCAAATGTATCGGCTGTGCGTTGCAGAGTCGGACCGGTTTCCCGAGCTGGGGCGACGGTTTTACCATTCCGGCCCTGCTGTTGTCAGACGAGAGATGGCCACATATTTTCACACCGCGATGGCGCGGGGGGAGTTGAAAATTGACGACCCTTTGTTAGCCGCCGACCAGTTTGGTGAACTTTGCAAGGCCGACCTGTTCTTGCGATTAACATTCGGCGTCGTCGATACCGTATCCGAAGGGGAAATCGACCGGGTCGTCGATAGCGCAGTCGAAATGTTCATGGCGCGTTATGGCACCTAGTGCCGGGTGCGATTGTCGATAATTCGTATCGCCTTGCCTTCTGATCGCGCCACCATGCCCTTATTAATCA
>DRFG01000094.1 GCA_011050655.1 Roseobacter sp.
CTTGCGTCATCGGCAGGCAAATCAGACCCCGCCCATGCGTCGCCATAAAGTTGATAGCTTGCGCATCGGCATATTGCGCCGGTATCACCAAGTCGCCCTCGTTCTCACGGTCCTCATGATCGACCAAAATGAACATCCGGCCCAGCCGTGCTTCGTCGATGATCTCTTCGATGGGCGCTATAGCCGCAGACAGTTCTGCTTCAATGGGTCCAGGTGTCTCAAACTGCATGGGGGTTACCTCAATCCTTACTTGGATTGCCACATAACCCACCACAGCCGCGTTTGCCAGAGCAGGGTCACCCCCGTCGCATCTTCATTTTGCCAAATAAACTCATTTACGCGCTGTAGATCCTACCGCTCCGCTAACGTTAAACCCCAAAATATCGCGCTGCCTCTAGATATCCGGCCGCCACCCATTCGCGTTCCAGTCCAGTATCGCCAACAATCAACACCTGATCTCCGACCAGATTCTGCCGGTGAACTATATCTCCCAGATGGCCGCGCATCTGCGACCAACTGGCGACAAACTGTGGCGCTACATCTACATGATCCAAAACTGGGTTCGCTGAATGCACTGCCGCCGCGCTCAGCGGAAGATGCACCAGAGCCAGCTTTTGTGCATTCTCCACGGTTCTTAGAATGTCAGCCTCATGCACCGGGATCTGCGGCGCGTCCGCCCGCATCACCCTCAGGGCATTTGACGAAAACAGCAGCGCTAAAATATCGCGCCCCGTCGCCTGCCGGATCGCTGCATAGGCCTTGTAATCCAACCCCAGCTCTCGGGCGCGTGCAACGCGCATCTTGACCACCATCAAGGGTATCGTCTTGGGCATCGCGGCCTCGCGAGCCTTTTGCCACTGGAATGCGCGCCATTTCTAGCCTCGCTCGATACTGGGTCCCTTATTATGCCCGATCGCCACGATCATGACATGTCCGCCAGCCGCGCGACGTACCGGGCCAGCGTGTCGATCTCGAGGTTGATCCGATCACCCACTGCCACGTCCCCCCATGTCGTCACCTCTTTGGTATGAGGGATAAAGTTAATACCAAAATCGCAACCATCGACTTCATTCACGGTCAACGAGGTACCGTTCAGGGCAACAGATCCCTTGGGCGCAATAAACCGCGCCAGATCCTTGGGCGCGCGCAGCGTCACGCGCGTGCTGTCACCCTCATCGTACAGCGCCACCACCTCGGCCACTCCGTCAACATGACCCGACACGATGTGCCCGCCTAGTTCGTCGCCAACCTTCAACGCTCTCTCAAGGTTTAGACGTCGGCCCAGCTTCCAGTCTCCAAGATTGGTCTTGTTCACCGTTTCTGCGCTGATCTGAACCTCGTACCAATCCGCCCCAAGCCCCACGACGGTCAGACAAACCCCATCGTTGGCGATTGACGCCCCCATGTCGATCCCGTCGGTGTTGTATTCGGTCTCGATACGCGCCCGCAGATCGCCTTGCTGCTCAAGTAAAGTGATCTTGCCAATGTCCGTAATAATGCCTGTAAACATGCGAGCGCCTCTTTTATATATCCCCTACCGAAGTAGCCCTCAGCAATCGTCATGACAAGACCGCGCCGTCGCCTCATTCCCGCCCGCATCCCGTTGCTATCTAACGGCACCCATCATCAGGACGAAAGATTGCAATGACCGCCGCCGCCCCCAACGACCGGGTATTTTTGTTCCTTCAGGGGCCCCATGGCCCCTTTTTCAACCGGCTTGGCAAAATGTTGCGGCTGGCGGGGGCAGATGTCTGGCGCGTGGGGTTCAACGCAGGCGATCGGGCCTTCTGGTTCCATCCACGCAGCTATATCCCGTTCCGGGGTGCTGCCGACGAATGGAAAGACACCTTTGTCGCGCTGCTCGCCGACAAAGGTGTCACAGATATCGTACTTTATGGCGACACGCGTCCGATCCATGCTCAGGCTGTGGCCGAAGCCAAGGCCAGAGGCCTGACTGTACACGTTTTTGAAGAAGGCTATATGCGCCCCTATTGGGTGACCTACGAACGTGAAGGGTCCAACGGCAATTCCCGTTTGATGGACATGACGATCAAGGAGATGCAAATCGCGTTGGCCAATTCCGATATGGAAGCTCCGCTCCCCCCCGGCCATTGGGGTGATATGCGCCACCATGTCTTCTATGGGGCCCTGTATCACTGGTTCATACTTTTTCGGAACGGAGATTACCGTAATTTTCGCCCACATCGCAGCATTCCCGTAACCAAGGAATTCCAGCTTTACGTCAAGCGTTTGCTGCTGATGCCGGTCCTGTCACTGGACCGTTTGGTTGCGACCTTACGCATTCGCTTGGGGGGGTTTCCCTATCACCTTGCGCTGCTTCAGCTTGAACATGACAGCTCGTTCCAGCAACATTCCCCCTTCGAGACCATGGCCGACTTTTTGACTGTCGTCCTTGAAGGGTTCGCCAAAGGGGCACCGCGCCACCACCATCTGGTCGTGAAGGCACACCCGCTTGAGGATGGCCGTGTGCCTGTGCGGCACGTCATCAAGAAGCTCGCACGCGAGCTTGGTGTGGCTGACCGCGTTCATTATGTGCGCGGGGGCAAACTCGCGCAGTTGTTGAATGACGCTCGCACGGCGGTAACGGTCAATTCCACCGCAGGTCAACAGGTTCTGTGGCGTGGCATACCGCTTAAGGTGTTCGGTGACGCGGTCTATGCAAAACCCGAATTTGTCTCGGACCAACCGCTGAGCGATTTCTTTGCTGCCGCTGCACGGCCTGACAACAAGGCATACAAGGATTATAGACGGTATTTGCTTGAAACTTCACAGATCCCCGGTGGTTTTTATGCTGCACGAGCCCGCACTCAGTTGATGCGTCAGGTAGTTGACATGATGCTGGCAGGCGAAGACCCTTATGATGCCCTGGAAAAGGGAACCGCGGCACCACGGCAACAGTTACACGCTGTCACCTAGTGTAAATCCCCTCAGACAGTAGATTTTTGTTCAGGACTAAGATAGCCTTAGCATAATTACGCCGAATAAATTGGCGAATGTGAGGCAGAACAATATCAGGTCGAGGAGACCGGGCAGTGAAATCCGTACCTTTCCGCTGGGCGCGTCCCATCGCACTATTTACGGCAGTGGCCGTATTATCTTCATGTGGCTTGCCAAAGGTAGGGCCGAATAAACGCGAAATTTACGCGGGCTCTGTTCAACGAGAGGGCGATGCTTTTATCGTAGCGGTCAATGACCGTGTGACGCGTGCGACAGCGGTGACCCCTGCACTTGGTTTCAGCCCTGCGTTCATCAACGCCAGTCAGGTCGGGTCTGACACGATCAACGCTGGCGACACTCTAGGTCTGACGATCTGGGAAAACGTCGATGACGGGCTGTTGGCCGCACAAGGCATAAACGCCACCGCGCTTGAAGAAGTTCAGGTCGATGGCTCCGGCTTTATTTTCGTGCCCTATGCCGGACGTATCAGAGCAGCCGGGAATTCACCCGAAGCGATACGCAGGATCATCACGCAACGCTTATCCGAGCAGACGCCTGACCCACAGGTACAGGTGCGTCGACTAGCGGGCGATGGTGCTACCGTATCCTTGATCGGGGCGGTAGGGGCGCAAGGCGTTTATGCGATCGAACGTCCTACGCGGACGTTGTCTACCATGCTGGCAAGGGCCGGCGGCGTTTCAATCGTTCCCGAAATTACACAAATCACAGTGTTGCGCGGCGGACAAACCGGCAAGATCTGGTTCGACGATCTCTACAATCATCCAGAGCTCGACATCGCCCTTCGCGGTGGTGATCGAATATTGGTCGAAGAAGACAAACGTTCGTTTGTGGCTTTAGGAGCGACTGGTGCCCAGAAAAAGGTACCGTTTGAGACACAGAATCTGTCTGCACTTGAAGGCATCGCCCAAGTTGGTGGCCTGAACGCCGGCACAGCAGACCCTACCGGTGTTTTCGTGTTCCGCAACGAGCCTCAGGCTGTCGTGGAGCAGGTTCTGGGTCGCACCGATCTGCAAGGCGCACAGCGCATGGTCTATGTGCTCGACCTGACCAAACCCAACGGCATGTTCATGGCGCGGGATTTCGTTATCCGCGACAGAGACACCATATACGTAACCGAAGCCCCCTTCACCCAATGGAGCAAGGTGATCTCTTCCATCACCGGGTCGGCCAATTCGGTAAACGGCCTGTCGTCGTTGGTCAAAAAAAATTGATCTGATTGATGGCTGAGGGGCCTTACCCGTTCTCTCTCCCTGCCGTCGGTTCCGAAACGGACCGGCGGCTTTTTGTGTTTAACGGTGGATTTCTGACCCAACGCCGCGTGCGCCGTATCTTGCAGTTGTCGGGCTACTCGCTCCATCTCGGACTGCCCGGACAAGGCGATGCCGTAGCCGTCTGGGGTAACGCCAAAACGGCGCATCGTGGCATCGCCGTCGCGGGCAAGCGCGGCCTGCCCTTGGTAAGGGTCGAAGATGCGATGCTGCGATCCCTGTTTCCGGGGCGCGCCGGAGAGCCGCCGATTGGGTTGCTGGTGGACCACCGTGGGAACCATTTTGACCCGGCCCAGCCCTCGGATCTTGAAGTATTACTGTCAAACCATCCGCTGGATGACACGGCATTACTGGATAGCGCACGCGGCTCTATCGCGCGGATGATCGAGGCGCACCTGACCAAATACAGCGGCTTTGACACCCATCACCCTGCTCCGGCACCCGGTTACGTGCTGGTGATCGACCAGACCCGTGGTGACGCTTCGGTTACCGCGTCGGGTGCGGACCGCGCGCGGTTTCTGGAGATGCTGGTCTATGCGCAACAGGAAAACCCCGGTGCGCGGATCATCATCAAAACCCATCCTGAAACGGCAAAAGGATACCGACCCGGGTACTTTGGCCCTCAAGACACCAATGAACACATCACATTGCTGACTGACGCAGTCAGCCCATGGCGTTTGTTCGATGGGGCCATAGGCGTCTATACCGTGTCATCTCAAATGGGTTTCGAAGCGATTTTCGCAGGACATAAACCGCGAGTCTTTGGCCAACCTTTTTACGCGGGTTGGGGGCTGACCGAGGATGAGTTTCCCGTTCAACGGCGGCAGCGCACATTGACCCGCGCACAGATTTTCGCCGCAGCGATGATCCTATACCCCAAGTGGTATGACCCGCACCGCGACCAGTTATGCGACCTAGATACCGCGATAAATATGATGGAAGCACAAAGCCGGGCATGGCGCGAAGACCATAACGGATGGGTCGCGTCTGGGATGCGGTTATGGAAACGCCGCCCGTTGCAGAGGTTTTTCGGCAAATGGAACCCGGTCACCTTTTCGGACGATACCGCAGCAGCAGTGAACAGCGACAAACGCGTTATGGTCTGGGCAGGAAAGGCCGCCCCCGGTCAAACGGATATCTGGCGCGTGGAGGATGGATTTCTGCGCTCACGTGGGTTGGGGGCGGACCTGGTTCCGCCGCTGTCCCTGGTCTGCGATGATCTGGGCATCTATTATGACCCAAGCCGGGCCAGTCGTCTTGAAGAATGGATTAATAAGCGTTTGCAGCTGCGACCCGACCAGATGCAGCGCGCTACGCGCTTGATTGCAGCATTGCGCGAAAAAGGCCTGAGCAAATATAACCTTGGTGGCCCGGCCGAATGGTCTGGTCTTCCCGAGGGTCGACGCATTTTGGTACCGGGACAGGTAGAGGATGATGCATCTATCAAAACAGGCACGACAAGCATATCTACGAACTTGAGCCTGTTGCAGGCCGTCCGAGCAGCCAACCCCGATGCCGTGATCCTATATAAACCCCACCCGGACGTCGAAGCCGGATTGCGACAAGGAGAGATCGAAGCGGAAGGCATCGCGGATCGCATATTGCACCACGCGGATCCCGTAGCCCTGCTGCCATATGTGGATGAAGTTTGGACGATGACCTCGCTTCTGGGGTTCGAGGCGTTGTTGCGAGGGGTCAAGGTCGTGACGCTTGGCGCGCCGTTCTACGCAGGTTGGGGTCTTACGGAAGATAAGGGCGATGTACCCGCGCGACGCCCCACCAATGTCACGCTGGAGGGGTTGGTTCATGCCGCACTGATAGATTATCCGCGCTATTTTGACCCCCTCAGTGGTCTGGCCTGCCCGGTTGAGGTGGCGTTGGACAGATTGGAAACGGGCATAGGCATGCGCGCGGGGCTAGCTAACCGGTTGTTAGCAAAGGCGCAGGGGATATTTGCCAGTCAGGCGCATTTGTGGCGCTAGGAATAGCGATTGATCCGGGGGCCAGCCCCCGGACCCCCGGGATTTAACACCATTTGGAACAAAGCTCAGCTCCGCGACCAGATTTGGACAGTATCGGCACCGGCTTTCGCTACACTGTCTAAGGTAAAGCGAGGTGCGTTTGTCAGTCTGTTCAAGTGCAGGGGTGCGATGCCGGGGAGACCGTCGGCCCCAATAATGACTCCTGCGGTAAAGCCGATCAACTGATCAACAAGATCGAATTTCAAAAGCGAGGCGGAAATTTGGCCTCCTCCCTCACAGAAGATACGGGTGAGGCCGTAAGCTCCTAGCTTTTGCATCAAGTCAACAGGATCGACTTGCCCTTGCCTAGAGTTACACGACAGTAGTGTTGCACCCATATCCTGCCACCCCTGGATGAGCTCTGCCGGGGCTTTGGGACCGTGACACAGGATCAAGGGAACGTCGGCAGCGCTTTGGGCTAGCTTGGAGTTCAACGGGATGTCGAGGCCGTTGGAGATGACGATACGAGCGGGCTGACGATCTATGCCGAGATCGCGTACGGTCAGACTGGGGTCGTCGTGGCGTACAGTTCCGCTACCGACCATCACCGCGTCATGGCGGTTTCGCATGCTGTGCACCATACGACGAGCGGTGGCACCGGTGATCCACTGGCTTTCGCCCGATGCTGTGGCAATACGACCGTCAAAGCTGGTGGCCAGCTTGAGGGTAAGCATTGGGCGGCCTTGGTCGATGCGTAGGAAAAATCCTGCGTGGTCGGCGCGGGCCTCTGGTTCAAGCAGGCCAGTTTCGACGACGATACCTGCCGCCTTGAGCATTTCTATGCCCCTGCCGCTGACGCGCGGGTCGCTGTCGGTACAGGCGATGACAACGCGAGCCACCCCTGCATTGATCAACGCGAGCGCACAGGGTGGCGTTTTGCCGGTATGGGCGCATGGTTCCAGAGTGACGTAGGCTATTGCCCCACGGGCCGCTGGACCGGCCTGTGTCAGCGCATGTGTTTCCGCGTGAGGCCTGCCGCCGGGTTGGGTCCAGCCACGACCCACCACGCGGTTGTTGTTAACAATCACGCATCCCACCGCCGGGTTTGGCCAAACACCCCCCTGCCCGCGTCGGCCCAACGACAGGGCCAACGCCATATAGCGGGCGTTTTGTGACATGTTATTCTTCCGAGGGGCTATCGGGCCGCAGTTCCTGAACGAACTTGTCAAAGTCATCTGCGGCCTGAAAGTTCTTGTATACGCTTGCGAACCGCACGTATGCGACAGTGTCGATGCGAGCCAAGGCTTCCATCACGATCTCGCCAATCTGCTTTGACCCAATATCAGTTTCGCCCATGCTTTCGAGCCGGCGAACGATCCCACTGATCATCTGGTCAATACGTTCAGGGTCAATGGGCCGTTTCTGCATGGAAATGCGGATCGAGCGTTCAAGCTTATCGCGGTCGAAGTCCTCCCGTTTGCCGGAGGTCTTGATCACCACAAGATCGCGCAGTTGCACACGTTCATAAGTGGTAAAGCGGCCTCCGCACGCCGGACAAAAGCGGCGGCGGCGAATGGATACGTGATCCTCTGCCGGGCGGCTGTCTTTTACTTGTGTGTCGATATTTCCGCAAAACGGGCAGCGCATGGCCGGTCCCCTTTATTATCTGATCTGCCTCACTTGTGGGGCACACCGCCCTCTTGTCTATAACTATAGGACCTATGCGAGGTTTTGGGTAGAGGCGAAATGCACAGCTAGATGTTGTAGCACTCCAAGACCGCCTGAACCATCTTCGCTACCATGCGTTCACCCCCGGTAATACAAAACAGATAGGATATCCCATGAGCAAAACGTTATTCATCACCGGCGCGTCCAGTGGCATTGGCGCGGCAACCGCACGCGCCGCGGCTCATGCGGGGTGGAACGTAGGCCTTTTCGCGCGCAGCCAGGATAAGCTTGACGTATTGGCCGCCGAGATCGGCGATCAGGCCGTGGTTCTGACTGGTGATGCCACCGTTTATGAAGATCAGCGCATCGCAATAGACAGGTTAGTTGACCATTTCGGCCAATTGGATGCGGTGTTTGCCAATGCCGGCAAAGGAACGTCACAAGGCGGGACTGAGAATGGCAACCCGGAAGAATGGAAGGCGATGGTCGACCTAAATATAATGGGGGCGCTCTACACGGCGCATCTTGCAATGCCACATCTGCGCAAGACCACCGGACAATATATCGTCACCGGCTCCGCCGCAGGGCGCAGGCATATCAAAGGGTCGATCTACGGGGCAACAAAGTTCTTTATCCACGGGTTTGCAGGCAACCTGGCCGATGAGATGGCCGAATGGGGCGGACGGTGCATGGTCGTATCCCCCGGCATGGTAAACACGCCATTCTTTGACGAAGAAAAACCGGACAAGTTGCACCCTGATGATGTCGCAGCCGCGGTCTTACACGCGCTTGATGCCCCTGCCCGTGCCGCAATTCGCGAGATTCATCTTATGCCGACCGGCTGACCAATCAATAGAAATGAGCCGCGATGTGTCTGGTGTGAGGGGCGTCGCGGTGTTCAAAAAGATAGATGCCTTGCCATTGGCCAAGCATCATCTGACCCGCCCTGACTGGAATACTGAGGCTGACCGGTAAAACCGCCGCTTTGATATGGGCGGGCATATCATCTGGACCTTCGGCAGTGTGGCGCAGGTACGCCATGGACAGATCCGTTGAGGGCGGTACGTTGCGTTGAAAGAACGCCAGCAGATCTCTTTGCACGTCGGGATCAGCGTTTTCTTGGATTAAAAGTGAAGCAGACGTATGCTGCACCATCAGGGTCAACAACCCATCCTGTTGGCCGGACAACCACCGCCTGATGCCGCCCGTGAATTCGTACAGGCCCTGTCCTTGTGTGGAAACTTTGAATTCTGTTATCATAAACCTGTGGTCTTGCTAAACTTCGTACCCGGTGGTCGGCTAGCGAATTGGCAGATTGACGTCGGGGCAAAATGTCAGCGCGTGACTAATGGTCATCGCTGACCCACGCCGCGTCAAGGACCCTCCGACTATGAAGACATTGGACGGGTTCAGATTGGCAGGGTTCAGCGTGAAGCCGACCGCAATTGAGCGACCGAAGCCGCGCGCGCGCGGCTCACTGACATATAGTTTTTGGCTACGCCGCGCCGCAAGCTGGTTAACCGCATAATCCGCAGCCGCACACCATGTACCCCGTGCCCCCCGTCCGGTATAGCCAGATATCTGTACGCCCTCGGGCAATGGTGCAAAATTAAGGTTGCCATCGGGTATGTATCCGCTTGCGGCCAAAGGACTAGCGGTCAGCATAGCGATAAGTACAAATGACTTGCAACGAATCATGATCAACCCTCGCGTTAAAAGATATGTGTCGGAATTATATAATCCTGACAGAACTGAACAGCATGGCCAACCGGAAGGCTAAGCCCCGGTTGGTTGACTGACACTGAATAAGATTTCGATGGTGGCACCGACAGGTCGGATCGGTTCAATGTAAATACAACGCTCGTTCTCCCTATATCGCTGACCGATCGCCCGCGCGGGGATTTAACGTATAGCTCTGCCGGGCCTCCTGCGCCCAACCGGTCACGCGCATAGCTTGCCGCAGCGCACCAGATTCCCCGAGGACCTTCGCCATAATTTTCAATCACTTCGAAATCCCCAGCAGCGGTCAAAGGCACAACTTTGAGCCAATTAATCGCCGTGTAGGGCTGCGCGACAGCGGCAAGAGGTAGAACCACAAGCATCGCCGAAACCAATATACGTCGCATCGCGCGCTCCTGAATAGATGATACTATTAGATAGGGATGGTTTCGCATTTCGCAAAATCACAGCTTTGTCATGACCCGAGCAGGAAAATAATCCGCAGCCCTATTTTGAGAATGGAGGCAAAGGATCGCTATGCATCGGGCGCTTTGGGCTTGCCGCATCGGGAAAACCATCTGATCTCACGCAAAGGGGCGGATGCCATAACATCCGCCCCGTTTTGGACCAATCGCTGAACGCTTACTGATCTAGGAAAGACCGCAATTTGCGCGACCGACTTGGATGCTTAAGCTTACGCAGCGCCTTCGCTTCAATCTGGCGGATACGTTCACGCGTGACGCTGAACTGCTGGCCGACTTCTTCTAGCGTGTGGTCAGTGTTCATGCCGATACCAAAGCGCATCCGCAGCACACGTTCCTCGCGCGGTGTGAGCGACGCCAGAACCCGTGTCGTCGTTTCCTTGAGGTTTTCCTGAATGGCGC
>DRFG01000095.1 GCA_011050655.1 Roseobacter sp.
AGTGACGCGACAATCAGGCTGCGCCCGTCACGCGAAAGCAAGGATTGCGTCTCAAGCCGTTGCAACGCTTCGCGGATCGGGGTCCGTGAGACACCGAAACGGTCGGCCAATTCGCTTTCCACCAACCTATCGCCAGGGCGATAAGCCCCCACGTCGATAGCATCCAAAATCATTGTATACGCGTCTGTCGGTCCGGGTCGCGGGGCTGTCATCAGTTCACTTTCAAAAGAATTACAACACCTTACCCACCGCGCGAATTTGCGCAAGCCCACGATCTTGCGCTGGCGTGACTGCCATCGTACCAATGCGCCATGCCACAGTCAGCTTTCTCACATGTAAATACTTGGGTTTTTGACCTCGACAATACGCTATACCCGCCTTCGGTGCGGTTATTCGACCAGATCGAGGTGCGCATGACCCGTTGGGTGATGGAAGCGCTTGGCGTCGACCAGGCGCACGCTGACCATCTACGCACCCATTACTGGCACACTTACGGCACCACCCTTGCTGGACTAATGCGCGAACACGATCTTGATCCGGGACCTTATCTACACGACGTGCATGAGATCTCGTTTGATGCTCTTGTTCCCGACCCTGAGCTTACCGCCCAAATCAAAGCCCTGCCGGGGCGCAGAATCGTCTATACCAATGGAACGGCGCGTTATGCTGAACGGGTCATCGCCGCCCGTGGGTTAGGTGGGCTTTTCCATGCGGTTTACGGTGTCGAGAATGCAGGCTTTCTCCCGAAACCCGAACGTGCGGCTTTCGATGCGGTGTTCGCTTTGGATGCGCTGGACCCGTCTTGCGCCGTGATGTTTGAGGACGACCCGCGTAATTTGATCGCCCCACACGAAATGGGTATGGGAACGGTGCATGTCGCGCCCATAGCGGCCCCTGCCGACCACATTCATTTTCATACGGATGATCTTGGCACTTTTCTTAAACGTATCACGGGCTAACTGGCAGGCATGAACATGAAGTGTGATATTCTTATCTCGGGCGGTGGCATCGCAGGGCTCACCGCAGCCGCAGCTTTCGGTAACGCAGGCTTTAACGTAATTTGCGTTGACCCAACGGCACCAGTGACCGATAGCGCCGCAGAAGGTGCCGACATGCGTTCGACCGCGATGCTGCAACCAGCGCGACGGGTTCTTGAAAGCGCGGGCATCTGGAACCACCTGCAAGATTACGCAGCGCCGTTGCAGATCATGCGGATTGTCGACGCGGGAGGCCCGGATATGGTGCCTCGGATTACGCGCGAGTTCGATGCCGCCGACATTTCCGATCAACCTTTCGGCTGGAATTTTCCCAATTGGCTACTGCGTCGCGCGTTGCTTGAGCGGTTTGCTGAGTTACCTAATGTGGACTTCCGCCCGGGGATCAGCACGACATCCCTTTTCACACGAACGACTGGGGCAAAGGTCGGACTAAGCGATGGCAGCCGGGTTGAGGCTCGCTTGATTGTCGCGGCCGACGGGCGCGACAGCCCGATGCGCAACGCGGCGGGTATCTCGGTCACCAGACGCAGCTATGGTCAAAAGGCGATTGTCTTTAGCGCGACGCATCCGATCCCGCATGAAAACGTGTCGACCGAAATACACCGCACGGGCGGGCCGTTCACGCTTGTCCCCTTGCCCGATCGTGACGGGACGCCTTGTTCTGCGGTGGTTTGGATGGATGATGGCGCTGCGTGCACGCGTCGCATGTCGCTTGATGCAGATGCGTTTTCCTCCGAGGCATCGCAGCGCAGCTGCCATCTCTTTGGGCCGCTGACCATCGTCAGCCCACGCGCGGTTTGGCCGGTGATTAGCCAGCATGCGATGCGAATGTCAGCGGAGCGCCTCGCCTTGATCGCAGAGGCTGCCCATGTGGTCCCGCCAATTGGCGCGCAGGGGTTGAACATGTCGCTGCAAGATGTGGAAACCCTGCTTGATCTCGCCCAAGCAGATCCTGAGAACCTCGGTAGCCAAGCGATGCTTGACGCCTATCAACAGGCTCGCCACGCCGATGTACTGTTGCGGGTGCGCGGCATTGATGTGTTGAACCGAGCCAGTCAGGCGAAAGCGCCGTTGGCCCGCGATGTTCGCGCAGCGGGGCTGAATACGCTCTATGCAGCCGCACCGGTGCGCAAGATGCTAATGCAGATGGGTTTGGGCATGCGGCGGGGCTGACCCGCCGCATGCGTTGAAGCCTACAACACCTTGTTGATGACCCGCGCCAACCGACCTAGCGTTGCATCCACGTCATAGAGCTTGTCCAACCCGAACAACCCTAGACGGAACGTCTGGAAATCCGCTGGCTCATCGCACATCAGTGGCACGCCTGCGGCAATCTGCATCCCTTCTGCCGCGAACGCCTTACCGTTTTGGACAGACGGATCATTGGTATAGCTCACAACCACGCCCGGTGCACCGTACCCTTCGGCGGCAACCGATACGACACCGCGTTCCGCCAGCATATTACGTACGCCGTCACCCAAGCGCCACTGCGCTTCCTTTAGGCGTTCAAATCCATATGCTTGGGTTTCTTTCATTGTATCGCGAAAGCCGCGCAGCGCATCGGTGGGCATGGTCGAATGATAAGCATGGCCGCCGTTTTCGTAAGCCTGCATAATGCTGTGCCACTTGCCCAGATCAATTGCGAAACTATCAGAAGTTGTCTCCGCCAGACGCGCGACTGCGCGCGCGGACATCATCACCAACCCAGCCGACGGCGACGCGCTCCAGCCTTTTTGCGGGGCCGAGATCAGAACGTCGATGCCGAGCGCCTTCATATCTACCCAAGCACACCCCGACGCGATACTGTCCAGCACCATCAATGCCCCTACCTCATGGGCGGCCTCGGCCATCTGCTTGATGTAGTCATCAGGCAAAATTACCCCCGCGCTAGTTTCAACGTGAGGGGCAAAAACGACCTTGGGCTTTTGCGCACGAATGGCCTCTACCACCTCGTCGATGGGACAGGGTGCAAAGGGTGCGGGCGTACTATTGCCCTGCATACGAGCCTTAAGAACGGTCGCATTCCCGGTCAGGTCACCATTTTCAATGATCTGGCTCCAGCGGTAGGAAAACCAGCCGTTGCGCACGACCAGCACATCGACACCGCGCGCAAACTGGCGGGCAACGGCCTCCATCCCAAAGGTACCGCCCCCTGGTACCACAGCCACAGCTTCGGCGTTGTACACTTCTTTCAGCATAGCACTGATGTCACGCATTACGCCTTGAAACGCGGCGCTCATATGGTTCAGGGAACGATCTGTAAATACAACGGAAAACTCTTCAAGCCCTTCAGGGTCAACAGTATTCAGCAAAGCAGGCATGGGTCTCTCCTAATGATTTGGGTGAACCATAGCGTTTGCCTGCCCAAAGTCACGAGCCCAATGGCCCCCTCAGTCGTTCTTCGCTTAACAACACGTTAGCTTCGACCGCGCCTGCACCGGGCAAGGTCATGATCCGGCGTCGCAACACCCGTTCGAAATCCGCAAGATCCCGTGCCACCACCCTTAAACGATAGTCATAAAGCCCCAGCACGTGCTCTACGGTCTGCACCTCGGGGATCGCACTTACAGCGCGCTCGAAGTCATCCAAGCTGACGTGGCCTTTGGTCGCAAGTTTGACACCCAAAAACACAGTCACTCCGAAACCTAAGGCTTCCCGGTTCAATCGCAACCGCTTTCCTCGCAAGATACCTGCGCTTTCCAACCGTTTAATCCGTCGCCACGTTGCCGGCTGCGATAGCCCGAGATGCCGCCCCAAAGCCCCCGCACTTTGGGTGGCATCCCGCGCCAACGACTGGATCAGCTTGTGGTCGATCTCGTCCAGCGCAATCATAATGGCAAAGCCTCATCCGATTTGATCCGCGCGACATGCATAAGCGCCTCAATGTCAGCGATATGGGGCAGCGTCAGTATGTCACCGCGATAGATTTGCTGATAATGCCCCATGTCGCGCGCGATGATCGACAAGCGCACATCCACGCGCCCAAGGAAGGTCTGAATCTCAATCACTTCGGCCACCTTCCGCGCGGCTTCCAAGAACATGTCAAATGCATTGCTCTGGGTCTTGTCCAACGTGATCCGCAATGACACTTCGACAGTGTAACCCAGTGCGGCCCAGTCCACGACCATACCGACACCTTCAATAATACCGGCTTCCTGCATCCGAACGATACGCCGTGCCACCTTGCCGGGCGTTAACCCGACCAAATCCGCAAGATCCACCGGGGTTAACCCCGCATCCGCCTGCCAATGACGTAAAATACGCCTATCCAGATCATCAAGCATGATTTTTCCATAATTTACCAATATCACGCATTATCATCTTCATTTTGCCAAATAAACTCATAATCGACCACTGGTATCCATCTCGACATCCAGTAAGGTCACCCCAGATTCCAATGAACCCGAAAGGACGCCCAATGCGCGTTTACTATGACCGTGACTGCGACGTTAACCTGATCAAAGACAAAAAGGTCGCCATCCTCGGCTACGGCAGCCAGGGCCACGCCCATGCGCTGAACCTGCGCGATTCCGGCGCGAAAAACCTCGTCGTCGCCCTGCGCGAAGGCTCTGCCTCGGCCAAGAAAGCCGAAGGTGAAGGCCTCAAGGTCATGGGCATCGCCGAAGCCGCCGCTTGGGCCGATGTGATCATGTTCACCATGCCTGACGAGCTTCAGGCCGAGACTTACAAGAAATACGTGCATGACAACATCCGCGAGGGTGCCGCTATTGCATTCGCCCACGGCCTGAATGTCCACTTCGGCCTGATCGAGCCAAAAGAAGGCATCGATGTCATCATGATGGCCCCCAAAGGCCCCGGCCATACCGTGCGCGGCGAATACACCAAAGGTGGCGGCGTGCCCTGCCTCGTGGCTGTTGACAAGGATGCCTCCGGCAAAGCGCTGGAAATTGGCCTGTCCTATTGCTCTGCCATCGGTGGCGGCCGCTCCGGCATCATCGAGACGAACTTCCGCGAAGAATGCGAAACCGACCTCTTCGGTGAGCAGGCCGTGCTCTGCGGTGGCTTGGTAGAACTAATCCGCATGGGTTTCGAGACACTGGTCGAAGCGGGCTACGCCCCCGAGATGGCCTATTTCGAATGCCTGCACGAAGTGAAACTGATCGTCGACCTGATCTATGAAGGCGGCATCGCCAACATGAACTACTCGATCTCCAACACAGCCGAGTATGGCGAATATGTCTCCGGCCCGCGGATCCTGCCCTACGACGAAACAAAGGCAAAGATGAAAGCGGTTCTGACAGATATTCAGAACGGCAAGTTCGTTCGTGATTTCATGCAGGAAAACGCCGTCGGCCAGCCGTCGTTCAAAGCCACTCGTCGTATAAATGACGAGCACCAGATCGAACAGGTCGGCCAGAAACTGCGCGAAATGATGCCGTGGATTTCCGCAGGCAAAATGGTCGATAAAGCCAAGAATTAATTACATCTGACCCACAAAGGGCCCGGCTTTGCGCCGGGCCTTTTCATTTCTGCACCGCTGTCAGGGCTATTTCATTTGCGAGATATAACGCCCTTCGAATTGGAAACATGCCGAACATCACCCCCCTCAGTTGGCTGATAATCGCTCTGCTGGCTTTTATCTGGGGCGGTACCTTCTTGGTAACAGAAATCGCGTTGACGGAAATGCCGCCGTTTTGGATCGCCGCACTACGTGTCAGCCTCGCCGCTGTGTTGATGATCATGGTCTGGTGGGTAAAAGGATTTCGCCTTTTTCTCACCGCATCGAAACCGGCTGATGTTGCGGCACTTATATTCATCGGGATGACCAGCTCGGCTGTGCCCTTCACCCTGCTCGCCTGGGGTCAACAATATGTGACCTCGGGTTTCGCCGGTGTGTCGATGGCTGCAACCGGTCTGATCATCCTACCACTTGCACATTTCTTCGTGGCAGGCGAACGCATGACGCTGACCAAGTCGCTTGGCTTCACCCTAGGGTTCATTGGCGTGGTAATTCTGATAGGGCCACAGGCTTTTGACGCCACTGGCAACGACCTCGAAACCCTCGGTAGGCTCGCCACTCTGGGGGCAGCGCTGTGTTATGCTCTCAGCTCCATCGTCATGCGCCGCCTTCCAGCTATCGACTCGATCGGTTTGGCAACAGTTTTACTGCTCATCGCCACTTGCGTCACCATTCCGGTAGCGTTCGCAGTCGAAGGGCCACCCCCGGTTCCATCTTCTGAGATCATTGTTGCACTTGGCTTTCTTGGCTTGGTTCCGACCGCTGCCGCCAATATGTTGCGCGTCATCGTTGTCCGAAGCGCCGGCCCGGTATTCATGTCGCTCGTGAACTACCAGGTCCCGGTCTGGGCAGTCCTTCTCGGTTCGCTCGTTTTGAATGAACCTTTACCGCCATCGTTAGCTTGGTCACTCGCGCTTATCCTCAGCGGTGTAGCGTTAAGCCAGTTTCGTGTGATCGCAACACTGTTTCGTTACCGCACCCGCTAATTCCAAATGGTTAAAAATCCTCGCCGAAGGCAAGCCGACCCCCAGCAGTCACCGTAGTCACCTAACCAAAGCCGCGCGCGATCAGATGCGCACAGCTGCGCTAACTGCTTCCACGACAGACCCTACTGCGCGCGACATCAAACCGGCGTCTTCATGCTCGGCCATGACCCGTACCAACGGCTCTGTACCTGATTTGCGTATTAACAACCGCCCCTTTCCCGCTAGGTCGGCTTCGGCCTGGGCGATCGCGGCTTGAACTTGAACATTTTCCAAAGGCGTCTGCCCAGCGGAAAAACGAACGTTTTCAAGCAGTTGCGGCACCATTTCAAAGCTTTGCAGCAGTTCCGACGATTTTCTACCTGACCGAATCATTTCAGCGAGAAATTGCAGTCCCGCCATAAGTCCATCGCCGGTCGTAGCATGGTCCATCATCACGATGTGGCCGGATTGCTCGCCGCCAAGGTTGAACCCACCTTCCCGCATACGTTGCACGACATAGCGGTCGCCCACAGCGGTGCGTTCCAACTGTACTCCCTGACCTTGCAAAAATCGCTCCAGTCCAAGGTTGCTCATCACCGTCGCCACCAACGCGTTGTTGGCCAGACGCCCTTCGGCCGCCCATCTCGAAGCCATCAGCGCCATAAATTGATCGCCATCGCCTACTTTGCCGTTCTCATCAATAAGAATGACACGGTCTGCGTCCCCGTCCAAACAGATCCCCACATCGGCACCGTGGTTCAGGACAGCGGCGGCAGCTTGTTCAGGGTGGGTCGAACCGCAATTGTCATTGATATTAGACCCGTTGGGCTTAACCCCGATCTCAATCACATCCGCCCCAAGCTCCCAAAGGGTTTCAGGAGCGACGCGATGCGCGGCACCGTTGGCGCAATCAATCACGACTTTCAGACCGGCCAGGCTCATTTGACGCGGAAAAGATGACTTCACCCGCTCCACATAGCGAAACCGACCATCGTCAATCCGCTTTGCACGGCCAATTCTATCCGCTGGGTTCAAAGCGACGCCCTCGGCGATCAACGTTTCGATCTCAGCCTCGACCTCATCGCTTAGTTTGAAGCCATCAGGACCAAAGAACTTAATGCCATTATCCTTCGCCGGATTATGACTGGCCGAAATCATCACCCCAAGGTCCGCCCGCATGGAACGGGTCAGCAGCCCGACGGCAGGTGTAGGAACTGGTCCCAGTAGCAACACGTTCATACCCGATGATGTCAGCCCGGCAGTCAACGCATTCTCGAACATATACCCAGAAAGCCGTGTATCCTTGCCAATCACCACACGGTGGACACCGTCACGGCTTGAACTAAAGTATCGCCCGACTGCAGCACCGATGCGCAAAGCATTTTCAGCGGTCATCGGATAGACGTTGGCTTCACCCCGAATACCGTCAGTCCCAAAAAGCTTCGTCATAAAATACTCCCAAAAGATGATGCGTGCCACAGCGATACCGCCTGACGTGTTTCTGTGACGTCATGAACACGGATAATTTGCACACCCTGTGCCAGCCCTGCAAGTGCCACCGCTATAGAACCTGCCATGCGGTCTTGGACATTGTCGGTCTGCGCAATGGTACCAATGAATTTCTTACGCGACACCCCCAATAACAAGGGCGTTCCCAACGCATGAAACATGCTGATTCTCGCCAGCAACGCAAGGTTATGTTCTAGTGTTTTGCCAAACCCGATCCCCGGATCCGCCAGGATCATCTCTCGCGGGATACCACTTTCCACAAGCAGATTAATCTGACGATCAAGCGCATCATACACATCCAGCAAAACGTTGTCGTAAAACGGATCTAGATGCATGGTGGCCGGTTCGCCCTGAGCATGCATAACACAAACCGGTATTTGGTGCCGCTGGCAAAACGGCGCAAGCTCCGCGTCAAAGGTAAATCCGGACACGTCATTTACCAAGGTTGCTCCCGCCGCCGCTGCCGCTTGGGCCACCGCGGTCTTGCGTGTGTCTATCGAGATGGCGTTGCGCACGCCTGCGGCACGCAGACCCTCGATGACTGGCGATATGCGTTCAATCTCGTCTTCTGTGGCGACCAGCTCGGCCCCAGGTCGGGTTGATTCGCCGCCGACGTCGATAATATCTGCCCCCGCAGCGACCATGGCCTGCCCCGCCAGCACGGCTTCGGCCACGTCTGAATGTCGGCCACCATCCGAAAAGCTGTCAGGCGTGACGTTCAATATTCCCATAATCTGGGGCCGATCCATCGAAAGACCGGCGACGGCGGCCCGCCTTGTCGTCAACCGCGCTAAGACATCGGCGGGAATCTCAGCAGCTTCGACCACCTGCGAAGCTTTGCTTCGCGATAACATTTCGACATGCGTAAACCAGCCCCATCCCCCGGCCAGTTGCAGCGCAGTATCGGGTCTTGTCGGACCGATCTGCACCAATGGTCTATAATATTCGGTCATTTGCTAAAGGACACCATTGTCAACGGGCACGGCGCGCAGCGGTACAGAGGCCTGCGCAGGCAAGTCCGCACCAATGACCAACATCTCCGTTGTGTCGAAGGTGGCGGCAAACCAAGCGGCCAAGGCAACCGCATCGCGTGGCTGGACCGACGGTGTGTCAACACTGTCCAACACAATCTTGGAAGGTGCCCAAACGCTGGTTTGGCCGTTCTTCAGCGCCCAGTCCAGCTCTGTTCGGGTCGCTACAACCACGCAGCGGTCGTCCTTTGACGCCAAAACCCATGCGTTCTGCTCGATCGCCAAAAGATCAATCCTGCGCTGTGCCATTCTATGGGCAACGTGCGGGGCCGGTGTGTCAGACGCGCCGACGCATAGGATAAGTGGCCGACCCATTGCATGGAGCTGGTCCAACCAGCTTCCTAGATGAGAAGAAGCAATCGCTTCGTTGCTAAGATATACTAATTCGGGGTGCGGCACCTCGGCGGCATCGGCCCGAGCATCCGGTGCATCGTCGCGCGCGCGCACGATCTCTACTCCCAAAGCGCCGGGGCCACGATCCAGCTTTTCGATTCGCACGAACACTCGCATTGCCTGACGTTCGAGCAAAATCCGGTCTGCGACCCTCTCGGCCAAGGTTTCCAACAGGTTCAAACGCTCGTCCGACAACTCATAGGCGATCGCTTCGGTGACACGATCATATGACAAAATTCGGTCGACATCATCATCCACCGGCCCAGTAAGCGGCTGCACCTCTACGACAATGTTAAAACAGATGCGCTGCGTGACTCCACGCTCGGCTTGAAATGCGCCGATTTCGACGGCCACAATATGATCCCTGAGCGAAATGCGGTCAAACGGATCGGGACCGGCTGTCGCGGCTGCGCGTTCAGAAGGGTGCGCAAACGCTAGCCTCGTGTCACTGGTCATCGTTCTGGCCTTTGTTTTGTCACGCTTAAAACGATCCTAGATCGTTTGCCATGATGTATCAAAACCAGTTGCGGCTGGCCAGACACCAAAGACGACGGATGCCCTAGTCGTTGGACGCAGTCTGGACACCGTCGCGATAGAACAGATGAACCCCGATTTGCGCAGTACGCGTGAAAACCCGAGACCAGCGAGGGCTGACAGCTTTGGTGTGATAATAAGTAGCGCCCTTTGTCAACGACGGGGCCTTCCCATCCAGAACGGCGCGGGCGATTTTACCAACTTGTGCATAGGCACGGGGTTCGGAGATCACCTCGGCATTTCCATCACAGGTATAAGTAAACTGGCACTGATACTTCTTGCCGGTTCCTTGATTGATCACGCTGCACAGCGAACCGGGAAACTGCCGGGACTTTACACGGTTCAAGATCACTTCAGCGACAGCAAATTGACCTTTTATGGTTTCGCCACGCGCTTCGAAGTACAAAGCCTCCGATAAACACTTCCATTGCTCGCCGCCCGATGCCTTCGGCTGTTGCGCCAGCCAACTACGGGTAAATTCGATTTTGCTGGGCGACGCGGCGGCCGATATCATTGTTTCGAGCCGTTCAGAGCCAACGGATCGAAGGCCTTTGGCTTCGATATCAGCCAGGGCTTTTGCCTGCTGCGGGCTTGCCAAAGCTGATAAGGGGGACAGCAACGTCAGGCTGACGACGGCATAGGTGGAAAGTTTTCGGATAGAACGCATTGAGCGCCTCGCAAGTAATTTCGTTCTTGGCCGCGTACCCAATATCCGACTTTGGGTAAACCCTACGAGAATTAACTGCGCAGAAACCCGCGCAGATACACTATATATAGACTATTTATCCGGTCACACTACCCTATTTTGTGGGTAATCGCCAGTTGTGCCGCGGCTAGGCGTGCGACGGGCACACGAAATGGTGAGCAGGAAACGTAATCGAAGCCCGCAGCGCGACAGAACGCAATCGATTCGGGGTTGCCACCGTGCTCTCCGCAGATCGACAATGTAACCCCAGGTTGGGCTTCCCGCCCTCGAGCCGCACCCAGTTGAAGCAATTCGCCCACACCATCCTGATCCAGCATGTGGAACGGATCTTCGGGAAATACTCCTTGCTGAACATAAGTCGACATGAACCGACCCGCGTCGTCGCGACTAAGCCCATAAGTCATCTGCGTCAGGTCATTCGTCCCGAAACTGAGAAATGAACAGTACGGCGCTATTTCGCCCGCTCGAAGCGCCGCGCGAGGCGTTTCAACCATGACGCCCAGCCTATAGGTAAAGGTGGCCCCCCGTTCTGACCGCACCGCTGTCGCGATTTTGTCGACGCTGGCCTTGACCAATTCAACTTCGCGTTTGGCCGATACCAACGGTATCATGATTTCAGGCACGACCGGCTCGCCGTCGCGGCTCGCCTCTATCGTGGCCTCAAAAATCGCACGGGCTTGCATCTCGTATATCTCGGGGACCGTCACACCAAGCCGAACACCCCGCAAGCCCAGCATGGGATTATATTCTGACATCGCCTCGATCCGCCGGGTCACATTGGAAAGCGGCAGATCCAACGCTTCGGCCAGGTCACGCTGGCCTGAACGACTTGCGGGTAAAAATTCGTGCAGTGGCGGATCAAACAGACGGATGCAGACTGGCTGACCTTGCATGATGCGGAAAAGCTGAATGAAATCCTCGCGCTGCATGGGCAAAAGACGATCCAACACGGCCCGCCGCCCTTCGCTTGTGTCGGCAAAGATCATCTCGCGCATCACAGTCAGACGGCTGGGGTCAAAAAACATGTGCTCGGTGCGGCAAAGACCGATTCCGTGCGCATTGAAATTCCGCGCTGTCTGCGCGTCAGCAGGTGTATCCGCGTTGGCCCGGATACCGATATCAGCAGTCTGTTCGGCCCAATCCATCAATTTCTGAAACGTCGCGTCTAATAACGGTTCCAGAGTATCAGGGGCACCGCAAAGCACTTCGCCCTGGGTGCCGTCGAGGGTAATTTCATCGCCAGCCTTGAAAACCCGGCCATCCATAGCGGTTATCTGACCCTTTACCAGATCGAACCGCATCGACGACGCACCGACGACGCAAGGCAACCCCAAGCCGCGCCCGATTACCGCGGCATGGCTGGTGATACCGCCGCGTTCGGTCAGCACGGCTTGGGCTGCGTGCATACCGCGAATATCTTCGGGCGACGTTTCGCGCCGCACCAAAATGCATTTTTCACCGCGTGCTGCGCTGGCCTGCGCGTCATTGGCATTGAACACGATCTTGCCCGTCGCGGCACCTGGGCTCGCGGCGATACCACGCCCGATCACGTCACGTTTGGCCCGTGGGTCAACTTGCCGGTGCAACAGCTCTGTCAATGTACGCGGCTGCACACGCATCAACGCCTCCTCGCGCGAAATGATGCCCTCATCCGCTAGCGCCACTGCAATTCGCACGGCCGCCCGCGACGACCGAGCCACGCGTACACCATCCAGAATGAACAGCTCGCCGTCCGAAATCACAAACTCCAACTGCATTTCGGCGCGCAGCCGTTGGCGCATTAACGCCGCGTGTTGCGTCAGGGTCTCGAATGCCTCGGGGGCATGTTCTTCCAACGATGGGCCGCGGGGATCGCGGGTAAGGAACATCGCGTCGGCATCGTTTTGCAAAGCATCACGACCTTGCGACTGGCTAAGGTATCGCCCGGTAATCTGCGGCAGGCCTGTGGTGCTGTCGACCAGTTGTAGCACCCCCGACCCACAAAGCCCGGTCCCGACGCCAAAGACCATCTGTTGCACCACCAAACCCAACCCCGCATCGGCAGGTGCCCCCTTTGCCTGACGCAGCAACCGGGCCGACGTGCCTTCCCAGGCCCGCGCCATCGAACTCAGCACCGCTGTCAATTGGGTCACGCGATCTTGCGGAAAGCTTTCCTCGGTCTCAAGCGCGTAGGCCCGCAAAGACGCTTCCAAGGCCTCGCAGCCATCGCCGACCACGTCGTCAAACATGTCAGGGTCAAGCCGTGCAATATTTACGGCATAAGATTGGACAAACCGGGTATAAAGCGCCGATGCAGGCCCTTCGCCCATCTGTGCGCAGTAAAATTCGTACCGCGCATCGTTCATGCCGATGTTTACCACCGCCCCCGGCCCGCCCCAATCAGGATCCTGAGAGGACGGGCGCACGCAAAGCAGCGCGTCGTGAGGGAATTCATCGGCGATCTTTTGGATGTCAGGGGTCTGCCCCCGCGCGATATCAAGCACGGTATCAAAAGGCAGTGCGACCGTGCGCGGGACCGGCAGATCAAGCCGCACCAGACGCTGCAAACACTTGGCCCGCCCGCCATGGGTGTTGTTCGCGATGGGGGCCGTCTGGGTGATAAGGGTTGTCATGGCGTGTTTCTGCACTGCGGCACCTTTTGGTTCCTGCGCAGCATAGGCTTTCACGGTGGTCTGGCAAGGCGTGATCGTCCCACCTGCCCGTTGGGAGTACTGCGTTACCCGTCGATTTTGGTCAGGTCAGCAACCGAGCTACAGATGGTGCGAATCCGGCTAAGCAGGTTCAATCGATTGCGCCGGATGGTCGCGTTGTCAGAGTTCACCTGCACCGCATCAAAGAACGCATCAATCGGCCCACGCAAGGATGCCATCGCGGACATGGCGGTGCCAAAATCCTGAGCCTCCATCGCCGGTTTGATCTGCGCCTCTGCGGTATCAAGGGCTGCAAACAGCGCGCGCTCTTCTTCCGTCTCGGCAAACTTGATGTCCGCGCCAAAGGAGTATTCCACCCCATCCGCATCCTCGGCTTGGCTCAGGATGTTGTTAGCGCGCTTGAACCCTTGGATCAGGTTTTCCCCGTCGTCAGTTTTGAGTGTCTCGCTTAACGCCTTGGCGCGCTTGACAAGCAAGGTCAGGTCGTCGTTGCCCTCCATCGCAATGCAGGCGTCGATGATGTCATGACGGACGCCTTGGTCTTTGAGGTACACCTTGAGACGGTCGTGGAGGAAGGAGAGGAGGTTAGCGGAATGTGCGGAGGGCGAAGCTGTTCGGATGCGCTCACCGTCCAAGTCTTCGGACATACTAATTTCGCTAGCGTCAATTGACGTTAAAATCTCGTCATTGTTACGACGAACATTCTCATTTTCGCTTAACTGCACATGGGAGCCCAGCATCCATAGTTCATCATCCGACGTTTCGCCCACCAGAATATGGGCTCTATGTGAATCTAGTTGGGCTATAAGCAAGTTTGAATAGGCACTTTGGAGCGCGGCAAATAATCCTACGGACACGTCATTCTCAACCAAAATCCGAATAACCCCCAAAGCTGCGCGGCGCAGCGCAAACGGGTCTTTGCTCCCCGTCGGCTTTTCGTCAATCGCCCAGAAGCCTGTCAGCTTGTCGATCTTTTCGGCCAGCGCTACGGCGATGGACACCGGCGCGGTTGGCACGTCGTCGGATGGGCCAAGCGGCGCATAGTGGTCTTGGGCGGCGGCGGCGATGGCGTCGGATTTGCCGGCGGCTTTCGCATAATAGCTGCCCATTAGCCCTTGAAGTTCAGGGAATTCATAGACCATTTCGGATGACAGATCAGCCTTGGCAAACCGTGCGGCCTGCCGTGCCTCGTCTGCATCTGCACCGACCATTGGGGCGAGTTCGCCCGCGAGCGCCTCCATGCGCGAGATCAGCTCTGCCTGCGTGCCCAGCTTATTATGGAAGGTCACATTAGACAAACGATCCACCCATGTCTGCATGCCCGCATCCGACTTGGCGATACGCAGATCATTTTCCCAGAAAAACTTGGCATCCGACAAACGCGCGGACAGCACTTTTTCATTACCCGCAAGAATCGTCGCGCCGTCATCGGCTGTGGTGCGATTAGCGACGGTGACAAAGCGTTCGATGCGCCCCGTCTTGGGATTACGCACGGAAAAGAACTTTTGATGCTCTTTCATTGACGTTTGCAGCACCTCTGGCGGCAGGCCAAGGAAATCATCCCCGATGCGGCCCATCAGCACCACGGGCCATTCAACCAAGCCTGCGACTTCGGCCAGCAAACCAGCGTCCTCGACCACTTCAAGCCCGTTAGCAAAGGCCATATTGGTCGCGTCATTCCAGATCGTATCGCGCCGCTCTGCCGGGTCCAGCACAACGAAGGCGCGTTTCAGCTTGGCGGTATAGTCGTCAAAATTATTGACGGTGATCGCGTCGGGCGCAAGGAACCGGTGGCCACGCGTTGTTGCCCCTGCCTCGATACCATCAACGTTTAATTGCACCACCTGCGCGCCGTCGTCAGCGGACAGGATGCACAAGATTGAATGTAGCGGACGCACCCACCGCAATGTCCCATTGCCCCACCGCATAGATTTAGGCCACGGGAAATTGCGAATGGTAGCTTCAAGCACTTCGGCCACAATCTCGGCTGCGGGGCGGCCCGGCTTTTTGATCATCGCAAACAGGATCTTGCCCTTTGGGGTATCGCGCTCTTCCAGTTGACCGCGGGTCAGACCGGCACCGCGCAGGAAACCGTCGATGGCTTTTTCGGGCGCGTCGGCCTTTGGACCTTTGCGTTCTTCGGTGAGCGACGGGCTGGCGTCCAGCATACCTTCGATCGTTAGGGTCAGACGTCGCGGCGTCGAAAACGCGGCGGCCGAGGCATAGGTTAGCCC
>DRFG01000096.1 GCA_011050655.1 Roseobacter sp.
CGCAGGGACACCAGAACTGTTTTGGAGGCCCGAGAGCGAAAAGAGTTCGGAAGGCGGGCTAGGTACAAGCTGCCCACTTGCTGCGGAAGGCCCCCATACATCAGATGATGCCGTATCGCTGAGAATTTCAGATGTCAGAGTTTGCACCGGATTTTGTATCAAGCTAGGTGGCACAGTCGACATAACGTCAGTCTCAGCAGCATTTACACCAGGCGCGACCGGTGTGGAAAAAGCTTGAGTAGTCTGGACCATAACGGCCTGCACACCCGTGTTTGAACCGGTCTGCAAGATAGAACCAGCCGAAACCTGCTCAGGCAGCCCGGCACTTGTCGGGACTACATCAAATGTCCCTACGATCAGGGGGGACGTAACCGTTATTGGTGCCGCAACCGCTTGCGACCCCAACGCCACAATTGAAGCAATCGCTTGGCCATCGTTACTTGCCGCTTCGACATTTAGGTTTTCGCCCAAAATTCCTTGACCTGATGATAAAACTGTCTGGCCTGCAAAAAGGACAGGGAAAAGCGCGAAACCTTCCTGCACTTCAGCGCCGATTAGGTCTTGTCCAACAAGATTGGCGAACCCGGTCTGCTCATTCGTTTCCGCAGAAGCCGTTTCACCCTGAAGCCCTGATGCCAGCATCATTTCAAAGCCACCTGAAGGTTGGCTCCCAAACTTTGTTATTTCGACCGGCTTGGCGGCCGTCATGGTGGCGGGCAAAGTAAAGTTCATGTCAATGCACCTTACTGGTCAGAATACCACGTGTCGCCAACTCAAACTTAAGCCGCGACATGGCACGTCGTTCAACCTGCCTTAGCTTGGTGCTGTTAATACCAAGACGGGCAGCTAGGCTCTGAATGCTCTCGGGCGGTTGCTTGAGCGTTCTGGAATACAAGACATCGCGGTCGGTGTCCTCCAGAACAGTCATGGCATCTTGCAGGCAATTTCGTAGAAGATTCTGGGTGGACTGGGCGATTACGGTTTCTTCTGGATTGGGGTCGTCTGACGCAAGCGATGCAAAGCTGTCATCATCATCAATGGAATGCTGCGTCGAATTCTGAATACCGGCAGGGGTTTCCACTACGGCGCGGAGCTGGTCCCGTGCTGTCATCGTAGCGTTCTTAACCCACCACCGTGCATAGGTTGAAAAACGTACGTCGCGGTCAAGGTCAAATAAATCGGCGGCGTGTATCAACCCCAAAATACCCTCCGATACCAAATCCTCTCTTTCTGTCTGGTCATCGCTTAATTTTCGAGCCCAGTAAAAAACGATTCTCGCGTGAGAGAGCACGAGTGATTCAAGAGCACATTGATCTTTGCTGACCTGCCAATGTTTCAATAACACCCTCTCGTCTTCCATCGCCAACAAGGGCGCATTCCTCGCTGCTGCATAAGATATCGTCATTGCCTGCCTACTTTTTTCTTTCACATGACCACAGTTCTTGTGAGTGGGAAAGTCTATTTTGCTTAAAGGAGGGTTAATCAGGATTTTATCCTTGGTTCTTAACGATCTCTAAAGGATATTAAATTCGCTTTTATTTTAAACTTGATGTATCAAAACTGTTGCCCGCATCTACGTAACTACGGCGCGAAATGGGCCTTCGAAAATCCACCGTCGTAGCCTCATCCACGAAAAGAGATGCGCGGATAAATAAGAGTCCGTCCCGTTGAAATTATTGAATTTTGTCGACGAGCGGCCTGAAATGACTCTCAACTGAACCTCTCTGTCTCTTATGTTTTATGGCGATGGCGAATGTTACGCGGTGGCTCGGGTCCATCGTTTTGATCCTCATTGATGCCGTTATTTCGCCCCTATCCTGCCATGTCGGTCAGGCCTCTCTGACCAAACAGGCAATGCAATAATTCGTTGCCAAAATCGGAAGGACGCCTAATGCACGCACCAAAACTCTTGAAACCTGAAACCAGCCTACGCGGTCTGATCACCGTTGCAGGGTTGTCCATGTTCCTTCTGATTGGCGTTCTAGGCGGGTGGGCCGCTACTACAGAAATTAGTGGCGCAGTGATCGCCAGCGGTCGGGTCGACGTTGCTGGCAAACCGAAAGTAGTTCAATCACTCGATGGCGGTGTCTTGTCAGAACTAGTTGTACGCAATGGCGACACCGTCCAAGCTGGTCAAATCATTGCCCGTCTTGACCCGACACTCTTGCAGATCAACCTTGAAGTTGCCCGCGCGCGGCTTGTGGATGTTTTAAGCCAACACGCAAGGCTGGATGCCGAAAGCACCGACGCAAAAGAAATAAGTTTCGATTTCCCAAGCCTACCCTTTGAAGTCACCCAACCTCGCAAAATCAAGGCCATGGCCGGGCAACAAGAAATCTTTGCCACCCGTGCCAAGATACGCGATGGCCTGCGCGAGCGAATGGAAAGCAATGTCAAAGCAATAGGAACCCAAACCAAAGGAATATCTGAACAGATCGAAGCGCTGGAACAGCAGATAATGTATCTTGATGAAGATCTGCAATCCGCTGTGGCTTTGGTCGCCAAGGGTCTGTCGCGCCAAACGCAGCTGACCCAAATACGCCGCCAGCGTGCGGTATTGATTGGCGACTTGGCACGCCGACGGTCGGAACTTGCCAATCTAAAGCATCGCAAATGGGAATTTTCTCTGGAGCTTTTGCAGGACGAGCAGCGCTTTCTAGAGCAGGTTGCGACCGATCGCCACGAGACAGCGGCGGAATTTCACGAACTGAAGATGGCAATCATTGCACGTCAGGCCCAGTTGGAGCGCGTGAACATCCGCGCGCCTGTTGATGGCATCGTTCACGAACTGCAAGTTACCACGATAGGTGGCATTGTGACTGCGGGCGGGACGCTGATGAATGTAATTCCCCAACAATCTGGGTTCGAATTTGAAGTGCGTGTGTCCCCACAATCGATCAACCTTGTTCACAAAAACCAGAGCGCACAGATAGTGCTGAACACCCTTACCCCGCAAAACGCCTCACCATTGACCGGTAAGGTAAGCGCAATATCTCCAGAAGCGATTACGGACCGGTTAACCGGTGAAGTTTTCTATCGAGTGGCGCTGGAAATATCGCAAGAGGAATTGGCCAACCTGCCAAAAACCACCAAGTTGATCGCTGGAATGCCCCTTGAGGCGTTTCTACATACTGAGCAACGTACAATCCTCAGTTACCTAATAGCCCCTATCGGCACCCAGTTGCGGCGCAGTTTTCGCAGTTAAACTAAACTATTAGGAAAAAATTTACCAATTTCGCCTTTTTTGAAGGGATGGAAAAGCCCCCTTATCATCACCAGTCTATCTCTGTAATCATTCCGCACCTTAACCAAGGCAAGCAATTGCGCAGGTGTCTGACGGCGTTAGGCGCGGGTAACAGAATCCCGGACGAGGTCATCGTGGTCGATAATGGGTCCCACACAGTTCCTGATGAAATATGCAGAGACTTTGCGTGGGTCACTTTGATATCGCAGCCTTTGAAAGGTCCTGGACTGGCACGCAACCTTGGTGCCGCCCAAGCGACAGGTGAACTATTGGCTTTTATAGATGCCGACTGTTTTCCAGATCTCACTTGGCTTGCAGAAGCAGAAAATAGCTTTCGGGATCCCAGCGTACAGATTTCCGGAGGTGACGTGCAGATTGCATGCATTGACCCCCATCATCTTACTGCGGTTGAAGCCTATGAAAGCATATTTGCCTTTCGCATGGATCGGTACATCAAGCGGCGAGGGTTTTGTGGCACGGGCAATCTTGTGGTGCGTCGCGACGTCTTCGAGAGGATAGGCGCTTTCAGGGGGTTGATAGTAGCCGAAGATCGCGAATGGGGACAGCGCGCCTCCTTCAAAGGCTATCAGATTCACTATTCACCGGACCAGGTCGTATACCACCCTGCCCGTCCTTCGCTTCAGGCATTGCAAGTAAAGTGGGATCGCCAACTTACACACGACTGGGTGGGATGCCGGTCTGTCTGGGGCCGCATAAATTGGGCCCTGAAAGCTTTAATATTGGCTCTGTCACCCTTGGCAGTAATCGGACAGATCATCTTTACAACTCGTGTCACAGGACTGCGCAATCGCATGTTGGCGTACTTTATTCTTGTGCGGATAAGGCTGTTTCGCACAAAACGCATGGTTCTTCTATTGAAGGGTGCGGATGGATCAAGACATCTAGAACAATGGAACAAATTCGATGCCCTATGATCCACCTTATCCGACCGCGGCGACAACCAGCAAACACAGCATAAAGGAATCGTATCACGGATTGGTCAGACACGAAGTGTTGAAACTCGCACCTCGGTGCTGTGGAAATGTACTCGACGTAGGAGGTGGGATCGGTGCGAGCTCCGCATACCTCAAGGCAACAAGGCGGGCACACGCTGCCACAGTCATTGACTTGGTTGCCAGCGGTTGCATGCCGGAAATTGACCACACTTTCAGCGGCAACCTCGAAGACGCTACATTATTGGACGAGATAGCCCAAACATGCGAGCTCTTTGATGTAATTCTTTGCCTTGACGTACTTGAGCACCTGACAGACCCTTGGGCGGTCGTCGATAGATTGTCCGCCTTGTTGGCACCGGGGGGCTGTATCATCGCGAGCATTCCAAATGTACGAAATTACCGTCTGATTTTTCCACTGATTTTCCAAGGAAGGTTTGACTTGGTCGAAAGCGGAATTCTCGACCGGACTCATCTAAGATGGTTCGTCAAAGACACCGCGAAAGCATTGATGTCGCGCGGCGACCTGCGTGTTGAATATTGCCACGGCTTCTTTGAGGGCCGAAAGAAAAAGCTCTTCAACTCACTGACCTTAGGTGCGTTTCGTAACTTCCTCACCATCCAGTATTACATTCGCGCCGTTAAGCACGCGTAACAGACCGGTATGTTTGGGTCTATCGGGGTTTTGTTGATAGGCAACGTCGGAGGAGCAGCTTTGACGATGTTGCGAACAATCATAATTTCACGACTCATCAGCCTCGAAGACTTTGGTATTGGTACTGTGCTGGTTCTCGTTCTTGCCATGGTCGAAATGATTTCGGCGCTCGGGTTTCAGCAACAGATTGTACAAGCGCCGGATGGGAACCGCACATCGTTTCAGTACGCGCTACAAGGGGTTTCCATCCTGCGAGGGTTGATCACGGGCTGCGCAATATTCGCATTGGCGCATCCGATTTCTTGGTTTTTCAATATCCCACAAACGGTGGGGGCGATCCAATCTATTGCGATAATACCTGCGATTATTGGGTTTACACACCTAGATATACACCGCCTCGCGCGTCAGATGAAACATTTGCCCACCGCTATAGTGGCGCTTCTTCCGCCGCTCGGCTCTTTGATATCCTTGGTCCCGCTTTCCTATCTATATTCAGATTACCGTCTACTGCTTTTTGCTGTTCTGGTGCAGGCGGGGCTTTCGGTGATGGTGTCACATTGGGCCGCCAGCCGTATTTATAAGTTCAGAATCGATCCGAAATTCATTCTACGGAGCCTCCAATTTGGCTGGCCGGTTATGGTGAGTGGAACGTTGTTGTTTTTGGTATTCAATGCAGAACGGGCGATAATCGGACATAATTTCGGCTTGGAGGCATTGGCTCTCTTCTCCATCGCGCTATCACTGACTTTGCTTCCTACATTGGTAATTTCACGCACGACCATGAGCTTTTTCCTTCCGCAGCTCTCGGCATTAAGAGGCAATGTATCTTATGCCGAATTAGCAACGGCGACGCTACAAATACATATTTTGCTAGGGTCAACCTTTGTGGTGATCTTTTCGTTTACCGGCGAACCATTTTTATTAAAAATGTTAGGAACTAAATATCAATCAGCTGCTCCGTTTCTGATTTGGTTCGCAATACTTCAAGCGTTTCGAATATTCGAAGGGGGTTGTGCGATCGTAGCACTTGCCGCTGCGCAGACCAAAAATGAAATTATGGCCAATGTCGTTCGCGTTGCGCTTTTACCAGTGGCTTGGCTGATTGCCCGCAATGGCGGCGATGTCGTGACCGTTATCTGGATCGGTACAATCGGCGAAGCGGCCGGGTTTGCCGTGGGTTTGACCTTCGCCTTACGTCGTCAGCAGTTATCGGTCCGCCCCCTGATAATACCGCTTATACTGGCCCTAACAACCTTGGCTTTGGTATGCACTTCTCAATTTCACCACCTAGGCGGGATAACCAATATGATGATATTGGTCTTTTTATTCGCAACAGGGTGTTACATGCGACCTCTACGAAGTTACCTAAGCAAGCCAGTTCTCCCTGTTACCGCCGGCGACAAAAGTTAACCATATATTCGTGAAATTCGCTTTCTATGGGATTATGAGAATACGAATTTTCAACCTACTGCCATGTTAAGTTATCAAATCGTGCTGGGTGACGTCTGTTCAGACCGTTACAATCATTTTAACTTAGTACGCTTTATTGCAGCGTTTGCCGTTCTGATATCGCATGCATGGCCTATTTCCAGGGGCTTGGGCACAGTCGAACCCTTAACTTCTGTTATTGGTTTTTCGTTAGGTGAAGTTGCGGTTCTAATATTTTTCTCTCTTTCAGGTTTTCTGATTACCAGAAGTTTCGAGCAACGCTATTCTACCAAAACATTCTTGATAGCCCGTTTTGCACGCCTGTTTCCCGGCCTTGCCGCATCGCTTGTCTTCGTCGGTTTGGTCATTGGGCCGCTCACCAGTGAACTAGGAATATGGAATTACTTGAAAGACCCCCAAACCAGCAAGTTTTTTCTGCGTAACTTGACGTTAATTCAACCCCAATTCACCTTACCCGGAGTTTTCGGGAATCTTCCCTATCCTGCTATCGAGGGGTCTATATGGACCCTGGCCCACGAAGTCGCTTGTTATGGTCTTGTCTTATTGTTGGGCGTGGCCGGAATGTTTAAGAAGCGGCTCTTTTTGTCTGCGATGCTTGTCATCTATGTCCTATCTTGGGCTTTCTTGCCAGAAATTGAGATGCATATTCATTCTAAGATATTTCAAACCTACGTACTTGCATTGCCATTTTTGGTCGGCATGGCATTTTGGATCTGGCGCAAAAGAATTTCTCTATCTTTACCGATTTTAGTGCTTTTATGGTCTGTATTTGCGTTATGCAAAGCGACGTCTTGGGCATACCCAACGTTCGTATTTGCGCTGACCTACTCGATGTTTTGGCTGGCGTACCTTCCTGGAAAATTCTGTCTGAACTACAACCGTAGCGGAGATTATTCTTACGGAATGTATATTTACGCCTTTCCCGTTCAAGGTTTTGTAATATGGTTTTGGGGACCGATGGCTCCAAGCCTCAATATTGTATACGCTGCTCCTATAACGTTGATCTGTGCGATTTTGTCTTGGCATTATATAGAAAAGCCCGCGCTTTTAATCGCGCGAGCTTTTAAGGGTGCCCAAACGCTAAAGGGTCTACATTACAGCGCCAATCCTTGATTGTCCGCTGGTCATAGCATTGCCGAAAAGATCAAAACCGTACGCGGCCCTTTCTACGGTCAAAACCGGCAATAATGACCCGTCAACGGGCGTATAATCGCCCCCACCAGTGCCGGATCCACTATGTGAGGCATCAGTTGTCCACATAGGGTCGATGCCAACGAGCTCGCCGTCGGAAGGTAATTCGCCTAACCACGAGCCAGGATTAAAATCGCTGCCGTTGTTCGAACCATCTGTACTGGCATTAAAAGACCAACCCACCTTATACCGGACCGGCCAATTACCGACATTTTGACCCTGCCCCGCAAACACATCGCCTTTAACGTTAAAGCGCGAAAACAGATTAAAGTTTACATACGCAGATTTTTCAACATTATCGGTACCGTCGAGATACAATAGATTGGCACGTTCGCCGACAATTGTATTATGGTGTAAAATAACGTTTTGCGTAGGGCTCACATCACTGTCAGCATTCAGTCGCAAACCCGCATTTACTGCCGTGCCCCAACTTTCGACAATGTTACCAACAAAGGCGAACCCACGTGGTCCGATTGCGGCGCTGACGCTTATTATTGGGTTTGCCGTGGAACCATTTGTAAAGGTATTCCAGCCCAAAAAAACTCCTGTCATTGCAGGGCGCGCACCCAAAGCTTCGCGCAAAGTGTACTCTGGCAGGTCGGAGCATCCAACAGCATGATATGTGATGGTGCCTGCACAACCTTGGCATCCGATGGCTGTAACCATAATTGCTTCGGTAGAGAACGAATTGCCTTGCTTCGGGTCTCCTCCCGCCCCAATTGCGCAATTGATCTGGGTGAAACGGCCTACCCTATAGACCCACGCACCATAATAGGATGTCGCGTTGGCATCCCATATGCAATTTTCCGCAATTAATAGATTTTCTGCGGAGTTAGCGCCACTGTCCAGAAAAACTACGCTCTCACCGGTTTTACGCAATGTCAAATTGCGGAGCTTCAGAAACGTTGGAATACCATTAAAAATGCTATTCCCCCCGTCGGTTAACACTGTCGTCGCTTGCTTGGTGAGGTCAGCAGCTTCAATGACCAAAGGAATATTAACGCTCCCCCCCTGAGTTTTGAAGCTGCCGTGGACATGGGTGCCTTCTGCCAGACGCACTATGCCCCCGCCAACATCGTTGTTACGGCCAAATTCTGTGCCGTTGAACGCCTTTATTGCAGCAACTGCAGATGGGATCGTTGCAAATGGGGTTAATGCGGCTTCTTCCGCTATAACTGATACGACACCGCTGGCGTCGTCGCCGTTATCAACGTTTACATAAGCATATCCCGTTCCATGGCTTCCCGTGTAATCATTCCAGAGCCGCAGAGTGGTCAAATTAGGCGACGGATATGGGTCCGCATCTAGTGAAACTGTAAACGGCTCTCCTACCCAAGGGTAAATTACAGCGTCAACGGTCACTAGCACACTGTCTTCCAGTGTAGAAAGATTTATGTTTGCAGAGAAATGCGGAACTGTAAGCCCTGATGCATCAAAATACGCCGTGTCCATTTCGGAAACCGTTTGCGTAACCTCTGAAACACCATCACTCACAATAAATTTTACCGCAGCCACCGGTTGAGAATTGCGCGCATAAGCATGAGAGACCGCCAGGCGTAAGACATGGGTTTCTGCCTTCACGTGCTCAAGATCATGATTCAACCACATTGCTATGGGCTTGGGGTAAGGTCGGGTGCTGTTGTTGGTTACCCCCGCGATTAAATCACCGGAATAAATATAGTTCGCCAATGCCACATCCGCGTCTGTCAAGCTGTCTTGATTGGGGAAAGGTTTGCGAATCCGGGAAGTCACCCTGACTGAATCGTCCACCACATTTGGCGTTCCGCTTACGTCGAAGCCTGGGCGTTGAACTGTGAGCATCTGTTCTGCCTCCGCATCCGGGTCAGTGTGTACAGCTTGCCAGCCATCCTGCTTAACTTCTGATACCTGCGGCGCAAGGACAGGGTTTTGAGTTGCCAGACTTATGTCTATCGGGAACAGCCCCAGTTTCACGCCAACGCCAATTAACATCTGCATAGTCCCACTCTCCGGCTTAAATTCTACAACCTCGCCGATATATCATCGCTCCCGTGCTGTTGCAGAACATACGATGCGAGCGCCTATGGCCTTAAATTTCATGATTATTTAACGGTTTAAGGGCTTACTTCAAAAAGTAACCTACGCTGATCCATCCCAAAAAGGGTTTGTGACTATGAGGGCAGCAAAACCTTTTATAATACGAAATCGCCCTACCCGGCTATATAATCAGCCGCGCTCAACGCTTCCGTTCCCGGTTTTTGTTTACCTTTTTTCGATTATATTTCCAATCGGCTTTGAACTTGGGTCATTTCACCTGTCTGTAACTCGCCTTCTTTTAATTGTGGTAATTGTCCCTCTTGGCGTAAACCTTCTTCGAGGCTGTTATGGCAAGCTGGTGGCCACCGATCTCCTTTTTACCCTCCATATTGCTTGGGTGAGTATTGCTCTAATTATAAATGATACTCCGGAGGTACTGCAAAGCTTCGGATCAATGGGGCTTGAATTTATGGGCGGTTACATGGTTGGCCGTGCATACATTCGTGATCAGAAAAGCTTTGTTGCCCTGTGTAAGCTAATTGGTGCTCTGATCATGTTTTGTCTGCCTGTTGCTGTGTTCGAGGCACTGTCTGGCATTCCCGTGTTTATCCAGGTCCTAGATCAATTACCTTCGGTCTCCGCCCCTAATGATTTGGCGATACAGCGTCGTTTTGGGATCGAGCGCGTACAAGTATCGTTCGAACATCCAATTCACTGGGGTCTTTTTAACTCCTTGGCTGCTGCGTTATGCTTTGTAGGGTTAAAAACAACGTACAATCGATGGTTTCGAACTCTATTACTTGGAGGCGCTGTGCTAGGCGCCCTTCTCTCGGTGTCCAGCGGTGCGATTTTATCAATTATTCTGCAGATCGGGATCATTGGGTGGGCGTGTATTTTTCATAATCTTCATCGGAAATGGTTGTTATTGTTCATTCTTTTCTTGGCTGCATACGTTTCGGTTGATTTGGCGTCAAACCGTACTCCTCTTCAAGTCTTCATGACCTACGCAACATTTTCTGCACATAGCGCCTATTGGAGATCAACTGTATTTGACTGGGGACTCGTGAATATTCAAATGCACCCCCTTTTTGGACTGGGCGTTAAGGACTGGCTCCGGCCAGTGTGGATGCATACACCTAGTATCGATAATTTCTGGCTATTGATCACAATGCGCTTCGGAATCCCGGCGTTCTGTTTTCTTATTATCGGGTGTACTTGGGCATTGTGGCGGATCAGTCGGCGAAGTTTCGATCAACATCCTGACATCAATTGCCATCGCCATGCTTGGGTAATCTGTATGGTTGGACTTAGCTTCGCACTAACTACTGTACACATCTGGGGTGCGATCTACAGTTTAACATTTTTTTTCTTCGGTGCGGGGATGTGGCTTGTCACCACAGGGACTAAAGGCACGTTTTCCACTTCGCCAAATGACGCATTGATTCAGCGGCCACAAACACCAAACTTTACCTACCAACGCACGGTAAAGGGACATGAGTATTCCCGGTTTCACAACAAGTAGCGGCGTTCGCCCCTTCAACGGGGCCAGGTTAATATACTGAAATACAATGTATTTTTAAATATAGCCACTTTCGAAACGAAGTTTAAAGATTTCCAATATAAACCTACCAAGCCCATACAGTGTAGTCGAAGAACATTTAGAAAGGCTGTGTATAAATGGATGGAGCTGGAACACGAAACCTATATTCAAGACTGCTCCACCACCAGAAATCAGGGTTTTTTTAGTACTGCTTTTAAGTGCACTTATTAACATTTTGACACTGACCGGCTCAGTTTTCATGCTGCAAGTTTATGACCGTGTCATACCAACTGGGTCAATTACTACCCTATTTGGTTTGTTCACTATTGCCGTCACGTTGTATGGATTTTTTGCTGTCTTTGATGTGCTGAGACAGCGGATTTTGTCTCGTATATCCCTGCGAGTTAATCTTGATCTAGGAGAAGAGTGCTTCCGCACTTGGATACGCTCAGGGCCCCGCAAGCCCCCCAATGACGCTGAACCTTTGGTTCACCTTGGAGTAATAACTAAATTTTTGTCAGGACCATTAGCAATCAGCATATTTGACCTACCATTTGTTCCCTTATTTTTAATGATTCTATTTATTATTCACCCCTGGCTAGGAGGGGTAGTCATCGCGGCGATTCTCGTTAGTGCCTTGGCTTCCTTGACTGTCACCAGGATATCACGCCCATGGTATTCTACAGCAAGACAACAACAACAGAGTCTGCAGGAATTCTCGGATCGATCGCGCAACGCCGCTGATGCATTGGCAGCGATGCAGATGCAACGGCATCTAAGCAAACGATGGAAAGCGATGCAAGATAAATTCCTCGCTTATTCACAAAAAACAAGTTTGCCATCTGAGCTACTGACTACGGCAAATAAGACCTTGCGAGCGCTGCTTCAGACTGTGCTTTTGACCGTCGGCGCGGTGCTGGTTATCCGGGATCAAATTACGCCCGGGATGATCATGGCTGTGTTGATTTTATCAGGTCGCGTTTTGACGCCAGTCGACCACTTAATTACCCGTTGGCGCGAGGTTGGTAACGCCTTTACTTCACACCGTAAGATGAGCAGCATTCACAATGCTGGGAATACGGGCTTCAAGGAAGGTCCCGTACCTAAGCCAAAAGGACACATAACTGTAAGGAGTATGACAGTATTTCCGGCGCAGGGCGTCCGCGGGTTACATAGACCTCCATTGCAAGATATTTCCTTCGACATCCCCCTCGGCACCCGTTTAGGCATATTTGGTCATTCTGCCGCCGGAAAATCCTTACTAGCAAAAATTCTGTCGGGAGCCACCAGACCTGACATAGGTGAAATTTTTATTGACGGAATTCCCCTCCATGACTGGCCTTCAGAGTCTTTGGAACGCACCATCGGATACCTGCCACAGAATGTAGCACTTTTACCGGCGACCGTGTCCGATAACATCGCCCGATTTGACATGAGCGCTACGGCCGATGATGTGACCGCCGCCGCTCAGCTAGCGGGTGCACATAAAATGATATTATCGCTTCCACATGGGTATTCGACCCAAGTTGGGGAGCGTACTGGAATACCATTATCATGCGGACAAATACAGCTGATCGGACTGGCACGTAGCTTTCTGTTTCTTCCTAAGTTAGTTATCTTGGATGAACCTTATACACACTTAGACGCATCCGGGATAGTTGCATTTGATAAAGCGATAATAGATCTAAAAAAGGAAAATCGCACCACTATTATCATGTCGCACAACCGTGAAACACTTAAATTACTAGATAAAATCCTGACGCTAGAAAACGGCTGTTTGAAGGGCTTTGAACCTCATGATCAGGCTAACAGCCGAAAATACCCCTCGCGCATTAATGTTTTGCCTAGATCAATAGTCCAGAATCAACCTGTCACTGTAGTGCAGCCAAATGTGGCAACCTTCCAACGCAGCCCGCTTAAGCAGTGAAGGTTTCGTGTTGAAAAGGTTGCTGATCAGATCTTCAGAACATAGGAAACTCGAGCCGATATCGAGTTGAAGTAGCTATCCATCATTACCAAATGAAATATTCCAAGCAAGCTATTTAAGTGCTTCACACATAGTGGCCATAATCGTTTGCATTAGCTCCGGAGAGACCTCTTTGCCACTCAATCGAATGACGGCACCATTCTCGTCCATCTCAGATTGTACGGTCAGACCTAACGGAGTAATAAATCTATCACTACCGATCCACTCAATTTTGGAAGACTTTGACTTGGGGCGCCCGCCACGGGTTGGGTCATGAGATACATTAGTATTTTTCGTCAGTACTGACTCGACGGTCGCCCATTCGCTTTTCGCCCCAGTAGCATGCCCCTCTCCTAACGCATCTCGTAGCTCAATTTCAGCGCCATTACGCAAAGCTGATGCTAGCCTAAGACCATCTTTTTCTCTAATGCTTTCCGGAAATTCGAGCAGATCGCCGAGCTCTTCAAAAATCATCGCGAAAGATCTAATTTTACTACGCTTAGCTTTGGAAGCTGCTGCGAACATCTGTGCCACCGCATCTTCAGTCGTCGCAAACGCACCCTGTTGCGCTGCGATTGCAGCGATACGACCTCGTTCATAGTGACTTAAGTCCTGGCGAATTTCATTTTCTTCAACCATAGCCACGAACGCTCCCCCCATTGCAGATGGGTCGCGCACTACCGCCTTAATTGACTTAAACGTCTCGTCCGCACTTCGGGCATAAAGGTTCTGTTGCGCAATCAGGCGTCGGTATCCAGACAGCAAACCGTATTGTTTGTCACTTCTGTTGCTGTTTATCTCGTAAACTTCGATAGGCATACGAACGCCATGAAGACTTATGGAATACTCCAGCTCATCCATCGCCTCTTTATCTAACACGGTCCTGTCCCTCTGCAGAGACTGAGGTTCGATAACGTCGATAGGCAAGTTCAAGATGAGCAAACCCGCTGCGTCAGCTTCACGGAATTTTTGCGCCTCGGTGGTGTCGCGGGCCCGGCGCGAACGCTCTTCCAATGTTCCGGTTTCATATGCCCCGGCGGTATCTGCAGCAACCTGAGCAATTGGTGCTGCCGAAGACCTCATCGGAGTTTCGCGGCGAAACTCCTCTTCGATCCGGCTCATTTCATCTGCCGAAGGGGCTTCCAGTTTCCTACGCTTTGCCATGTTTATCTTTCTCCTGCTTGAGCGCCTGAAGATCACGCCACCAAGTGCCAAGAACCACTTCTTTGACTTCGGCCCAAGTGCGGTCAAATGTCTCGCGTCCCCGAACATAGGTATCGCGATTAAATTCTCGGTAGTCAGCCTCGTAAATACCATTCACTTGCTCGCCTGCTTGCCCCACCATCGCTGTGACTTCTTGGCGATATGTCGTCATGAAATCCCCGAAATATGCTTGGATCACATTGGCCAAGTCGGTCTGCTGCCCTGCATCAAATCGGGTTATTAAAGCCCGTACTGCATCCCATTCGAACTTCATCTCGCTTAATCCATCTTGGCGGCGAATGCGATTTTCGCCCTCCTCGATACTGGCGAATGTCGAATAGAGCATGTCAAAAAACCGCCCGGTTGAGTCAAACTCCAGGAAGGACGCGCCTAGGGGCACTAGCAAAATATCTGCCGCAGCAAGCGCGTTAATTGTTAAGTAACCAAGGGCAGGGGGGGTATCAATGAATATCAGGTCATAGTCATTCAGTATGCCCTCAGAAGAAAGCGCATTGGTCAGCGCATCCCATAATGGCCAAGATCGCACCTGCATACGCCAAACGGGCACCTGAAACTCGGCCCAATATAAGTTCAACTGGGCCCCGATGAGATCGATGTTCGGCCAGTGTGTGGTTTGGATAAGGTTTCGCGGCGAAACCTCAAGGCTTTCTTTTAGAGTTTCATCCAAAGGAAGCTCAGCCTCGCCACGTGCGGCTCGGATCGCATTCTCACCTTGAAGATGGCTCGCGAAATCTTTGGCAAGCAAGGGAAACGCTGTCGACCATTCGTCAGGTACCACGCCACCCATAATTGAGGTTAACGAACCCTGACTATCGAGGTCGATAACCAAAACGCGATACCCGTCCAAAGCGGCGGACATCGCCAAATGCGCACAGGTAGAGGTTTTGCCGACGCCTCCTTTAAAATTGGCGACCGAAATAATCTTCGCAGGAAGCCCTTCAGGCCGCCATGACTTATATTGCTTATTTGAAGCACCCTCTGTCGCAAAATATTCACGGAGTATCAGTACATCTTCCAGCGCGAACCATTTTGAACCGGCTTCGCCAGCACCTTGCGGCAAGTCGGGATGCGCTTTTAAAACACGTCGCAGGTGGGCAGGTGCCACATCCAAAAGGTATCGACATACTTCCCACGTAGAAAATTTACGCAGTCGCTTCTTGCCATCTGGTGCATATCCCCTTTTCGAAAGGTCATCCCTGCCCTTAGTGGCAAAGGCCGCCGCTTTCGCGAATCTCGCAGTATCTATAGGCTCTGAAAGACGTGCTGCCGCAGCCTCCGGATCAATGTTAAAATATGATGGGGTGGGAGCTTTGGGTGTAAATGTCATATCTTCTCGATGATGTATGCGAGATTATCGCTTGGATGATGATTTATCGCACATCAGAAGCATCATGTGAAATTGAATCTCATTTTTCCCTGTAAACCGAAGTAAATCGCGCTAATACAGCACATATAAGTGTAGAGTCTTTAGTTAATTTAATTGCTTTGCATCTTAAAAATAACTAGTTATCAAAGTCTTACAAGCGTTTTGGGGCCTGAATACAGGACGAATGGCATCCAAATACGGGGTCAACGGTACCCGGATACGGTAGAAATGGTACCGATTCGCAGTAAGGCAGGTACCATTGCCCGGGAACCGCAGATTTAGAGTCTTATTTAGCCAATTTAGGCTCTTTAATATAATTTGCACGGTATCAGCATCCTGTAAACCGGTACCTATGAATGCTAGCCGTGCACGCCGCGGCAATGTAATTAGGTAAGCTAAGGCACCTATACTGGTCTTGCCTATAGGTTCCTTTTATCTGTACAGAAGTATATCGAAACCAAGACAATGGGTGTGCAGAGGATCGTGATATGAAGCGACACGAAACGGACATTCCCAAAGATAAGTTAACGGGAGCCCTGCGCAGGGAATCTGTAAAAAAGCACGTCGCTGCGATTCATGTTTCTGGAAAGCTCACATTGCTGCAACGTAAGCTTTCCAATGTTTTATTACTAAATGCCTATGACACGCTGACTAGTCAGCAGGTCTATATGATCGACGCACGAACACTGTGCCTCATGATCGGCTATAACTCTAATGACATGGATACTCTTAAACAGTCACTACGTGGCTTGGCAGAGACTGTTGCCGAGTGGGATATGTTGGATGAGAAGGGGCAGCAGGAATGGGGTGTGTCCAGTCTGCTGAGCTATGCACGGCTCAAGGGGGGCGTCTGCGAATACGCGTATTCACCTGCATTGGCGAGCAAGCTTAACGATCCCAAGGTATTTGCCCTGATCAACCTGAACATTCAACGCCGCTTTACGTCTGGGCATGCATTGGCGTTGTATGAAAACTGTTATCGCTTTGTGCGGACAGGGAGCACTGGCTGGTGGTCACTAGACTTGTTTCGCCGCCTGATGGGGGTCGAGGACAGCGCGTATTATGCAGTTTATAAACAGCTTAACGCTAAAATCATCAAACCGGCCGTTGCCGAGGTCAACAAGACTTCAAATATCGTGATCGTCCCTGAAATTCGCAAACGGGGCAGGGCGGTGACCGACATTCGCTTTAAGATTTCTGAAAACCCGCAGTTGGCAATCCTGGATCTGGACGATGGGGTAGGGGCCCGCAAGTCGGATGTCTATAGCCAATTGCAAGCGCTCGGGGTCAGCGACCGGCTTGCGCGACAATGGATTGCGGAACATGGCGAAGACCATGTTAGCGAGAAAATAGCTTATGTGGTGGGCCGCAGCAGTGTCCAGAATCCTGTCGGGTATTTGACGGCCGCGTTGCGTGACGATTTTAACACTGAGGCCCCTTCTGTTAAGCCTTCTAGCCCGCGGGCTAAACTTTTGGCGCGCATACGCGATTTGGCCGCCGCCAGGACACCTACGCAGCGCGATGCCGATCGACGGCTTTTTATGTCCATGATTGGTTCACAAGACGGACGGGATGACTTTGAGCGGCACGGCTGGATGTCCGCGCTCAATACCAATGCGATCAAGGAATTCTGGGAGGAGCTGCAACCAGGTTCATTCGACGACATTTAGCTGCTCATTCAATGTTAATGGTCATGCCGTTTAACACAAACGGTACGGCGGTGCCGAAAACGACCTGTGCGCCGTTGACTCCCGGATCGCTCTGTAAGAATAGGTGTCGCATATGCGGGCCGTTAGCTCAGCTGGATTAGAGCAGGGAACTTCTAATTCTCAGGTCGGGGGTTCGAGTCCTCCACGGCTCGCCATATGATCTTTAGCGTATTTTTGCATTCAGCGCGTGGATTTTAAGGTGGCTGGAAGCAAATATAGCTTGGCAATCGCTGCCATGGTAATAGAGACAACCGGCTGATACAAAAAAACGTTGTTGCCCTTGGATCGAAAGCCCGCGATGAAATCTCTGCATATCCGCGATACTTCTGACATCGGCGCGTGTGGTGCAGACACAATCATCGACGTTCGATCGCCGTCTGAATTTGCAGAAGACCACATTCCCGGCGCGATAAACCTGCCGGTGCTTTCAGACGCCGAACGTATCCAGATCGGAACAATATACAAACAAGTAAGTAGCTTTACAGCACGCAAGATTGGCGCGGCGCTCGTCGCGCAAAATGCAGCTGGCCATCTTACAAACGCGCTTGCGGATAAAACAGGCGAATGGCAGCCCTTGGTATATTGCTGGCGTGGTGGACAGAGATCTGGGTCGTTCGCTTCTATCCTCGATCAGGTCGGTTGGCGGGTTCAACTGCTGGACGGCGGTTATCGGAGCTATCGTCGCTTGATCGTAGATACGCTCTACCACAAGCCTTTGTGCTATCGTATCAAATTGATCGAAGGTGGGACGGGAACGGGTAAAACCCGCCTGTTACATCATTTGGCTAAGGCCGGTGAACAGATATTGGATCTCGAAGGCCTAGCCAATCACCGGGGTTCATTGTTCGGGGAGCAGGCCGGAGGGCAACCGTCGCAAAAAATGTTTGAAACGCGACTAGCCCAGGAACTGGACGGGCTCGACCCCGCCCGTTTGACTTGGATCGAAGCAGAAAGCAGCA
>DRFG01000097.1 GCA_011050655.1 Roseobacter sp.
GCTGACCACATCAATCAGGTTCAAGAAACTTTGGGAAGAAAGATGCTGTTGGAAAACCCATCTAGCTACCTTGTTTTTGCTGATTCAAGCTTGTCGGAAACCGACTTTATTTCCGAAGTTGTCCACAGAACCTCCTGTGGTCTCTTGCTTGATGTGAACAATGTATTCATTTCCTCGGTAAACCTTGGCATATCGGCGTCACACTACGTCGATACCTTTCCGGTTGAGTATGTTTGCGAGATCCATGTCGGAGGGCATGACGCGCAAACCGATGATACCGGCAGGCCCCTCTTGATCGACACCCACGGACAGCCTGTGGATGAGCCGGTATGGGAACTCTTGAAATACACCTTATGCAAAACCGGGCCAAAACCGGTATTGGTCGAATGGGACAACGACGTTCCTGACTGGCCCATGCTGCAAGCTGAGACCAAACGTGTCGCTGAGGTGCTTGCTGCATGACGTCTCTTGATTCATTCCGGTTAGGGTTGCTTGATCCGGGCTATCCGGCCCCTGCAGGGTTGGAAAACGGGGCGCACAAGGCCGCAGGCAATCGCTATGATGTTTATAGAAACAACGTCACACATTCGCTCATCGCTGCGCTTCGGACAGCCTTTCCTCTGGTATGCAAGATCTTGGGCAGTAAAAGCTTTGCTGGCTTGGCCCCGGCGTTTGTACGGTCGCACCCGCCCCGCTCTCCGCTGATGATGCATTATGGTGCTGAATTTCCTCAGTTTCTGGCCAACTTCCCCGAGCTTTCCAAATTCGGATTTTTGTCAGATTGCGCCAAATTGGACCTTGCTTTTCGCGCGTCATACCATGCGGCAGACTCACTTTCGATTGACCCCACAGCGTTTCAAACTCTGCCGCCGGACGTGGTGATGCAGGAAAGGTTGAAGCTTGCGCCCTCTACCCGCGTCTTGCGGTCTCGTTGGCCCATATTCGACATTTGGCGTTTCAACAATGTTATCAATGCGCCAAAGCCCACCCTACAGGCGCAAGATGTATTGATTACCCGTCCTGAATTTGACCCCCAACCCCACCTATTGCCGACTGGTGCCGCCTCTTGGCTCGATAGGCTCGGAAAGGGTGATACATTTGGCGAAGCATATGACTCAGCTTTGGCTACTACGCCCGAATTTGATCTTTCGAAAAGCTTGATTGTTGCATTTCAAAGCGCGGCTTTCTGTAAAGTTCAGGGTTTGTGAAATGCTGAGGCCAATGAATATTTATGACAGTATCGTTGCGCATATGGCGGAACAGGATTGGATCATCCCGACTTTGGGTCGGCTACTCTTCGCTGCTACTCTTTTGATGTATTTCATCAACTCCGGTTTAACTAAGATTGGCCAAGGGCTTTACGGTATTCTGTCGCCGTCAGTCGGTGCGTATGTCCAGATTCTCCCCAAAGCGTTCGACGCCGCCGGTTATGACCCGTCGAGTCTCGGGACGTTACAGCACATCATCGTATATGCTGGCATACTCGCCGAATTCGTGTTGCCATCGCTTATTGTGTTGGGATTATTTACCAGACTCGCAGCCTTGGGATTGATCGGATTCGTGATCGTCCAGTCGCTTACTGATGTATTGGGGCACGGACAGGTTGATGCCTTAGGCGGCTGGTTTGACAGGTTTCCAGACGGTACAATTTTAGATCAACGGAGTTTCTGGGTATTTGTGCTACTGACACTTGTCATAAAAGGCGGCGGGCCTTTCGCGGTTGACCGCTTGGCAGTCTTGCAAACCCGCCGCTCCCAAAAAGCGTTATGACAAAGCTTTAATGTCAGCCTCTATTTCATTGTTCCAACCTAGAAATACCTTGTCATTGCACGCTATTAGTGGGCGTTTCATCAACGCCGGATGCTCCGATAACAGCTCAAGCGTGTCTTCGGCACGCTGAGATTCAGTCAAAGCGCGCCATGTGGTAGAACGCTTGTTTACCAAAGCATCGCCAAATGTGTTGAATGCTTGGCCCATGACATCGACAGGCACACCCTCTGCACGGACGTCAATCAACTTAGCATCTGGTAGGCTGCGCATAGCCTTACGGCAGGTGTCGCAATTCTTGAGCCCGTAGATCAGCATTCTTAACCCCAAATTTACGCGCGGCACCTAGCGTAAGGTCACGCCAAGATGACACGATGGCATGTCATCAGGCCAAAACCACTCTCCTACTGGTTCTCAACACGTCCCAAATCGCGAGAACAAAGACCGGTGCATAAAAAAACACCCGCCGCCAGAGACTACGCGATCCCAATCGTGTTTAGCGACAGCCTTTGTCACCCGGGTAACAGGAGTACCGGACGGCACGGGGTTGGTCATGCGGATGATAGTGCCTTGTGTGGTGTGCCCTGTGGCGTACCGGATGCACCTTGACCTGCTGATAGGTCATGGACTGATTTGGGGCACCACAAGAAATAATACCGTTGATAGCCACCGGCTGAAGCCCCGCAGGACAGTAGTTTGCCGAACTGGGATAAGGGTATACCTTCACTTCGGCAGAGCTTTGAACAGGCGTCAAAACCGCACCGACCATGCCGATTATGCCAATTAGTTCCATTTTTAAGCGCATCTTATCCCCCGAGTTATTTAAACTACCTTCTGTCAATTTGCCCAGCTCGCCTGCATGAGTCCAGTCATTTTGTCCAGAAAGCTAGTTTTCCGACATTAAAACAGACTTGTAGGAAGGTGTGCAGGCCCGTGAAACCGTATGCGCCTGCCATAGATACGCTCATCGTCGAGACAGAATTTCGGGTATCTTGTCAGGAAACGATCTATCGCTATCCGCCCTTCCATACGGGCAAGCGTTAGGCCGACGCAGACATGTGGGCCACCTGCAAACGCCAAATGACGGTTGGGGTGCCGGGTAATATCAAAGCGGGTCGGGTTTTCGAATGCCTTTGGGTCGCGATTGGCTGCGCCAATACACAGATGCAGGTTCGTTCCAGCCGGAATTTCATAGCCACCTAGCTCGACGGGCTTGGTTGTTTCGCGGTTGCCAAACTGGTTGGGCGAACGAAAGCGCAAAACCTCTTCGATACATGACGTAATAAGGCTGGGATCGCGCTTCAGCATGGCGCGCTGATCGGGATAGTCATGAAGCAACGCAAGGCTAGACCCGATCAGATTTGTTGTCGTTTCATGCCCTGCATTCAAGATGAAAATACAGTTATGGATCAACTCGTTTTCTGTCAGTTCCCCGTGACTGTCGCCAAAGATCAGCCGCGTAAGCACATCGGTATCAGGGTCGCCCGGGGTCGCTTTGCGCCGGGCGATCAAGCCTTGCAGGTAGGTTTTGAAGTCGCTGACCGCCCTGTTGCCATGTTCAAGATGCACCTTGGTCAACGTGGGTTCAAGCGCCCCTAGGATGGCCAGCGACCAGTCTCGCAGCGGCCCGCGTTCGGCCATCGGCACATCCAGCAGATTGCCAATAATCTGAATAGGTATGGTAGCGGCGAAATCGTCGATCAGATCTACTTTGCGGGGCATCGCGTTCAGCAATTGGTCGACCACGTCAATAAGCCCCGGTTCCATCCGGGAAAGCGCTTTAGGCGTCAGGGCGGCGGTCATGATCCGGCGCACGCGGGTATGCAGCGGCGGATCGTTGAACACCAGTGACGTTGTATGATGTTCATACAACGCTGAACCAAGCCCGAATTTCGGACCAAAAGCCGTTCTCTTATCAGAAATATAGGTATTCGTGTCGCGGTAGATAGCGCTAAGATCAGCGTGTTTACAGATCAGGAATGATCCATCGGGTTGAGGGCAGACCGGGGTCTGATCCAACAACCGATCGTAATATGAAAACGGGTCTTCGACAAACCCGTCCGGTGGCGAAGCGAGGGTGAACATGCCCTGAATGTGCCGGGTTTCACCCTTGTGTCAATGTCTCTCGCGTACCGCTCATACTACGCCAGCGCGTCGCAAGACCTTCTATCGCACAGCTATGCAAGGGGTATACCCGCGGGCATTCCCATCTCGCGGAAGCTATTTCACCCTATAACCTGCTGAAACTCGCGCCATTCCCCTCTTGACATACCAGAGGTTTCTTGGGTGACTTCTTCACCTTTCACCATCCTGCGAATGCAATCGAGAGCTTTGCCAGACATCGTAGCACCGCCCAGACGGTAATCCTCGAATGCGGAATAAGCGGCTGGCACCCAATCTGCAACTAGGTTGCAAATCGCATCTGCGTAAACGCGGATCTCGTATTGGGCGTGGGCATCGGCACGCAGTCGTAGGAAATGGAAAAGGTTGTGCAAATCAACTTTCCAATACCACTGCGTGTAGATGTTTGAGGGCAAATTCATCCGCGCCAGTTCACGTGCCAAGCCGTCCTGGGGCTGCCCATCGGGGCCTGTTTCGCCGATCATCGCCTCATAATTGTCATATGCGCGGTTACTGTCCGTCTTGAGAATCTCAAGTACACGGGCCGCTTCTTCACCCTCAAGCACCCCGCCACGTCCCTGATTATTCACAACACTTTGTGCATTCACATGGTCGGGGCTGGGAATATAAAATTCGCGATCTAAGATCGAATAGCGGGCAGAGTATTCATTCACGTTCGCTGTCCGGTGGCGTATCCATTGCCGCGCGACAAATACCGGCAGTTTTACGTGCAGTTTGATTTCGCACATCTCGAACGGAGTAGAATGCCAGTGCCGCATAAGATAGCGGATCAGCCCTTCGTCATTTTGCACCGTTTTCGTGCCTTTGCCATAGCTGACCCGTGCCGCCTGACAAATCGCAGCATCATCGCCCATATAATCGACCACGCGTACAAAGCCGTGGTCTAGCACGGGGATCGCCTTGTACAGATGGGCCTCCATGCCTTCGGATACTGCCCGCAACGTAGGTTGCGGATGAGCGCGCAGGGCGTCGATTTCGGCTTGTTGGTCTTCATTCAGAGGCATGGGGGACGTCCTGTCATATGGGCGTAGATTCGGTCTTCACTATATCTGCGCTAGGCGCACATCGAAACCGCCATATGCAGTATTGTTTTTGGGTAGCACTTTCGCGGAGAATGCGCCCGAACGCGGGTGAAACGTTGACAATCACACCTTGGAATAGCGACTGTTATTACAACAATAAGAATATTTGAGGCAGATGAATTATGAAAACCGGTATATCAGGGCTCGCGCTGTGTCTGGGGTTGGCGGCATGCGGCGGTGGTACACCGTTCAATTCCGTGACTGTCGTGGATGGTGGAACAGGGACAGGTGGCACCGCCATCCCCGAAGCACTGGCCAATAATTTAAAAAGCTTCGCTTATAATCCCACCGCGCAGACCCTCACGGTTACCGGGATCAATGCTGACGACAGCCAGTTTACCGCGGCCTACCGCCGCCGCCCCGGCTTGGACCGTGCAGGCTATGAGGCATACACCGCACAGGACGGGTCTTTGGACCGACACGTAACCGCATATGTTAAGGACATCAATGGGACCCGTGCAGCCGTGGTTGTCACTGGGGGGCAGTTTGAGGAGTTTTTCTCTGGTGCCGCATATTCAAGCGCATCTTACGTCGCACCCGTGCAACCCGGGACGCAAGGTGAAGGCGGATCGGTAACCTATGCTGGCAACTATGTCGGACTGTTGAATACCGCAGGCTCAGGCGAGGATTTGTTGGCCGTCACGAATGGTACACCCCAGGGCCCGCTGTCTGTTCAGGCGGCCGAAGTCACAGGTAAAGTTGTGATCACGGGCGATTTCACCGATGCCAGCGTTGATGGGATAATCTATGATCGCAAGGTCCCAGATTATAACAATGCAGATGCGTCCTATGATCCGAATTCGGCTGACCCGCTACAAGTTACGAACTTAGCCATGGACAGTACGGCAATCGCAA
>DRFG01000098.1 GCA_011050655.1 Roseobacter sp.
CCCGTCATTCTTGCCATTCCGTTTTTGGAAGCATTGCCGACAACACGTTTCATCAACGTCTATTTCGATATGGTCAGTTCAATCACCACTACCGGCGCGGCACTATTCGATGATCCTGGGCGCCTAAGCGACACCCTACATCTTTGGCGCGCACAGGTTGCTTGGATGGGGGGGCTGATGATGTGGATAGCGGCCTCTGCGATCTTGGCCCCCCTGCACCTCGGCGGGTTTGAAGTAACCTCGCAGGCCGAGCCTGGAAATACAGATTCAAAACGCAGCAGCATGGGGCAGGTAAACCCGCGAACACGCCTGCTAAGGTCAACCTATGCATTGGCCCCGACATATCTGGCCCTGACCCTGTTGCTGTGGCTGCTTCTGATCGCCAACGGCGACCGGTCGCTGGTGGCTGTTAGCCACGCGATGTCGGTCATGGCTACCTCGGGGATTTCCCCGTTGGGTGGGACCCATGATACCGGCGTCGGCTTTGGCAGCGAAGCGGTGATGATGTTGTTCATGCTGTTTTCCCTGTCACGGCTGACCTTTTCGAAAGACACAATAACCGCGACGCAAGGCGGGTTGTGGACCGACCCTGAATTCCGCATGGGATTGGCGTTGATCATCGGAGTGCCACTGATCCTGTTTACACGGCATTTTCTGGGTGCCTTCGACGTTGAGGCGAGCACCGAGGCGAATGAAAGCAGCAGTGCATTATGGGGCGCAATGTTTACGGTGACGTCATTTTTGACCACCACAGGCTTTGTCAGTGCGTCTTGGGGTCAAGCGCAAAGTTGGTCAGGGCTTGAAACCCCCGGGCTTATTTTAATGGGGTTGGCTTTGGTAGGCGGCGGCGTTGCCACTACGGCAGGCGGGGTAAAGCTATTGCGTGTGTTTGCACTATATCGCAATGGTGTACGTGAATTAGAACGGTTGGTGCATCCGCATTCGGTCTCTGGTGCCGGAGCCGTGGGGCGGCGGTTGCAAAGCAACGGCGCGTTTATCGCGTGGATCTTTTTCATGCTCTTCGCGCTCTCGCTCGCAGGGGTCACGCTTCTGCTGACCTTGGTTGGGGCACCTTTCGAAGATGCTATGGTGATGTCGGTCGCAACTTTGGCAACGACAGGCCCTTTAATTGAATTCGCGGCCGATGCCCCGATCGCCCTGATCGAGCTGAGCGATGTGGCCAAGATGATCCTTTGCGGTGCAATGGTGCTTGGCAGGCTCGAAACATTGGCAATTATTGCGCTGCTCACCCCGAATTTGTGGCGTGGGTGACACGTAATCACCCTTGTGATGCACTTTGAACATAGTTTTGGGGTGGAAACTCCGTGCGCGGGTCTCCATAGTTGTGCGAAGGGTGTGCCGATCTGCGGACATCGATAAGAATAACAGCAAGAATAAGAGCGAGACCAACTATGGCGTCTGACAGACAGAACCTTCAGGATGCATTTCTGAACCACGTTCGAAAAACTAAGGTTCCGGTAACGATTTTTCTGATCAATGGCGTGAAGCTCCAAGGCGTAATTACTTGGTTTGACAATTTCTGCGTTCTCTTGCGCCGGGACGGGCAGTCGCAGCTTGTCTACAAACACGCGATTTCGACAATCATGCCAAGTCAGCCGATTTCGCTATACGAGGGTGAAGACGCTAATTGAGCCGCCCATCATTCCAGATAGACGACACTGATGGTCCGAAAGTAACGCGGGCATGGGTGCTGCATCCCGAGATCAAATCTGACAATGATCGTCGCAACCCCGGACCTGCCTTGGCAGAAGCCGTGGCACTTGCCGAAGCTTTGCCGCATCTGGAAGTCGCCGGGGCTACGATTGTCCCGCTGCGCACCGTAAGTGCGGGCATGTTATTCGGCTCCGGTAAGATTGAAGAGCTGAAGCGCTATTTTGAAGCTGCAGAGATTGAGCTGGTATTGGTCGATGGCAAGGTAACGCCCGTACAACAGCGCAACCTGGAAAAGGAATGGGGCGTCAAGCTGCTGGACCGCACCGGGCTGATCCTCGAAATTTTTAGCGACCGTGCTGCAACCCGCGAAGGGGTGTTACAGGTTGAGATGGCGGCCCTGAATTATCAACGTACCCGGTTGGTCCGCGCGTGGACGCACCTTGAACGTCAGCGAGGCGGGCTTGGGTTTGTCGGTGGTCCCGGTGAAACCCAGATCGAATCTGATCGCCGTGCGATTGATGATCAATTGGTTCGTCTGCGCCGACAATTGGACAAGGTCGTGAAAACCCGTGCCCTGCACCGGGCAGCACGTGCCAAGGTGCCCTATCCAATCGTCGCGTTGGTAGGCTATACCAACGCAGGTAAATCCACCGTTTTCAATCGGTTGACCGGTGCGGATGTCATGGCGAAAGACATGCTTTTCGCCACGCTCGACCCGACGATGCGAAGCTTGGTACTTCCCGATGGCCCTGAAATCATCCTCAGTGACACGGTAGGTTTCATATCTGACTTGCCAACCGAACTGGTCGCGGCATTTCGTGCCACGCTGGAAGAGGTACTGGCGGCAGATATCATCTGCCACGTCCGCGATATCTCGCATGCGGAAAGCGAAGAGCAGGCACGCAATGTCCGAGAAATCCTGACGTCGCTGGGTGTGCCAAAGGACACCCGGAGCTTCGAGGTGTGGAATAAACTGGATCTGCTGGATGACGATCGGGCAAATGCCATACGAGCCCGCGCACAGCGTGACCCTGATGTTTTGGCGATTTCTGCGATCAGCGGCGAAGGGCTGGACGCCATGCAAGCGGTTATCGCAGAAGCGCTGCAAGGCGCGATCCGCGAAGCCGAGCTGACCCTTGGCTTTGCCGATGGCAAAAAGCGGGCTTGGTTGTTTGCGCAGGAAATCGTGACGGATGAAAAGCAGACCGAAGACGGGTTTATTGTCACCGTGCGTTGGTCCTCCGAGCAAGAATCGCAATTCCAAAGAGTTTAACGCCAGCATAACTCAGGATTGATTGCGCCCAGATCTTACCTGATACTGCAAGGTGCCGGTCCGTTGCATATCGCTGGTCCGCACCTATTGGCAGGAACTCTCACGATGACGCTGATTATTCTATATCTTTTTACCCTTGTGGTTTTCCTGGGATTGGATTTTCTGGGGCTGAGCTTTGTAATCAAACCGGTCTTCGAGCGTGACATCGGGACGCTGCTGTTGGACAGGTTCAGAGTGCTGCCGGCGCTCGCGTTCTATGCATTTTTCATCGCCGTGCTGTTATATTTCGTATCTTGGCCGGCGCTGAAATTGGAAAGCGATTTAATTTTGGTATTCTTAAACGCAGCACTTTTGGGGGCGGTCGGATATGGCACGTATGAGTTCACCAATCTTGCCACTTTGAAAGACTGGACATCGCGAATGGTTGTCACGGATTTTCTCTGGGGGGTTACATTGAGCGGAGTGTCAGCTACGGTCGGGGTGTGGGGCACGCGAATGGTAGCGCCATTGAGTTAGACCGAAGAAGGGGGCCAGCCCCCACGGCCTTTGGCCGCCCCCCGGGATTTAGGACCATTTGGAATCAGGCGCCTGTTTCTGACGCAAACCGCCACGCGCCGGGACGCAGTTGATTAAGATGCCACCCCCCTATTTGAGCGCGGATCAAGCGCAGCGTAGGCAGGCCTACATGTGCTGTCATGCGACGGACCTGACGGTTGCGACCTTCGGTAATGGTGATCTCGAGCCATGCTTCGGGTACCGATTTGCGGAATCGGACCGGTGGGGTGCGTTCCCAAAGGTCGGCGGGGGGCGCAATTTGCGAGGCTTTTGCCGGAGCAGTCTTGCCGTCCTTGAGTATCACACCTGATCGTAGAGCATTAAGTGCCGTGTCATCGGGTATGCCTTCGACCTGCACCCAATAGGTTTTCGCAAGTTTGTATTTCGGATGCGAAATGCGCGCCTGAAGCGGGCCACTGTCGGTCAAGACCATCAGCCCCTCGCTGTCGCGATCAAGCCTACCGGCGGGGTAGAAGCCTTTTTCATTGATATAGGAAGACAAGGTCGGGCGCGGCGACCCGAGCGTGCCCTTGTCGGTGAATTGCGACAGCACCCCGAAAGGTTTGTTGAAGAGCAGTACCCGGTTCATTTTGAGGCCGGTATCAGTCGCGTCACGCCAACGGCTGCGGCCCGTGCCAGTTCTTCGTCCAGAGACATCGGAATATATTCGCCACGCCGCCAAAGCTGGGCCAGATCGTCATAATAGCGTGACAGGAAATGCCCCGATTGGCCGGTCGACGTGATGAAAACGGACGAATCCGGGTCAGCGAAGTCATAGACGCCCCGGTATCCCGCCCCGTGCACGTTCGAGAATGGGTTAGGGCCTGTGCCTTTGGTCCGGCCACGTAACAGCGTGTTGTCACCACCCGACGTCGACTGGCGAATATTCACGAAATACCGCAAGATCGGAACATCACCCAAGGTAGGATGGTCATGGGTAGCCTGATGTGCATCGCCCCAACGCAGAGATTCCAGCTGGCTTCCCCAATTCTCGTCGATCCAGATCAGGGCATCATCCAATGCCAGTTTCGCCATTTCCGGGCAGGTTTCCACCGGGGCCGAATAAAGCACATCGCACCACGCGCCGGCACCATCTACGTTGCGGAATACCCTTTCTATGAACAGTGGTTCGACATGATCGAACTGTTCTGCCAGTGGACCCAGTTCATCTTGAATGAGCCGAGCTTGCAGGGCTCGTACCCATGCCGCATAGATCAGCGGCTCGGGCAGGTGTTCGTTCATTTCACCGGACCAGCCTGCTAGCAAGGTAAGCGCCCGCTGGCGCTGGCGTTCGGGCGTACCGTCGGGGGCGGTTTCCCCGGTGAACCACAGTTCAGATCCGATCAGCGGTAATAATGTACGCGCGGTAAAGCTGACCGTATCAAGCTGAGCTTCGATAAAGCTGTCGCGGGTGTGTACTTGTCGACGCTGCATCAAGTTGCGCCAGCGCTGAATACGCTGAGTATCGCCCCACAAGAATGACACATGATTGGGAAAGGGCCGGTCAACTGTCTTGTTGTTGGTATTGCCGATGATTCCACCACGGGGGGCCACGAATTCAGGATTATCGGCGTATGGCAGAATACCTTTCCAGCGATTTTGCAGTATCCATCCCGGCGTTGGCATGCGACCCTGACTTTGATGCGCAGGATCGCGGGCAGGCAAAGCACCAATAGTTTTAAGTGCAATCGTATCAACGTCGACTAACGTCAGGTTCTGAGACGGAGCTATATAGGTTTCGGCGGCTGCAACGGCGTCGGTTACGGTTTTCGCTTCCATCAGCTTTAGTGCGGCGGAGATTGACGTGTCCGCCGGGCTTAGGGCCGTCCAATTGAGCGCGGCCACATGGCCGGTGGGGGTAATGGAGGCAAGGTTGTAATGGCTTCCCGGCAGGACCGGGCCATTATCTGTCCAGCGCAGAGTCAGCGTGATGGGATCGGCATCCTTGACGGTGATGATAGAGGCGCGCTTGGTGAACTTCTTGAAACCGTCAGGGGTGCGGTATTCTTCGCTGTTGGCAGGGTTAAGCTCCTCTATGTAGACATCTTGATCATCCGCATAAGAAGACGTGATACCCCAGCCTAAAGCCGCGCTTCGGCCCGTCAAAACAACGGGTATACCGGGGATGGTTCCGCCGATTACGCCGCCTGATTGCAACTCAAGGCGGGCCAGATACCAAACGGTCGGTGCCGTGAACCCAAGGTGAGGGTCATTCGCAATCAGCGTCCCGCCAGCCGCCGAACGATCGCGCGCCGCGGCCCAAGCGTTGGAGGCCCCGGCAAGATCAAACGATTTGAAGGGTGACAGCGGGGATGGATCAAGCGGGATATTTTCGGAAAATTGCTTTACCCCCGGGATCAGACTTGCATATTCTGGCAGGGCAGCGATGCCGTCACCCGGAGCATCGGGCAGAATATCAAGCAACCGCTTTTGGTCGGTCAACGCTAGCGATGTACGGGCGCGTTTGACTTCGGCATCCAGGTGACCCGAAAGTTGCAACGCCAATAGCTTGACCAGCGCTACCGAATCTGCGGCCCGCCAAGGTGCGACAGGTGCATCGAACAACAGCATTTCAGGCGCACCGCGACCAAGAGCTTCGGAATTGATTTGGTCGAGCCGTGCGTTCACACCGGCCGCATACGCATCCAGTGCCGCACGGGTTTTCGCGTCAAGTACTTCGACTGAGCGAACCGCCAGAGTGTATAGGTCGAACCTGCGCAATAGGCGATCAATGCCAATGGTAGAGGTGCCGAACACTTCGGATAAACGCCCCTGGACCGTGCGGCGCATGGTGATCATTTGCCACAAGCGATCTTGGGCATGAGCAAAGCCCAACCCGTAAAATACGTCTAGATCGTCCGCCGCGAAGATATGCGGCACATTCGCATTGTCCCGAACGATTTCGACTTCGCCCCGGAGATTGGCAACCGCCACGGTATCATTGTAATCGGGCAGGGACCGTGAGGCCAGCCAATAGCCGCCGCCCAATCCCAGAATCATCAGCACGATCAGCAGCATGACGATACGCATCAGCCATCGAAATATCCCTGCCATATTGTGCTCCTGATAATTGCCGCGTGCGATTGACCACTGCCCGCAGGGTGATAGGTGTTACATCAGCCAATAGCGCAACTGAATGATAAGGAAAAGACGATGGCAAAACTCGCATTTCTGGGACTGGGTGTAATGGGTGGACCGATGGCCGGCCATTTGCAAAAGGCGGGTCACGAAGTTACCGTTTACAACCGCACAGCCGAAAAAGCGCATAAATGGGTGGAAGACAACGGTGGTGCGATGGCCAAAACGCCGCACGAAGCGGCGAAGGGTGCGGATTTTGTTTTTTCCTGCGTCGGTAACGACGACGACTTGCGGTCGGTCTGTCTTGGTGAGGACGGTGCTTTCGCAGGGATGACGAACGGTGCGATTTTTGTTGATCACACAACCGTGTCAGCAGCGGTTACCCGTGAGCTTTACGAGGCCGCCGATGCCGGTCAGATCAGTTTTGTTGATGCCCCCATTTCGGGTGGTCAAGCAGGGGCTGAAAACGGCCAGCTGTCGATTATGTGTGGTGGAGATGGGGGGGCGTTTGACCGTGCGTTGCCGATAATGGAGATCTATTCCAAGATATGCCGCCGTTTGGGGGATAGCGGTGCCGGCCAGATGACCAAGATGTGTAATCAAATTGCGATTGCCGGGCTCGTCCAAGGGCTAAGCGAAGCGCTGCATTTTGCCCAGAAGGCCGGGCTTGATGGTCGCGACGTGGTCGAGGTCATCAGTCAGGGGGCCGCTGGTAGCTGGCAGATGACCAACCGCTACGAGACAATGCTGGACGACAAGTTCGATCATGGTTTTGCAGTCGATTGGATGCGCAAAGATTTGGGAATTTGTCTGAACACCGCTAACGAAATCGACGCAAGCCTGCCGGTTACAGCTTTGGTTGATCAGTTTTACAAAGATGTGCAAAAATTGGGCGGCGGTCGATGGGATACGTCGAGCTTGATCAAACGTCTGAATGAAATGGGCTGACGATTACGCCCGATCCGCAGGTTCTGCGGATCGGGCGGATAAAACTTACGGAATTATACGTGAATACTTGGTGCCTTCCAGTGTGGCCCCAATCCGCAAACCGGCGCGGCCAAAGACAGCAGCGAGAACCGGTGCCAGCACGGTGGTCGTGTCGGCCTCGACGCTTTCTCCACGGTCTGAGATTACGTATTCCAGATCGGCCCCGGCGGCCCAGCCGGGCGACCGGCGGAACTGCGACAACGCTTGCTCTGTCATGAAGAAAAGCACGTGTGCATATTGCTGCGCACCGATCTGCAAACCACCTGTCGCCTTGGTCACTGAATAATAGTCGACCGTGACATTGTTGACCCGCAGCGCACCGCGCCCATAGGCGCCCCCAAAGCCAAGGCCCGCTTCGGTGACCAATGGCATGACCAGCATCCCATTGGATTTTTCGGACAATTGCCGGGTGTTGGGGTAGGTGCGATACATCTCGGCGAGTGTCGCCTCAACGCGGGCGTCGATCATGCCGCTGCCACGGCTGCCGATGCCATTGCCGCATGCTGCGACCGCGCCAGCACTTGCTAACGCGCCAAAGGTGAACGCGCGGCGCGAAACTGTTGAATAGTTCATTTTTATACTGCCTGTAATTGCCTGTGCCGGTTGTTCCGGCTTGTGGGCAACCTTATGCTGAAAAATGTCGGGTGTCACCAATTTAGGCGCAGAATCAGCGGTGAACTGCCGCTAAAATCGTGATTTTCACCACAAACTGCCATTATGCGCCCAAAAGCCGGGCAGCAGCGGGTGCGAAATACGTCAAAATGCCGTCGCAACCGGCGCGCTTGAACCCCATAAGGCTCTCGATCATTATGCGCTCCTCGTCGATCCAGCCATTCTGGGCGGCGGCTTTTATCATACTGTATTCACCCGATACCTGGTATGCAAAGGTCGGGGCACCGAAAGTCGATTTCACCCTGTGGCAAATATCAAGATAGGGCATGCCGGGCTTGACCATGACCATGTCAGCGCCTTCTCGCAGATCACGTTCAATCAAGCGCAGCGCTTCGTCGCTGTTGGCGTAATCCATCTGATAGGTTTTCTTGTCGCCGGTCAGTGCCCCCGAAGCCCCGACTGCATCGCGAAATGGCCCATAGAATGCCGACGCATATTTGGCCGCGTAGCTCATGATCATAACATCGGAGTGGTCGGCCTCTTCAAGCCCGTTTCTAATGGCGGCGATCCGCCCGTCCATCATATCAGACGGCCCGATGATATGGGCGCCTGCTTCGGCTTGCGCGAGCGCCATTTTGACCAATGCTTCTACCGTGCGGTCGTTGACGATGATGCCGTCTTCGACGAAACCGTCGTGGCCATTGATGTTATAGGTATCTAAGGCCACATCGGTCATGATCACCATTTCGGGGACCGCATCGCGAATAGCACGGATCGCGCGATTTGCATTGTTGTCAGGATCCCAAGCGCCTTTGCAATCTTCGGTGCGGTCTTCGACGCCGGTATACGGAAAGATGCACATCGCGCCGATCCCCAGATCGGCCGCCTCGCGCGCGGCATCTACCACCTTGTCGACGCTTCGACGAAACACACCTGGCATCGACGGTACTGGTTCTTCGATTCCTTCACCACTGCGTACAAAAACCGGCCAGATCAAGTCTCCTCGGCTTAGCGCGTTTTCGCGTACCAAGGCACGGATACCTTCAGATTGGCGGGTGCGGCGCAGGCGGGATGCGGGAAATGGCGCTTGTTGGGGTCTCATGCAAAATTACCTCAGCTGTTATGCCGCTAGGCTTGGCATGTATTTTTGCACGGCTCAAGGCTAGGAATTACCTCAAGGCACCGCTATGACAGGCAAAGGTTGTTGGGCGCACGTCTGAACACACTGGATCAAATCAAAGTTGAGCACGCCTTGAACCTCTACCAAACAATCTTTGAAGTCATTGATATGCGGTCATTTTCGAACCTGTGGTTCTGGATCGCGGTTGCGGTGATATGGTCGTCTGCCAGCCATTGGGTCTTGGGCGTCCCCTATGATATGGTGCTGCGTGCACGGCGACACCGCGAACAGTCCCAGGTCGATCTTGAGGACATCGTGCGTATTAACGTCAATCGGTTGCTCTATATCGTTCAGGTTTCAGGGCTTTGGATCATGGGATTCGGCTGCTTTTTTCTGACGGTGCTGTTTACCTTGGCGGTCTTTTACAGCCATGAATTCGCCCAAGCAGTCCTTTTATTGGCGTTTCCACTTAGCCTTGTCGGTTTGCTCAGCATCAGAACGGCCCGGCAGATACGCAGCGAAGCTGCCGCCGGGGACCTGTTGTTCAAACGCCTGACCCGTCACCGTCTTTACACCCAGCTCATCGGGATGGTGTCAATTTTCGTTACGTCAATGTGGGGCATGTACCAGAACCTTTACATAGGTCCGTTCGGCGGTTGACAAAACTTGTATCAGGATCAAGTGACACCTCATGGTAAATACCAATCACATAACGTTATCGGGCGTTCCCGAAGGCTACGATGCCCGCGCACTCCTTGATGAATTGATCAAGACCAATACCCCGGTGCTGCACGTCGCCCGCGACGATAAACGGATGGCGGCACTTCAGTCAGCCCTGCGGTTCTTTGCCCCCAGTATACCCGTTGTCACCTTTCCCGGCTGGGATTGTCTGCCCTATGATCGCGTTTCACCCAACGCCGACATCTCGGCACAGCGCATGGCGACGCTTGCCGGGTTGGTGCACGGGATGCCCGCCCAATATATTTTGCTGACAACCATAAACGCCGCAACGCAGCGGGTCCCCGCCCGCACCATCCTGCGCGATGCCGCATTTTCCGCGAGGGTCGGGGACCGTATTGACGAAGAGGCGCTGCGTCACTTCCTTGTGCGGATGGGTTTTGTGCAAAGCCCCACAGTGACCGAGCCCGGCGATTATGCGGTTCGAGGTGGTATCATTGACATTTTCCCCCCAGGGGACCTTGGCCCGGTGCGGTTGGACCTGTTCGGCGATACGCTGGACGGTGCGCGCCGCTTCGACCCGTTGACACAGCGCACCACAGAAAAGCTGGATATGGTAGAGCTTGCCCCGGTCAGCGAAGTCATCCTGGATGACGCCGCAATTACACGGTTTCGGCAAAACTACCGTATCGAATTTGGCGCGGCTGGTACGGATGATCCATTATACGAAGCGATCAGTGCAGGCCGGAAACATCAAGGTGCCGAACACTGGATGGCGTTCTTCCACGAAGAATTGGAAACCCTGTTCGATTATTTGCCCAAAGCGACCGTCAGTCTAGATGATCAGGTAACTGGACAGCGGTTGGCCCGTTGGGAAAGCATCGCCGATCAATACGAAACACGCCGCATTGCCATGACCAACCGGTCAAAGATGGACAGCGTTTACAAGCCTGCGCCCCCCGAAGGGTTGTATTTGACCGACGCCGCATGGGACGCTGTCCTTAATGGCAAGCGGGTCATCAACTTTAAACCGCTTCCGCAGCCCACCGGCCTAAATGTACTGGATGCGGGCGGGCGCATCGGGCGTAATTTTACTCCCGAAAGACAGCAGGAATCTTTAAGTCTATTCGGTGCGTTAGCATCTCATATTAAGGTGAAACTTCAAGATGGCCCGGTGGTTATCGCCAGCTATTCCGAAGGTGCCCGAGAACGTCTGACTGGCCTTATCGAAGACGAAGGCCTTGGCAAGGTGATCCCGATTCCCGATGGTACTCGCATCGGAAAGCGCGGTCTTTACCTTACCGTATGGGCGCTTGAGCACGGGTTTGAGGCACCGGGACTTACTGTAATCTCCGAGCAGGATGTTTTGGGTGATCGCTTGATCCGGTCGGCCAAACGCAAGCGTCGTGCTGATAATTTCCTGACCGAAGCTCAATCACTGAGCCCGGGTGACCTTGTGGTGCATGTGGACCACGGCATTGGTCGTTATCTAGGGATGGAAGTCATCACCGCCGCTGGGGCCGCGCATGAATGTCTTTTGCTGGAATACGCCGAAAATTCCAAGCTTTACCTACCCGTCGAAAACATCGAATTGCTTTCGAGGTACGGGCACGAGGAAGGGCTGCTTGACAAGCTGGGTGGCGGTGCGTGGCAATCAAAGAAAGCCAAGCTCAAGGAACGCATCCGCGAGATGGCGGACAAGCTTATCCGCATAGCTGCGGAGCGCGCCCTGCGCAAAGCGCCGGTAATGGACCCACCGCCGGGCATGTGGGATGCATTTTCCGCACGTTTCCCCTATACCGAAACCGAAGATCAGATGACCGCAATATCTGATGTGCTTGATGATCTGACCAGCGGCAACCCGATGGACCGTTTGATCTGTGGCGATGTGGGCTTTGGCAAGACGGAAGTTGCCATGCGGGCGGCCTTTGTCGCAGCCATGTCCGGCCTTCAGGTTGCGATCATAGCGCCTACGACCCTGCTGGCGCGGCAGCACTATAAATCATTTGCCGAACGGTTCCGTGGGTTCCCGCTTGAGGTTCGGCAACTGTCTCGTTTCGTATCCGCCAAAGACGCAAATGCCACCCGCGAAGGCATGGCCCGCGGCACCGTCGATATAGTGATCGGCACCCACGCACTGCTGGCGAAAAGCATCAAGTTCAATAACTTGGGTTTGCTGATCATCGATGAAGAACAACATTTTGGCGTGGGCCATAAGGAACGGCTCAAGGCGATGCGCACAGATATTCATGTGCTGACCCTGACAGCGACGCCAATCCCTCGCACGTTGCAACTTAGCCTGACAGGGGTGCGCGACCTGTCGATCATCGGGACACCGCCCGTAGACCGCTTGGCGATCCGTACCTACGTCAGCGAATTCGATACCGTCACCCTGCGCGAAGCGCTGCTGCGCGAACATTATCGCGGTGGCCAATCGTTCTATGTGGTGCCGCGGATATCCGATCTTCCTGAAATCGAAGTATTCCTGAAAGAACAGCTGCCCGAATTGACCTATCTGGTCGCGCATGGCCAGATGGCTGCAGGCGAGCTTGATGACCGAATGAACGCCTTTTACGACGGTAAATACGACATTTTGCTGGCAACGACGATTGTGGAATCCGGCCTCGATATTCCGACGGCCAACACCATGATCATCCACCGTGCCGATATGTTTGGGTTGGCGCAGCTTTACCAGATTAGGGGGAGGGTAGGGCGTTCCAAAACCCGCGCCTATGCTTATCTCACTACCAAACCCCGCGCCAAGCTGACCACGACCGCCGAAAAGCGTTTAAGGGTGCTGGGAAGCCTCGACACACTCGGTGCAGGGTTCACATTGGCCAGCCAAGATCTAGATATTCGCGGTGCCGGCAATCTGCTGGGCGAGGAACAATCGGGCCAAATGCGCGATGTGGGATTCGAGCTTTACCAATCCATGTTGGAAGACGCGATTGCCAAGATCAAAGCCGGTGAAATGGAAGGCGTGATCGACGATGACGGCCAATGGGCCCCGCAAATCAACTTGGGCGTGCCGGTATTGATCCCCGAAGCTTACGTGCCCGATCTGGATGTGCGGCTGGGGCTTTATCGGCGCCTATCAGGTCTGACCACCAAGGTCGAACTTGAAGGTTTCGCCGCTGAACTGATCGACCGGTTCGGAAAACTGCCGCGGGAAGTGAATACCTTGATGCTGGTAATCCGTATCAAGGCGATGTGCAAAAGGGCAGGTATTGCCAAGCTTGACGGTGGCCCCAAAGGTGTCACCATCCAGTTTCATAACGATAAATTCGCTTCCCCCGAAGGGTTGGTCACCTTCATTCAGGATCAACG
>DRFG01000099.1 GCA_011050655.1 Roseobacter sp.
CGCTTGCAAATCAGCACGCCAGCGCTTGAGAATAATCGGCAAAGCGCCTATCTTTGCTTTAACAGGAGTATCCAGAATGTTCGCAATCCCCGGCAAACAGGCCGTTACGATCACCCCTAAGGCGGCCCAGCAGATTACCAAACTGATGACATCCGCAGGCCACGCGGGTCTGCGCATCGGCATCAAGAAGGGTGGTTGCGCGGGGATGGAATACACCATGGAATACGTTAATGAGCCTGACAAAAACGACGAAGTCGTTGAGCAGGACGGGGCGCGGGTGATGATTGCTCCCATGGCACAGATGTTCCTGTTCGGAACCGAGATCGACTATGAAACATCATTGCTTGAAGCTGGCTTCAAGTTCCGTAATCCGAACGTGACCGAAGCATGCGGATGCGGGGAATCTATCAAATTTGGCTAAATTGCTACGCTGCCACCTAGCTGGGTACTCGGATCCGTTGCTCCTCGTGCAGACGACTGTTATCGAGATTGCGGAATATCAACAGAGGTGTCGTGATGCGTCGCAAACTAGCTGCCGGTAACTGGAAAATGCACGGCTCGGTATCGGCGCTGGCTGAGCTCACCACGCTCGCCGCGCAAATCGACCCTCGGGGCTGCGAAACCGTAATTTGTCCCCCGGCTACATTGCTCTTCCCTGCTTGCAACATCGCCAAACCCACTGAAATTGCTATTGGGGCGCAGTATTGTCACCCGCAGTCCCAAGGGCCTTTTACCGGTGACATTTCAGCGCGGATGATTGTTGAAACCGGGGCGTCATACGTCCTCGCGGGTCATTCGGAGCGTCGCGAGAGCCATGCTGAGACCGATAGCGCGGTCCATAACCAGATCTTGGCTGTGTGGAAAGAAAATCTGACCGCCATTCTATGCATCGGCGAAAGCGGTGAAGACCGCGGCGCAGGCATCACTCTCGATACAATCGCGACCCAACTTTCCGGCTCTCTTCCCGATGGTGCGACCGGTGAAAACGCGGTCATCGCTTACGAACCAGTTTGGGCGATTGGCACTGGCGATGTCCCTACCCTTACGCAAATCAGTGAGCTTCATGACTTTATCCGTGCCCAACTGGTCCGTCGCTTCGGCGATACTCAAGGCAATGCGATCCGTTTGCTCTATGGCGGTTCGGTGAAGCCCAGCAATGCGGCTGAAATATTCACCGTCGAAAACGTGGATGGGGCTCTAGTGGGCGGTGCAAGCCTGCAAGCTGTTGATTTCATCCCGATCATTCAGGCTTTGAATGACGCTTGAATTTCATTTTGCCAAATAAACTCATAACTGACGTCAAATAAAATGGGCGGCGTGTCGCATTGGCACGCCGCCCTTTGCTAAGGCTTACATATTAGTCGGTCGCGCGGCGTGACCTCACCGGGTGATAATCTCGGGTCCCATCATCATCGTTGGGAGCCAGGTTGAGATGATGGGAATGTAAGTCACCATTATTAAAAACACGAACAAGACGGCCGTGAACGGCAAAGCGGCCTTAACCACGTTCATCATCGGCATGTTCGCCACCCCGGATGTCACGAATAGGTTCAATCCGACAGGTGGCGTGATCATCCCTATTTCCATGTTGACCACCATGATGATGCCCAGATGGATCGGATCGATACCCAGTTCGATGGCAATGGGGAACACCAGCGGAGCGACGATGATCAACAGGCCCGATGGCTCCATGAACTGCCCACCGATCAACAAGATCACGTTGACGATGATCAGAAACATGATCGGTCCGAACCCGGCATTCAACATAGCCGCAGATATCTGCTGAGGTATCTGTTCATCAGTCAAAACGTGCTTCAATATCAATGCGTTGGCGATGATGAACATCAAGGTGATGGTCAGCTTTCCCGCCTCGAACAGAGTGTCCCGGGTGTCACGGTGGAAAAATACAGTCACCAGCGCAAGCGGTTTACGCATCAGAGAAAGGTTGTTCCCCTCGCCTTTAACATGCAGCGGCCCCATATCCCGGTACACGAATGACGCGATCAGAAAAGCATATATCGCAGCTACGGCAGCGGCTTCGGTTGGCGTGAATATCCCGCCATAAATACCGCCCAGAATGATGACGATAAGCATCAGGCCCCAACCGGCTTCGCGGCCCGATGTGATGACTTCGCCCCAGCCCCGCCATTCCCCCTGCGGAAGTTTCTTCACCCGAGCCATGATATAGATCGTCAGCATCAGCATGGTACCGGCCAACAGGCCTGGAATGACGCCGGCCAAAAACATCCGCCCCACGGATACATCGGTGGCCGACGCATAGACAACCATCACAATTGACGGGGGTATCAAGATACCCAAAGTACCCGCATTGGCAATGACGCCTGCCGCGAACTCCTTGGTATAACCTGTTTCACGCATACCCGCGATCACGATTGATCCGATAGCCACCACCGTCGCCGGAGAAGACCCAGACAAGGCTGCAAATAGCATACAAGCGAAAACACCGGCAATCGCCAACCCCCCTGGGAAATGCCCCACCAGCGCGATTGAAAACCGGATGATCCGCTGTGCCACGCCGCCGGTCGACATGAACGACGAGGCCAGCACGAAGAATGGGATGGCCAGAAGCGTATAGTGGCCCGCCATCGCCTGAAAAAACGTCTGGGCAATCGACGCCAGCGACGAATCCGACAGCACGAGCAAAAAGACGATCGACGAAAAGCCGAGACTGACGGCGATCGGCACGCCGAGCAGCATCAAGCCAACGATCATGCTAAATAGTACAAGAACGTCCATGAGCTTAGTTCCCCGCGTTCAAATGTTTAATGGCTTCGATGTCATCTTCTGCCTCATGGCTGACGATGAGGCTGGTTGATGCCCCGGTAAATATCCGCACTCCTGCTTGGACGAACCGGAACAGCAGCAGCGCCATACCGAATGGCAGCATGAAGTACGGAATGAATCGCGGGAGTTTGCCATATGTCTCGCCTTCGTTCATAATCGGCTCGATAAAGCGCAACCAGTCGGGCATTGGAATGTCTACAGTCTCGTACCATGCTTGATCACGACTGTTCTCGAACCCGGTTGGAAACCAGCGTCCCGACGTGGCATCAAGCCCCGCGAAGGGTGCCCAATAATCCCATGCACCTTTCAGCAACAGCCCGGCGTAAGCCACGCAGATCAGCGCCACAAACAATGCCAGCAGGCGCCGGGTGGACAATGAAAAAAGATTGATCACGGCATCAACTCCCAAATGGGCGGTTACCTTGACCGCATAGCTCATGCCGAACAGCACCAACCAGGCAAACAGGAACGTTACTGCCTCGAGGCCCCAGATGATCCCGGTGTTGAAACCATACCGCAGCACGACATTGATAAAGGTGATTAAGGTCATCAGGCCGAGGATTACAGCAATCGCTGTCTCTTCAAGCTCGTTGACGATGCGCCCGAGCGCAGAGTGAGATTGCACATCATGTGACATGGGAAAGCTCCGCTATGAGAGGAGAAAAGGTCAGGCCCGCTATCTTGTTAGACCGCCGGCCCGACGCAGTATTTCACCCCGCGCATAAGGCGGGGTGAAATGATCATCAATGTTTGGCGTTGATCGCCTGAGCAGCGTCGATGTTTTCCTGGCCCACATCGGCAGTGAACTCTTCCCAGACAGGTTTCATCGCTGAAACCCACTCTTCACGCTGAGCGGCATCCAATTCACGTACAACACCGCCCGCGTCAATGATCGCCTGCTTAGCGTCAGCGTTCACTTTCGATGATTCAGAGTTGCGGGTTTCGGTGACTTCTTTGACGATGGTCGCCAGCTGGTCGCGTACATCGGCGTCGAGGCTGTCCCACCAGTCGGTCGATGTTACCAGCATGTAATCCAGTACACCGTGGTTGGTTTCGGTCGTACCGTCTTGAACTTCAAAGAACTTCTGACCGTACACATTGGACCACGTATTTTCCTGGCCGTCGACGACGCCCGTTTGCAGTGCGCCGTAGACTTCAGAGAACGCCATCGGCTGCGGGCTTGCTCCCATGGCAGACATCTGCGCCTTCAAGACGTCGGAATTCTGCACGCGGAACTTCAGACCTTTTGCATCTGACGGAACGTTCAAAGGTTTGTTAGCCGACATCTGTTTCATGCCATTGTGCCAGAATGCCAACCCCAATAGACCACGGCGCGTCATGGTTTCTTTCATCGCCACGCCAGTGTCAGAGTTTTGAAATTCGTCAACAGCTTCGATGTTCTTGAACATGAAGGGCAGATCGAAAATGCGGAACTGTTTGGTGAACTGCTCGAACTTAGACAGCGACGGTGCTGCCATCTGGACGTCGCCTTGCAGCAAGGCTTCCAGAACCTGGTCATCATTATAAAGCGTCGAGTTCGGGAAAACCTCCATGCAGGCTTTGCCGTTCATTTCGTCGTTGACGCGCTGTTCAAGAAGCGACGCTGCCAAGCCTTTGGGGTGACGGTCGGCGTTGGTAACGTGGCTCAACTTGATGACAATTTCACCATCATCACAGGCCGACGCAGCGGCGACGGCGCCTGCGCTTACGGAAAGGGTCAGCGCTACAACAGTTGTTGTCAGGAATTTCATGTGTTTCTCCTCCCAGAGAGATGTTTCGTCTCGGCACGCCTGCGTTCTTGACATGCGGTGGCGACACTAAAGCGGTAAATCGCTTATCTCACAAGCCCGTGACAATGCCATCGTACAAAATCAGTAATCATCATATTTATCATATTCATACGCGGCATTCTTAAGAGCGTGAGAAAGCACCGCATTGCCGCTTGTGCGAAATGTCGCACGTCAGCAGGAATGATTGTGCGAAAATCCGCACAGGTCGTCATTAGCAGTTTAACTGCGGAAATCCTCAGGGCGAATCCCGTATCGCGCTAGCTTGTCGTAAAAGGTTTTGCGCGGCACATGCAGGGCAAGTGCCGCGGCGCTGGCCTGCCCGCCTGCCCGCCTTAGCGCAGCGCGCAACAACGATTGCTCAACTTGCGCCATCTGTTCGACCAACCCCAATTCAGTGTCAGACACCGGGTCATCTGCAACACCCATCACAAAGCGCATCGCGGCTGACATCAGCGCACGCGCATTGCCCGGCCAATCGCGCGCCATCAAACTCGCGACGATCTGCGGGGTGACTTCAGGTGCGGTGATCCCCGATTGCTCAGCTGCCTGATCGACGTAGCGGCGAAACATGGTGGGAATATCCTCTGGTCGTTCAGCCAATGACGGAATACGCACGGTCATCACTTCGATCCTATAGTATAAATCGGCGTGGAATCGTCCTTCGGCCACCAGAGCATGAAGGTCCCGGTTGGTCCCCGCTATCAGCCGGGCATCCGGCGCGTTTTCAAGAATTTCGATCAGGCTTAACTGAGTTTGTGCCGGCAGTGACGTGACTTCGTCCAGAAACAGGCACCCTCCCGACGCACTTTGCAATGCTTCGGCGACCGCTATTGGCGTCAACCCTTCCGCCGCACGCTTCACAAACGGGCCCTTGGACCGAGCCGAAGACAGGTGAATGACTTCGGCAACCTTTGAAATACCGGACCCATAGGGACCGGTGACCAAAACTTCGGCGGCGGCGCTGGCGACGCGGCGCACCTTTGTACGTAAGCTGTCGGCAAGATCCGATGACCCGAAGATCATACGCCCCGCAGGGTCCCCTGTTTCAACAATCTGTAACAGACGGCGATTTTCCAAGATCAGACCACGGGTTTTCAAAGCTCTTTCGGTTGCGGTTAAAAGCTGTGCCGGAGCGCAGGGTTTTTCCATGAAATCAAAGGCCCCTGCTTCCATGGCCCGTACTGCCATCGGAATATCCCCTTCGCCTGTCAGCAGGATGACGGGCAGATCGGGGTCCTGAGCATGCGCATAGGCCAACAGATGAAACCCGTCACGTCCGGGCATGCGCATGTCAGACAGAATTACCCCGTCAAACCCGGCATTGATACGGTCTTTGGCGGCGACGAACGACCCAGCGGCAATCACGTTCATATCCGCAAGTTCCAATGTTTGGGTCAACGCTTCACGTACCGGCGCATCATCATCTACCAAAAGAACGGTTCTGCTCATCTCGGGGGTTCCATCTCATCTCCGGGTTCCAATTGTACTGAAAACATCGCTCCGCCTCCGTCCAGATTGGACCCACGAATATCCCCTCCAAAGCTTTGGACGATCCCGTAGCTGATTGACAACCCAAGGCCCATGCCGCTGTCACTCCCTACTGTTTTGGTGGTATAAAACGGGTCAAACACCTTGTCGGGCATTTCGATCCCTGGCCCGGTGTCGCAAAACCGAACTGACACGACATCACCTGTCTCGATGGTGATCGACAGTTTCTTTGGGCTACTTTCCGTCATCGCATCCGCTGCGTTCGAGATCAGGTTTACGAACACCTGCCCCAAGCGGACTTCTCCTCCGCGCACCCAAATCGGGCCGGTTGGCGCGGTGTACTCAAGCGTGACACCTGCCTCTTGCAGATAACCATCGGTCATTTCGACCGCGCTGGTCACAACACGCGCCACATCTACCTTGGTTTGCGGCACACTTTCTTGCCGAGCGAAGGCGCGCAGGTTCTGGATAATACGGGCCATACGCTCGGCCATCTGGGAAATCCGCGTCAAGTTTTCCGAAGCCCGGTCAAACTTGCTGCGCTCCATAAACTGAACGGCGTTTTCCGCGAATGACCTGATCGCCATAAGTGGCTGGTTCAATTCGTGGCTGATGCCCGCAGACATTTGACCAAGCGCGGAAAGCTTGCCTGCTTGTACCAAATCGGCCTGTGCCCGGCGCAGTGCGGCCTGCGCTTCTTCCCGCTCGGTTGCTTCGCGGCGTAATTCGGTGTTGCTTGCGTTCAATGCAGCGGTACGTTTAGCCACCTGACGTTCCAGTCTAGTGTTGACTTCGAACAGGGTGCGGCGGCGTTCAGTCGCCAAAAACAACAGCGCTCCGAACGCCAGACATAGCGCTGCCACTGCTGCGGATTGCGACCAGGCCAAGCGACGCGCCGGCCCTGTATCAAGCAGTACTTCCCCGGTCATGCCGATTACCGGCAGGGGCTGGGTAAGGTGCAGCGCCGTTTCGGGCAGATATGGTCCCCACTTCATGTTCCATATCTCATGCCCCTTGACGGTGACGGCGCTAAAGTCACCCAAAGCACCCTGCGGAGGCGTCAGCCCCACTGCCCCGGCCTTACGCTGCCAAAACAGTAACTCGGACCGATTGGCAATCTGCACCACCCCGTTATCATCAGTAAAAAACGCCGCCGGGTTGCTGCCGCGCCAGTCATAATCGATACCGTTCAAATCGGTTGCGACGATTACCGCGCCCTTTACCCTGCCCATCTTATTAAATACCGGTGCCGCATGGAAATAGGCACGGTCGGTCAAAGGCATGTCAGGCCCATGCCCCCAGCCCAGCGCACCGCCCAAAGCGCGTCGAACGAAGCGGCGTTCCAACACGGGCTCGTTCAAGGTGCTGCGTGACGAAGCAAGGATGACGCCCCGCGTGTCGATGACCTGCACATCCAAGGCCGCGGACTTGTCGGCGATCTTTTGCAAAAACGCGCGCCCCGCCTCGGGTGAGGTCCCCCGTAACACGGCTTCTACCTGCGGATGGTCAGCCAAAAACACCGCAAGATCGCGATACCGTTGCAGCTGTCCCACCAATCTGTCGCTGGCGAGCGACAGGTCCGCTTGTCCACGTGCGCGCAATTGGTCCAACCCCTGTAGATAGGCATAGCGCCAGACCCCGCCGGACAAGGCCAGCACGGTGATTAGGAATATTGCAAACGTAACAGCGCGGCGGCGCATACCATGGCTCATAAAAGCCATTTGGCACAGACCGGTTTGCATTGGCCAGAGCTGCGTATATTGCTCCACCAATGAAAACGCTTAACCTTTCGCCCCGCGATCCTGATTTCATCCAAAACCCCTATGCCGCTTACGCGCGGGCACGGGCGGATGGGCCGGTGCTTTATTGGCAAGACTACGGTATGCTCGCGGCGTTTGATGCGGCCACGGTTCAAGCCCTACTGCGCGACCGTCGACTGGGCCGTGAAGTCCCGTTAGATCAACGCCAGCCGATCCCCACCCATATGACAGACTTCTACGCACTCGAGACCCATTCCATGCTGGAGCTTGAGCCCCCGACCCACACCCATTTGCGCGGGTTGGTGTTGCGCGCCTTCACCTCGCGCCGGATTGCCGGACTTGCGCCAGAAATTGAAAGAGTTGCCGCCGACCTGCTCGCGCAACTACCCCGCGATCCGTTCGATCTGATCCCCGCTTTTTGTACGCAGTTGCCCGTGCGTATTATCGCGCGGCTTTTGGGTGTGCCCGAAGATATGTGGCCCGATCTGCTGCGCTGGTCCAATGATATGGTCGCAGTCTATCAAGCCGGCCGTAGCCGCGTAACCGAAGATGTCGCCAACGCTGCGGCGGCTGAATTTACGGCCTTTTTACGAGACTACGTTGAACAACGCCGCCACGATCCCCGCGATGACCTGATCACGCAATTGATCGTGGCTGAGAAGAACGGCGAGACGTTGAGCACGGATGCATTGATCGGCACATGCGTCTTGCTGTTGAACGCTGGCCACGAGGCAACAGTGCACGCACTTGGCAACGGGGTCGCCTGTCTGCTGGCGAACAATGTGCCGATCACATCCCTAGCCCCTGATGCGATCGCCGCAACGGTCGAAGAAATCTTGCGATACGACCCGCCGCTGCATGTGTTTGAACGTTTCGCCTACGAAGATATCGACCTAGGCGATGTCACACTGAAGCGTGGTAAAAAAATTGCCTTAGTTCTCGGGGCCGTTGGCCACGACCCTATGCTTTGCGACCAACCCGACATGTTTGATCATACCCGTCCCGGCAAAGTCCACGCAGCGTTTGGCGGCGGCCTCCATTTCTGCGTTGGTGCCCCCTTGGCGCGGCTCGAAATGCAAGTCGCCTTGCGCGCCCTGTTTGATCATGCACCAACGTTGCGTCTTGCCGAGAAGCCGCGCTTTGCCGACACTTATCATTTCCACAAACTCGAACGGTTAATCGTCCAAGTTTAAGCATGGTTACAACGGCAACATCGTGGTGGATTTTATTTCCTCCATCGACAGCAAGGCCGTTACATTGTGAACACGCACCTCAGATATCAGCGCCTGATAGAATACGTCATAGGCGCGTGCGTTCTTGACCCTTACCTTCAAGATATAATCGATATCCCCTGCAAGCCTATGCGCCTCTTGCACTTCAGGGCGATCTTTCAACGCCTTCAGAAATGCCGCCTGCCACTCCGCCTCATGGGCCGATGTGCGGATCAAGACAAAGAAACACGCCTCAAACCCCAGTGCTTCGGCATCCAGCACCACCGTATGCTGCCCGATCACCCCAGCATCACGTAATTTGCGAATCCGGTTCCAGACAGGTGTCTTGGAACTGCCTACTTCACGGGCAATATCATCCAACGACTGGCTGGCGTCTCGCTGAAGCTGCGCCAAAATTTTCCGGTCTACATCGTCGATCCGAACATCCATTCTGCTTTCCTCTTCCTCTTTGGTACTACATTCTCGCTGTTCGGCTAAACAGAACAATTGTTCTTATATTGCTAGGCATCTAGCGCCGTATTGGAATTATTTCCTATATATACAGCAAGCGAAGCGCAAGGACTGAAGCATATGGACCACTTCCCAATCTACTTGTCGACCAAGGGCCAGCGCATTGTGCTGTCTGGCGGCGGTGAGGCAGCGATGGCCAAGCTGCGCCTGCTCTTAAAGACCCAAGCCGAGATCAGCGTATTTGCCCCCGCACCTGCGCCCGAAATCGCGACTTGGGCCGAACAGCGTCGTCTTACGCTGCACGGTCGCGCGCTCCGCCCCGGCGATGTGCTTGGCGCGGCCTTATTCTATGCCGCCGATGAAGACGCCGCAGAAGACGCCCGCACCGCTGCGATTGCGCGTGCCGAAGGAACCTTGGTCAATATCGTTGATAACCTACATGACAGCGCCTTTATCACCCCTGCTATCGTCGACCGGGACCCCGTCACTATCGCCATCGGCACTGAGGGAGCGGCCCCCGTGTTGGCCCGCGCGATCAAGGCTGACCTGGAAGAGCGATTGCCCACAACGCTTGGCACGCTCGCGCGTATCGGTAAAGGCTTTCGCAAGATGGCTGACGCCCTGCCCTTTGGCCGCCCACGCCGCGACTTTTGGCGCGACTATTACTTTGCGGCGGGTCCGCGTACCGTTGCCGAAGGCAAAGCAGCAGTCGAGTCCGCGCTGGAAGCTCTATTGAGCGACCACAAATCCCGCGTCGCCCGCTCAGGCCACATTGCCTTTGTCGGCGGTGGCCCCGGTGACCCCGAACTGTTGACGCTCAAAGCCAGACGCGCGCTGGACGAAGCCGATGTGGTAATCTACGATCGCCTGATCTCGCCTGAGATACTGGAGCTCGCCCGCCGAGAAGCGCTGATGATTGACGTCGGCAAAGAAGGCTTCGGGCCCTCGACCTCGCAGGAAACCATCAACAACCTGTTGGTAGAACACGCGCACTCGGGCGCGCAGGTGGTCCGTCTAAAATCCGGCGATGCAACTGTTTTTGGCCGCTTGGACGAAGAGATCGACGCGGTGGATGCGCAAGGTATCGGCTGGCATATCGTACCTGGCATCACTTCTGCCTCTGCGGCTGTAGCGGCGATTGGGCAAAGCCTTACGAAACGCGGGCGCAACGCCTCTGTCCGCTTCCTGACAGGCCACGACATGCAAGGGTTCGCCGATCACGATTGGGCCGCTCTCGCCCGAAACGGCGAAGTCGCCGCGATCTATATGGGCAAGAAATCCGCACGCTTTATACAGGGTCGCCTGCTGATGCATGGTGCCGCCCGCGCGACCCCCGTGACGCTGGTAGAAAACGCTTCACGGGTCAATCAACGCATCGTTGAGACAACTTTGGCCCGCCTGCCTACCGACCTTGCCGCCGCCAACCTTGGCGGTCCCGCCCTGACGTTCTATGGCCTTGCGCCACGGGCGGCAGCGCAGCTCACCCCGCAATTTATCCAAGAGGAGATGGCATAATGGCCAAACCCTTCACCCCCAAAGTTGTCACTGCCAACGCGCTGCTTGAAGGCGATGTCATCTACCAGACCACGAACGGCTGGACCCGCGACCTGTCGCAGGCCGAGGTGTTGACCGATGAGGCAGATGCAGATCTGCGCCTGATCGACGCGATCCAGCAGCCCCATCTGATCGTCGGTGCCTATCTGGCCGAGGTCGAGGCAAGCGCGAGCTTCCCCAAACCAGTTCATTTCCGCGAGGCGTTCCGAGCTAAAGGCCCCTCTAACTACGTCCACGGCAAGCAGGAGGCTATTTAATGTACAGCTATACTGAATTTGATGATTCCTTCATCGCTGAACGCAACGCCCAGTTTCGTGCGCAGGTCGAACGCCGCCTCGACGGCTCCCTCACCGAGGACGAATTTAAACCCCTACGCTTGATGAACGGCCTCTATCTGCAACTGCATGCATATATGCTGCGGGTGGCTATTCCCTATGGCACGCTTGGCAGCAGGCAAATGCACAAGCTGGCGGATATCGCCGACAAATGGGACAAAGGCTACGGTCATTTCACCACGCGTCAGAACATCCAGTATAATTGGCCGCAACTGCGCGACGTGCCCGACATGCTTGATGCGCTGGCCGAAGTGAACATGCACGCCATCCAAACCTCTGGCAACACAATCCGCAACGTGACGGCAGACCATTTCGCAGGTGCCGCTGCCGATGAAATCGCTGATCCGCGCCCCGTGGCCGAGCTGATCCGTCAATGGTCCACAGATCATCCGGAATTCCAGTTCCTACCCCGTAAATTCAAGGTCGCGGTGTCGGGCGCGGCGCATGATCGAGCGGTAATCAAAGCACATGATATCGGCCTGGAAATTGTCGAACAAAACGGCGTGCTCGGTTTTCAAGTCATTGTCGGCGGCGGTCTTGGGCGTACCCCGATGATAGGCAAGGTTCTGTATGATTTTGTCTCGAGCGAAGACCTGCTACCGACACTCGAAGCTATCGTATCGGTCTATAATCTGTTGGGTCGCCGCGATAATAAATACAAGGCGCGGATCAAGATCACCGTGCATGAAAACGGCATCGACGACATTCGCGCCCGCGTAATAGAACGCTATGCCCTGATCCGCCCACAGTTCACCGGGGTCGACCAGCAGATTCTCGCCCGGATCGAGGCCGACTTCGTTAGCCCCAACCTTAAAACCGC
>DRFG01000100.1 GCA_011050655.1 Roseobacter sp.
GCCCAGCGTCGAATGACACTCAAAAATCCCATGTCGATCACTCCATGTCTCCCCGACAAAAACCGTCAGGGCAATGTGTTCACATGGGTCAATTCTCAGTGACAATTTTGGGTCATACCGGGTCAGTTCTCAGTGACATTCAACAGTGCTTCGCCTCTTTTGGGGTGAGGCGAAGGTCTACAAGGATGTTGGGAAGGCAGTGCAATCTTGTTTGGAGTCGCTCGGCCCCTTCTTGTCAGAGGATGAGAAGCCGGACGCGACCCGAAATCGCGACCTCGTCCTTCTTCGCGACAAAGCGGACCTCAATGATCCCGAAATGACCAAAGCGATCATGCGCTATTTCGACAAGACCAAGATCGAGTCAAAACGGGTCCGGCATTGCGGGGCAGCGCTTATTGGCTTCGAAGTCGATTTCTATCCAGGCGTGGGACAGACTGGATTACTAGACGACGTCGTGGCCGCAGCGAAAGCGGAACTGAAGGCGTGGACCAAAAGCGTCGGGGCCGGCATCCTGAAGCACAAGCTCGAGTCATTCACGATCGAGTTCATTTGTATACCGTTGCCGTCGGCCGAAGGGTTCCGCACCGCCTTTCTAAATGCCTTGGGGCATAGAAAATGAGCGAGACAGAGCTTCAGGACTTTCTGTTCTCGGAGGGTATTGCGCCTGACCTCGACGAACTGGTGCGGCTAACGGCTACGCGAGAGATCGAGAACCTGCGGCCGCCGGCCGACGCACAGAACGAGCGGCCCGAATGGGAGCGTCTATTATTTGCCGGCAGTATTCTAGCGCGTTCAGAACAACGGTTTCACCAGGACGCGGCTCTTCGCATCGCGACGGCTGCGCTCGTATCGGAGCCGAATTTGGCGATCCAGGATACAGCTGCACTTCTATTGGGTAAACTCGACAATCACCGTGCGGTCGATCTCGCGCTGGAACGCGAGCTTATCAAACCTGATCTGATGGAACGGCTAGGCTTGTCCGCACGTATGGAGGCAACACGGCGCAAACTCGATAACTCTATCCTGCTGGCGCAAACTGGCGAGTGGTTGCCGGTCAATCGCTTCCAGAAGCGGTTTTGGGATGCCGCATCTGACAGCTATGCTTGGCTCTCGGCATCCGCTCCAACGGCATCGGGCAAGACATTCCTCGTCCTCCAGTGGCTGATGGATCAGCTGCTGTCAAACCAAGCCCGCATTGCCGTTTATCTCGCGCCGACTCGGGCACTCGTCGGAGAGATCGAACAAGAATTGCGTGCAATGATCGGCGAGAGCGAGCGCATCGCGGTCACATCACTCCCGCTAAAGGAGCAATACGACGAGTCGTTGAAAGACGACCATCAGCTGGTGCTAGTCCTGACCCAAGAAAGGTTGCATTTGCTTGTCAACGCACTCGGGGGCGAGGCCACGTTCGATCTCATGGTCGTCGACGAGGCGCACAAAATTGGCGACGACCAACGCGGCGTCATTCTGCAAGATGCGATTGAACGCTCTTCGCGCCTCAATCCGAAGCTGAAAGTGGTCTTTGTCAGTCCCGCGACCCAAAACCCCGACGCTTTGCTGGAGGACGCGCCCGATGATGTAAAGAAGGTGCCGATCGACAGCGATTCGGCGACGGTCTTGCAGAACGTGATCTCCGTCGAACAGGTCACTCGCAAACCGAAGGAATGGTATCTCTCGACGACAGGGTCTCAGGGAGAGATCGAGCTCGGTACGATCCACTTGCCCAGCAAACCAGACTCGTTAAAAAAACGCCTCGCCTTCATCGCCACTCAGGTCGGGTCCATGGGCGGTACGCTCGTCTACACGAATGGTGCTGCGGAAGCTGAGGATGTTGCGCAGCTAATTCGTGAAGGCCTACCAGAAGTCGCTGAGCCAGATATCGAACTTTCGGAACTGGCTGAGATGATCCGTAAGGGTATCCATCCAAAATATCGGCTGGCGCCACTTGTCGAGCAGGGCGTCGCGTTCCACTACGGCAACATGCCTGCGCTCATACGCACACAGGTCGAGCAGCTCTTTCGCTGCGGCAAGATCCGTTTCCTTGTCTGCACTTCAACATTGATTGAAGGCGTGAATTTATCGTGCAGGACAATTGTGATGCGCGCGCCGCGAAAGGGAAAGGGGAAGCCGATGAACCCCCACGACTTTTGGAACCTGGCCGGGCGGGCTGGGCGCTGGGGCGACGAGTTTCAAGGCAATATCATATGCATCGAGCCGAGTGATGAAAGCGGGTGGCCAGGCGGCATCCCGAGGCGCACACGATATCCGATCAAGCGTGAGACCGACGCGGTGTTGGACGAAAGCACGGAACTTCGTGAATTCATCGAGCGCCGTCGCACGGAGATGCCGCAGGACAAGACGCGCGATGCGAAGTTCGAGCAGGTGTCCTCATATTTGCTCTCAACCTATTTGCGTTTGGGGTCAATTCGAGACGCACCGTTCGCCAAACGTCATGACACTTTTGAAATTGCTGAGTTGGACGCATCTCTGGCGAAGGTTGCTGCGACGATCGAACTTCCGATTGAACTCATAGAGCGTCACCCAGGCGTGAACTGCATCGGTATGCAGTCGCTTCTGGACGCGTTTCGAGCTTATGACCGGGACATTGAGAACCTGTTGCCAGCACCGTCAGCAAGTGTGGACGCTTATGATCGCACGGTGACAATAATGAAGCGGATCAACCGTGATCTCTATCCCGCCTTTGCGCCAGACGGCCGCGCCCGCCTGTTCGCATTGATGGTGCAGAATTGGCTTAAGGGCTGGTCGCTCGCGCATATCATCCGGGAGAGGATTAAGAACGAGAAGAGCCGCGGAGGTGAGAAGAAGCTGCCGGCACTCATTCGTGAGACCATGGATCTGGTAGAGCAATACGCACGATTCCGCGCACCGAAATACCTATCAGCCTATGTCGACATTCTGCACTTCCATCTGCATGCGATGGACCGCGACGATCTCATCGATGAGGATATGGATATCGGGACGCAGCTCGAGTTCGGAGTATCAAGCCAGACTCTTATGTCTTTGATCGGACTTGGCATCTCGCGTATGAGCGCGACGATGCTTTACGAGCAGATGTCAGATGACAGCTTCGATCGCAAGCAATGCATTGAATGGATCGTAGCACGGCACGAGGAATTTGAGGGTATGGGATTACCCCAAATCGTCATCCGAGAATTGCGCCGCGAAGCGGGGATTGCCGATGGGACATGAAACGAAGTTTTTTGCGTTCAAAGGGAGAACCAAAATATGGCTAGAAAGATACCAGTGACGGTCGGGGGCATCGAGTACGAATCGAAGAAGGATGCAATCGAGCATTTCAAGAAGATGCTGAATCGTTATGATATCGGTGATAGGGTTTCCGCCGGTGATCAAGCTGAGCTTCATGAGTTGGTCAAGCGTCATCCCGAAGCTGAGGCTCGTATCGGTACTGGCGTGGAGAGCTTCAGCGTTAGAGACGGCGACTTTGGAACTCAGTGTTTCTCGATCACACGCCTAGATGGCACCACCCAGAATTTCTCTTTTAGAGCATGCATCTAGGCGATTCACAGCTTTCTGGTCCGCAGCTGTTACGAGAAGCACGCACAGTTTGAATTTCCGGCTAACGTGCATATGATGCCCTTAAAATCCTTCTCCTTGACGTTCAGAAAAACATATACTATTTTCTGACATGGAGTTGAACCATGATCACGTCCAAAATCAAGCAACGCATCGTTGGTAAGGGCCGAGGTGCCATCTTCGCACCATCGGACTTCCTCGATATCGGATCGCGCGCGAGCGTGGATCAGGCGCTGTCGCGTCTGGCGGATCAGCGCGTGATCCGACGGTTGACCCGTGGGCTCTACGACTATCCCAAGCTCAGTCCGCGTTTCGGGCTCCTGGCCCCCTCCGCCGACGATATTGCCCGCGCAGTAGCGCGGAAGGACAACCAGGTTCTGCAGCCTTCGCCTGCGATGGCGGCGAACCAGTTGGGTCTGTCCACGCAGGTCCCATCCAATCCGACCTACATGACCGACGGACCCACTCGGACTAAGAAGATCGGACGGCAGGTCCTCCAGTTCCGGAACGCCTCCCCTAAAACTTTGGTTGGTGCCGGGTCTAAGACGGGTACTGTGTTCCAGGCGCTCCGCTATGTCGGCAAGGGCCGTGTAGACGATCAGGTGATCGGTAAGATCGCCCGCACGCTAGATGCCAAGGACCGGGCGCAGCTCGCAAAGCAAAGCCGACATGTCCCGGCCTGGATGCATCCGGTGGTCCAGCAGATCGTGGCGCGCGCCTGAACATGGATGCTTTCGCGAACGACACGCCTGAACACCGAGACGAAGCGTTTCGTCAAACCGCGGCGGAGCTGGGATTTGCCAAAGCGATTATCGAAAAGGACTTCTGGGTCTGCTGGTCGCTCCAGCATCTCTTTGCCCTGCCCTCCTTTGGCGATCACCTGATCTTCAAGGGGGGCACGTCGCTCTCGAAAGCCTACGATGTCATCCATCGGTTTTCCGAGGACGTCGATCTGTCGCTCGACCGCGCCCAACTAGGATTTGAGGGAGATCGTGACCCTGAGAACCCCGACCTCTCGGGCGGCAAACGCAAATCCCTGCTGCAAGACCTTCAAGATGCGGCAGAGGCAACCGTCGCAGGCCCCCTGCTCGACGAAATCAACACCGCCTTCTCTGCGAACCTAGAGCAGCCGTTCTCACTTCAGATCGACGAAGACGACCCACAGACCATACTCTTCGCTTACCCGCCGATTGGCGGCGACGACCCAGGCTACATCAAACCAGTCGTACGATTTGAGTTCGGCGCACGCGGCGCGCAGCTCCCGGCCGAGCAGCGGACACTCTCAACCTATGTCCAACAGGCCTTTTCCGATCTGCCCGGCCTTGACCCTGTTGATGTGCGCACTCTAGGGATCGAGCGGACATTCTGGGAGAAGGCGACGATCCTGCACATGCTCTTCCATCAAGACGTAGGCAAACCGCTCGCTGACCGGATGTCCCGGCACTACTACGACATGGCGCAACTGACACAGCACGACGCCAAGGCGCGCGCTTTGGCCAATCTCAACCTGTTGAGCGAAGTCGGCCACCACAAATCTGTGTTCTTCAAGGCAGCTTGGGCAAGATACGAAGACGCAAAACCGGGATCGCTCCGCCTGATTCCGGCCAAACACTTGGAGGCCGCCCTCCGTCGGGACTATGCTGGCATGCGCGAGATGATCATGGGCGATGCGCCAAGCTTTGATGACGTGATGGGCGCGATCGCGGCACTTGAGGCGGAGATCAACGCAGCCTGACCTCGGAGTGCCCGGCGATTGGAAGTCATGAACCTGGTGATTGGGAGTCAACAACGCTTCGACCGCGAAGCCCGCAAATTGTCATGAGTTATAGGATGCAGTTCTATAACTCATGAATGGCCAAGATTTGAGCGATAGACAGAGATGTTTGCCACTGGAATGTCATCCTGCAGCCAGTCCCGCATCTTCCAGCTGCTCGCGATCCGGCAGATCCTGAAGCGACTGCAGATCAAACGCCACCAGGAACTGATCCGTCGTCACGTAGGTATAGGGCGCTCCGCGCCTAGGCGACCGGGGACCCGTCCCGATGAGACCGCGCGCATGCAGCCGGCCAATCAGATCCCGGCTGATCTCCTTGCCGAAGATATCCTTTAGACCGTCTCGCGTGATCGGCTGGTGATAGGCGATGGTAGCCAGCACGGCGACGTCGTATTCGCGGAGATCAAGGTCCTGGTCGCCTACATCCGCCGCCGTCCGGATCGCCGCGGCGTAGGCCGGCCGCGTCCGCAGCATCCAAGCGTCAGCGACGTCGGCAATTTCATAGGGCCGATCTGTCAACTCAACCATCAGATCCTCGATGAGCAGATCGACGGACACCCCCTGCCCCACCACGCGCAGGAGAACCGCGCGCGGCACGGGCGAAGCGGAGGCAAACAGTACGGCCTCGATCCGGCGCATCCATTCGCGCCAGCGCAGGTCGGCAGGCATCTCTTCCAGCTCCCGATCCAGTAACTGATCTGCTTGATCCCTGGCCATTTCTCAAATCCCGTAGAGCCGGAATGTGTCCCGCCCGGTCAACTCGCGCGCAGCACCGAGTTCGACGAGCCGGTCACAGAACCGCCGGGCGGCCCTGTCGGAGCGCAGCGACGTCAGCGCCACCGGAGCAATAGCGTCCCGGCTCAGGAAGACCGCAACGGCGTCGTCGGATCCCTTCGCCCGAAGCTTCGGCCCGACGGCTTTCAAGTGGGCCGCACGTCGGGCAAGATCGGCGGCCAAACGCCCTACTTCGGCCGCGGCCATAACGATCGCTCGATGACACGCCAAACGCAGGTCAGCTTCGGCTTTCCGCAAATCGGCGCGCTTCAGACCAAGCACCAGGAGGGGCAGGACATGGCTCCAACCCAGGACCTGTGCCAGCGCCGCCTCGGCCAGGATCAGCGCGGCCCCCTCCTCTCGGGGAAATTCGGCCAGAACAGTCTCTAATACAGAAACGGACCGCGCGACCGGCCCCCCCTGTCCCGCATCCAGCCATTCCGCAATTTGCTTCGGCGCCAGGGTCGGCAGCGCCCGGTGTAATGCCTGGGCCGAGACCGGTCGCTCCACCGCCCGTTGCCAGGACAGGATGACCTCACCCGCCGGGCCGGGATTGTCACTGGGCTGCAGGAACGCCACCGCATCGCGCAACTCCCCTGCCCGCTCAATGCGTCCTGAACGTGCCACACAGGCCTCCGCCGCGCGCAACGCCAGACGCTCGCGCAACAAGCTCTGGGGGACGTCTGCATGGGTCACCACCATATGCAGATGGCTGAGCGCCGCGCCTGACAAAAACGCCACATCTTCAGGGGTTTCCGCACTTGTAGACGTGACCCACGCGGGCATCCGGGGTAAGGTCTCCGGGTCGTCGGAGATGTCTGCTGGCTGGTATGTCATGCCACAACACTAGTCTCTCGCGGCGTTTTCGTCTACAATATACGGTAGAAACCGCCCCACCCTGCGGTTCTTTTCTATGTCCAATAAGTTTGTATTATCGGACGTAGAAATGTATGCTGTGGAATAGTCTCATTTTATCGGTGGATTTTCAGGAAAATGACCTCAGAGGACGAGAAACACACTTCATCAAACTCTGGTGTATTTAATAATGCTCAGGACGAAGAGATAGATCAAGAGAAAAGCGATGGCATCGCCCTGCCCGCACATGTCGCAGGTTCAGGCGCGCTTGATCGCCTTGTTGATACCGCGCGGGATTACGCCCGCCAAGCGACGTCCGAGAACACCAACAAGGCCTATAAGAAGGACTGGGCACATTTCTCCAGCTGGTGCCGCAGACGTGGTGCCGACCCCCTGCCCCCGTCTCCGGAACTGGTCGGCCTCTACATTGCCAACTGCGCGGCACCGGATACCAAGACCTCAGCACTGTCCGTGAGTACCATCGAGCGCCGCCTGTCCGGCCTTGCATGGCAGTACCAGCAGCGCGGGTTTACGCTGGATCGCAAGAATCGCCATATTGCAACCGTACTAGCCGGGATCAAACGCAAACATGCCCGCCCGCCGGTGCAGAAAGAAGCCATCCTACGCGATGACATTCTGGCTATGGTCGCCACCCTGCCCTACGACCTGCGTGGGCTGCGGGATCGGGCAATCCTGCTACTGGGATATGCGGGCGGTCTCAGGCGGTCCGAGATTGTCAGCCTCGATCACGGCAAGGACGACACACCGGACGCGGGCGGATGGGTTGATATTCTTGACCAGGGCGCGCTTCTGACGCTCAACGCCAAGACCGGCTGGCGCGAGGTCGAGATTGGCCGCGGTTCCACCGTTCAAACCTGCCCTGTGCATGCAATTGAGCAATGGCTGCATTTCGCCAAGATCGATTTTGGACCTGTGTTCGTCCGCACGTCCCGTGATGGCACGAAGGCTCTGGAGGCGCGGCTCAGTGACAAACACGTCGCACGTCTGATCAAGCATACCGTCTTGGACGCGGGCATCCGCAGTGAGCTTCCGGAGAAAGATCGCCTCGCCTTGTTTTCGGGTCACAGCCTACGAGCTGGTCTCGCGTCCAGTGCCGAGGTCGACGAACGCTACATCCAGAAACACCTCGGCCACGCGTCCGCCGAGATGACCCGCCGCTACCAACGCCACCGCGATCGGTTCCGTGTAAACCTGACCAAGGCGGCGGGACTGTAGGATTTCCCCTGCCCTATCAGGCGACGTTCTGCAGCTTTTGGACCTTGATATTGTCCTCATGCTGCCGCGCCTGCGCCAGCTCAAAGCTTGTCTGCATGCGCAAAAGCGTGTCGGCTCTGACGCCAAAGGCTTTCTCGAAGCGGATCGCCATCTCCGCCGATAATCCTGCATTGCCATTGAGCAAAGTGCTGAGGGCCTGACGCGATACGCCAAAATGATCAGAGAGATCCTTCACGCTGATGGACGCAGGCTCGACGATCTCCGTCTTGAGCCAATCGCCGACATGAACCGTCAAAGATGGATGCATCTTAAGAGCCATGATAGTCCTCCAGTTCCACATCTATCAGCGCGCCATCTTCATTTATCTGAAACGTCAGCCGCCAGTTTTTCGTCACGGTCATCGACCAAGTGCCTTTTCGATCTCCAGTCAGCTGATGAAGGCCGTAATTGGGCGGCGCCGCTAACTCTTCCAAATCCGCTGCGACATCGATGAACGCCAGCATTTTGCGGAGCCTGCCCGTGTCGCCCACCAGACCTTTGGGGTTTCCTGTTTCGAAGAACCGGCGAAGCCCTTTGTGGCCAATACTCTCAATTTTCATATCCGTACCTACAGAAGAATTGGTAATATGTCAAGCGTCACTTGACGCACGACGCGTATCGCTAGAGTGCCCGCTCGCTCAATCTACCATAGAAGCTCCGATCGAGATGCAATTCGCCCGTCTGCGCCTTCTGGACCATGCCCCTGAGATAGCCGCCTGGCGAGGAAACCTCTCCAGCGGAGTGCTTGTCGTAAATCAATGCGACCGCCGCGGCAGCAACTTCCGGTCCAAGGGCCTTCTGAGCCACATTCCAGGCGTGTTCGGAAATCCCAACCATCGGTCTGATCCTCGCGGCGGCCCTGTGAACCCCGTTCCAATCACGAATATATCCTTCCAGACCACGGGCCATCTCACCAAACTCCGGGCAGGTGGCCATTAGCATTGGCACGTCAATGTCAGACCGTCGCTTTCTGGTCTCGGTATTCCACTCGCCTTCCAGATCCACTTCTTCAGGTCTTTCAACCTGCCCCTTGGGTGGGTTTTCTGGCACAACGCTCGCCGCGTGCTTTGTTTCAAAGCGATTACTAATTACAGGATCAGGTTGGTTTGTAGTTAGTATGTGAGTGCCGTTTTCAGCACCCGTGGGTATAGTATTTGAATAATGAGAGATTACTTTGGGGTCTACGTCTGCAACCTTATCAACAGAAGAATCTGCGTCGGATTGATCTGGCCAATCGAAAGCTGCCGCGAAGGTATCTTCTACACGCTGCTGAAGGGCTTTGAACCAGTCGACTAGGTCAAGGAGCTTCTCAGGGCCTGTCGTGCGCTTAGGAAGCTGCTCAAGCAATGTGCCGAACTCATCCTGTAGGTCACGCCACGGGCCTCTCAAGCCGCTCTCTAGCGCCTTCTCGATCTTTGCACGGATCACACGCCGTGTGATGGTAATTGAATTGCGCAAGGACTTGCAGAATTGCCGTTGTTTCTGGAGCTGGGCATGTAGTGCCTCAAACTCTTCTGCACGTGCCGCCAGAGGTGCCAGATCGAAGCCATAGGCCTCAATGATGTATCCATCCTGATCACGGGCACCATATCGCTTCCCGTTGGGGCTGTCTTTGATCCAGATGATACCGGCTTCAGACAAGCGACGGACGTGTACACGCAGCGTCGTCAAGGAAAAGCCTGTCTGTTCCATCAGAAAGTTGTTGGACGGCCAGACAATGGGCCGCCTACCCTGCTCCCAGTCCTTTGGCTGCGTAACAGCGCCAAACGTATCCAGAAGCAACAGATCTTGGGACTTCAGTCCGATCGCAGCCGCAACCTTCTTAGCTGCAACGATTGCCTGTGTCTTGGGTATAGATAACTGTTCACCGGCTTGTGCGTGCTTTTCAGCGACCACAAGGCCCGGTGTCGGCTTGCGCCAACCTGTATGTGTCATGAGTGTTTCAAACCTCCATAAGTTGAATGAAGGCAAAAGAATCCCGTTCACCAAATCGGTGTTGTTTCGTTGACTTCGATTCGCGGGAGAGTTATCTAAGTCTTGCAACAGAAATTAGATCAGCTCTCAGGCCGCGAGGTTTGGGGGCTTTTCTTTTGCCGTTAGATCACGTGACGTTCCTCTCTGCTCTTTGCCTCAATTGGGGTCGAGCGCCCTTCCCTGTCGTTGCAGGTGAGCGTTTCATTTCTTCGACCCATGTTCATGTAGATAAGCTGCGATCATGTCGCCTAAGCCCTCTAGGCTCTGCTTATCCAAATCTATTCCCGCAGCGCTGACCGATAGCTTTCCACCTTGTGATGAAACAGAAAGCTTCTCTCGCCCGAATTTGCGTATGATTGTTAACTTCTTCGTTTTGGCCGTACCTTTAGCCGCCTTAACCGGACCCTTTACCAGATCAGCAACAACTTTCTCGAGCTCTCGATGGCTAAGCGCATAGACATTCTTGCACGCGTGCAAGATCTCATCGCGTGCTTTCAACACGGCCTTCCCCCTCGAAACGTGGCTTTCGTGCACACCGATGATGCTCGCAAAACTAACAGCAGTTACCTTCTTGTCAGGGTTGGAAGTTTCATAGCGATCAAACATCTGGCCAACTGATAGAAGACGCTCGAAAGCACCGAGGTTTTCGCGCTCTTCATTTTCTCTGAAGCGCATGAACAGCATCTCAAACTGATCGTCTGAAACCCCTCTCTTCTCCGGCGACGCCAAAATGGCCCTGACAGGTCGACCGAGCTTCTGAGCAATGGCATGCCGTCTACGACCGGTAATTAGAAAAAATGGAACGCTAGCACAGTTCTCTGGATCTAGCGGATCGGGCTGCCAGCTCGGATCGACAGGCCAGACCTGAATCGGTGTGTCTTGGCCATTTTGTTCAATGCTTTCGAGTAGGGAGTTGAAAGCATGCTGATCAATCCAATCATCTCGTCTATCCGTTCCAATCTCATCTTTGATTTGGGTAGGATCAAGTTCCAGCTCATGCTTTCCTTGTAGAATATGTCCTACGATCTCCGCACGCTTCTCATTCAGAAGGACTTGAGCGTCACTAAGGGCTCCCGCTTTCCAAGCGCTGCCTGAGCCGCCCATCCTAGGTTTCAGACCTGTGGAGGGCTCAGGTGCAGCGGCCCTTGCATCCTGAACGGGCTCACTTACTACGTCTTTGGGTGGAGCGTCAGCGGTCTCAGCTGATTTCTTGCGTAAAACAGAGCTACTGATCGAACGCTTCATTCTGCATCCTCCCCAAAGTCATAGAAATCTTCCATCCAGGCGTCTGCATAACCTCTTTCCAATCCGGGCCACAGACGTGAGACAATCGCATCGTTCACAGCATCAGCGTTGTCGATAAAACGATTGATGCCTTTCTTCTTGCCAGGCGTATCTGGCTCGTACTCATAAACTGACTGGTAGACGTCAGAGGCGTTAGAGATCGCATCTGAACGCAAATAGAATACGGGAAGCACTTCGTCCGGACAGTTTTCCAGCAGGTTGCTTACCTGCTTTAAATCCTGCTCATTTGTTCGTTGGACTATGGTTGGCAGCAACATATTTGCACCTGCGCCGATATCCAGCCGCTCATTCGCAAAAATGTGACGCAACATAGTCAGCAGTCCCGTGACAAATGTTGAAAGAGTTGCGATGTCGAACCCCTTCATCGTCTGAGGAATGATGAGTGAAGAAGAAGCTATGACGTTGTTGAGCTGGAAAAGAGTAAGAGCAGGCTGATAGTCAATGATGATGCAATCAAGCGTCTCGACCAGAGCTGCATCGAGCTTTGATTTATCTACTTTCCCATCACTCAATAGCTCGCTGGGTTTAGTGACCGGGACGTGCCCATCACGCCATCGATCAATTGCGTCCTTCAGAAAACGATAGAACCGTTTACCCGGGATATCTGCCCGCAGAATTCTTGCGATCTGGATTTCGCCCTCAGACGTTTCACCGTGAGCAGGCAACAACCGTATGCCAGGCCACGAAGTCTTCTTGAAGAAAGTATCCAACGTCGGTGCATCGTAGTCAGTGAAGGGAAGATCTTCGGTTGTCTGAAACAGACCCGCAAAATCCACCATAGTAGGCGTGTTCTCATCCGGCATGGTCGGCATCTCTTCGCCACCAACAAAATACAGTGTGATTGTACTTTGGGGGTCTGCATCCATGATACCCACGCGCATGCCGTAGTGCAGGCTGAGATATTGTGCGAAGTGCGCAGCTGATAGTGACTTCGCGGTGCCACCTTTTTGGCTGGCAAAAGAGATAACCGGCAGAGGATCTTCGGGCTTGCGCCATGCGAGATACTCGTATGGACGTTTTCCCGTACCTGCCAATAGCGCGCGGATGTGCATCAGCTCCTTAAGAGTGAAGACGCGCTCTCTACCTACGTACTGCCCTGCCGGAAAGTCATCATGATCTTTCGCCAGTTTTGTGAGGTGCTGATGACTAACATTGAGAAACCGCGCGCACTGGCGCATTGACCAAGAACGCTTAATGCGATCTCGCATCGTGAGCTCTTTGTTGACAGACACCATGGTCTTATCGAGCCCTCTGGAGAGCTCTTGCAAAAACTGTTCTAGATTACCGCTCATGTCGCATTCCGCTTTTCCGATTCTCTTGTGGATTCGGTTCACACATGAACTAGCACGTTTTTTGATGTTTTGTATAGATACCGTACGCACATCAGACTTTCGCGCACGTTTCGGGCTAGTATACGGCGCCACCGCCCATCTTGCACGCGTGCAAGATGGGCGGTGGCGCTGATATGATATCGCCTCCAGAAGGACACCAAGCACTATTCCACGCCCTTCAAATCAGACGGCAATGACACCTGCCGAAACGGTCCGGCAAACGATAGAACTGGAGCACGCCAAATCGGCGCTATCAAACTCTTGCACGCGTGCAAGAATCTCAAATTTGCGATGGCGCTATTGGGGTATTCCTTTAGACACATATCTAACTCACATCTCTTCTAAGCGCATCAGATCCATAATCTACCATCGGCCGCAGTCGCGTGTACGCCACAGCTGGGCGGAACGATCCTACGAGTTTCGATCTAAACAAGCGCACGACATTCTCCAGCGAGTAGTTGAAGTAGCTCGCACCCGCGAACCCCGCGATGGCAAACACCAGCATCGCAAACGTCCACCACCGGATATGGAAGACGAACAGTATGATGAAGAAGATCAACCGCGCATCGAAAAACATCAAATGCGGCCGCGCCATTGCATAGCGCCAATGCACCGTCGAGCGATAAATGTTGTATCTGTCTTCAGCCATTGCCTCGCTCCATCACCCTCATCTGTCCGGCCACACAACATTGTTGGTGAACAGGACGCCAATGATCTGACGCGATCTCAGAGTGATCAGCGGACCGTTGGGCGCATTCTGCACAAACTCTCCGGCCAGATCGTTACCAACTTCTGCCAATCCCTTGTACAGTCCCTGTTCGATACTGGCTGCCGGGCGTGTGACACCTGTGACGCCGCCAAGATCGATGAGCGATGTCCCTGGATCAGACAAGGCGTCACCCACACCTGATACAAAAGCCGCTGCGACGCGCGGCGCATATCGTGCGAACAAACGCCGGTCCACATCCGTTCGCACGGCGAGTGACTTCTGACGGGCATCAACCGCATAGGCAGTTATCGGGATCTCGGTTCCGTCCGCAAGCACGGCGGAGTCAAACTGGACCATAAGATGGGTGTTGTTCTGATTTGGTGAGAACCCACCAATCAAACGCGCACCTGTCAGCGGACCTTTCCGAATTTGTGCAACCACCGGTCCCGGTGTGTCGCTGTCATTGGTGATGATGGTCGTGGCAAGAACAACATCGCCCGCACGGATGAGAGGCTCTGAGAGGGCAGGGGTGCTGGATTGTCGAATAGTACCCTCGCTCGTTTGACCCGCCACATCGACGTCTTCCACGGGCACAAGGTCTTCTTCAACTACGACGGTCACGGCTGAGGGCTGGGCAGTCCATGCGCCAAGCAGTCCTTGCTGCTGCGTCGCCATTAATTGGGCGAGCTGGTTGATACGGGCGTAGTCGGATGCTTGAGGCTGGTTTGGGATCGGCTGGGCCTGCTGTCGCACGGGTTGCTGACGGTCAATGACCACGGTCCTGGGCTGCTGGGTTTCAACAGGTGCGTTTGCCGGGGGCAGGGGGCGGTTCGGGTTCGGTGCGATAGCAGGTGGTTTCTCATCAATTTGCCGCAAGGGTTCATCGGGTGTCGCAATAAATGAGGTATCGGTGGCTTCCGCAGTTTGCGCGCCGTCCTCGTTTTGCTGCCGTAAATTATCCTGATAGCGCTCTGACGTGCGCAGCTGATCACCGGCTGGCGTATCATCCACGTTCGGCGTGCCCGCAACGCGGCTTGGGCCAATGAGGTCTGGGTTCTTCCAGACCTCGACGCCAACAGCTCCTCCAACAACCACCACGGTCAATAAGGCTATGTTTCTGAATGATAAAAGCCCACTCTTGCGTCTACGCGTGACGCGTCTTGCATCGGCTCGATCAGCGGTTCCAGCTTGGTTCATCGTAGCGTCAGCCACTGCTTTATCTTTGTTCTCATTCGGCTTTTTTGAATCATTCATTGGGAAATCCTCACTTTCGAGACGCGCCCGTTCGAAGAAATGAGCGCTACAGATGTGGGTCTGATCCGATAGGCTTTGACTTGACCGGGGCCGGTTAGAATGCGGGACGCAGGCGGCGAGATAATCGCATCTGCCGATTGCAGATAGATTGCGCCGTCATAGCTCCATGCCTTAACGGCTCCATTGTCAGTGGACAGGCGCACGGCATTGCCCGGAATATCCGCGCCCGTCGCAAACGCCATCATCACATCGTCGGAGGCGCGCGCGACCGGTTCGCTCTGGCGGGTCTGGAGAGGCCTTGAAGCTGCGTTTGGCCCCAACCCATGCACCGTGAAGTCGCGGCGATAGTGTGTGTTGAGTGAGTTCGTGCGCACTTCAAAGACCAGCGGCCGGCTCTCACCCACGAGGGACACAACGATGTTGGAAAACCCGTGCGGGACCAGCGGCGTGACCGCCAATTGGTTGGAGCCTTCCTGCATTGCATAGACCTGAAAGCTATTCGGTTTGCCGATCACATAAGACGCGACGGGCCATGCAGCACCTGTCTGGTCGTAGAACGCCATGACGCTCACTGTGTCCGGACCAGTCAACAGGACCTCTGGCTCCTGTGCAGAATCGAGGGTGAGCCGCTTTGTGTCCGAAATAGCATGCGGGAACTGACCTGACGGAGGTGTTGCAGCCGCCTTCTGGCTCTCATCAACGCGGCGGCGATAGTCCTGGATCATTTCGGGCGTCATCGGGAACTGGCTTTGGAGCGCCGCACCGTAGGCCGTGATCTCTTCGGGCGTCAGGGGGCGGTCGAGTTCATCCATGCTTTGCAGCAGCTCTGTGGCACCCACGATTGGGAAATCACCCGGTGGCGTCGTTTGCTGTTGTTGGTTTGATTGAAGACGCTGATTGATCTCGTTCTGTGTGAGCGGCTCTGCGCCAGTGGGCAACGTCTGCTGACCGGGTGCCTGTTCTGCACCATTCTCAATGGTGACAACTGTCGTCCCGGTGTCGGCACCCGGCAATGTCGCTGCTGGCCGGTTTGTGACCTGGGGCAGGGGGGTCTGAACTTCAGTTCCGGGCGGCACGGTCTCATTGCCATTCGCGTCTCTGAGCACTTGTTGTGCTTGAATCGGTATGGTCATCAAGCCAAGCAAAAGAGCGCTTCCAAGGCCCGTCGATTGGCAAAATCGCCTCATAGATTGGTATGTAGGTCGCATCAGACACCTCCGGGAGCGGCGATGAAGCGGGAGATTGCCATCGCATAAGGGGATTCATAGGTTTGCAGCCGCTCGATATTTACAGTGATCATGAAGTTCTGACCGGTCACCTCTGAGGCTGATTGGTAGGTCACGCGCAGTGGGATCTGCACGATCCATTCGTAGACCCCGCGATCATTGATGCCCTCACGGACGATGACTGCATTATTGGCGACAGCCGTCGTGTTGAGACGGCGGGTCTGCACCAGATCGAGCATCTGACTTTTCTGCACGGCATCGACGAATTGGTTCCAGCCGGTCGGCTTGGTGAAATACTGCATCGCGTTGTTAAAGTCGGCACGGTAGTTCGCAAAGTCATAGGTCAGAGAGGAGGTCACTGCTTTGACCGCGAAGTTACTCACCTCAGCAGCCGATTGATGCGGCTTGTCGAGAGGCACAAGCGGTAAAAGCTGGCCATCTGTCGTGGTCGCAAAGTAGCGCGGCTCGGGACGGTTGACGGCGAGATAGGCGGTTGATGCCGCCAGCACGGTTGTAGAGAGACCAAGACCGAGCGCGATCTTGGCCATAACCTTGTAGGATATCTCAAAGGTGCGTGCCGACCGCAGGATGGATTCAGCGGCGCCTAGATGTTCATTATCTGGCAGCATCAGCACATTCCGTCACTGGCTTGCGGCTTTGGCGACACTCAGAATATTGGTGGGAAGCTCTGAGAAGGCGAACTGCGCCCCTTGATCGGTTTCATAGAGGAAGAACGGGACACCCGGCATCTTGTTGGCGCGCATCCAATTGATGTTATCGACGATCCCTTGGACAACTGTCTTGTCGGCCTGGGTGGCATCCATCTGTGCCACGGCGGCCGTCCCGCGCGTATGCGAGGTCATATGCGCCATGAAAGTCTGCGGGATATCTTGAGAATGTAGGATCGACAGGGAGCTGTTGAAGCCTTGAACGCCAGTGATTGGCGCAGGAATGATCCGCAAATCGATTGATCCAGATGTAATTGGCCCCAGCATTTGATCGATTGTCCACTGACAGTGCGGACATTCTGGATCGGCTAACATGTAGACGACAGGAGCACCGGGGTTCGGTGTTCCAGCGGAAAACCAGATCCGTTCCTCTCCTGCCTGTTTAAAGATGGTGTCGATCCCCTCCTGAACCAGGGCTGAGGGTTGTTCAACGGCCGTAATCGGCGCTGAGGCGATTGCCTCCGCAGGCGTTTCCGCGGTCGTAGTATTAGAGAGCGGAGCGGCTTGGGTTGGTGCTTCTGCCTGTAAGTTTGTCTGCAATTGAGACAAGGCAGTTGATATAGTCTCAGTCGGTGCAGCTGCCGTGGTTTGCAAATTTCGTGGGGGCGTGATCGCATCTTGGGTCGTTGGTTCTGGTGTCGTAGTGTTCGCTTGCGACGTAACTGCCGTGTTCGACGTGTGGGCCAATGACGCTTGGTCAATCGGCAGCTTCGCATTTGGATCTGGCACAGTTGCCAGCAACGCCGCGGTGATGTCTTCGCCTTGCGGCCCAACGATACGCCCGACAATTGTTAGGCCATCTTCCGTAGTTAGTGCCGTAGCAGGGTTTCCATTCTCATCTTTAATCGCCCAAGCCTGCATCTCGCCTATTTTCAAGAGCGGGCGAACGTCAGAATCTGTCTTTGAGATCAAAGTTTCGATGAATGGGGATGTGCCCGTGCATCCGGCAAATCCCTCCTTCCAACTATAGTCCTGCGCGTGGCTGATCGATGCGGTTCCCATCAGCATGATCAACGTTAAAGCGGTCTTCGCTCGGCTTCTAGCGCCAGTGCGGATTACTTTTGCCGGGCCACAGGATGGGTGATTTGTTCTCTTTTCTACATTGATCATCATGGAAGTCCTTGTTTCCGAGGGAGGTTTATCAAAGTGCTTTACTGCAATGTATATATCGTTATATATAACGATATGTTTTTTATAGCCATAGCGTAATTGCGAGACACCCCGAGCTAACAGTTCTTGCCCAAACGCCTCATCCGGAAGGATCGTAAATGTCAGAGTCGGACAGAGCATTGAATGTGATGCCGATTTCGCATGCGGACAGTTTCGCCGACCGTTTCCAATCCCCGCGCGACACGCAAAACAGAAGCACGATATTCCTGACACGACCCGAGACGCCACTCACGGAGTTCATCAACGGCTTCTTCAAGCTTTCTCTCGGTACTGCCATTTTGGCCTTGGTTGGGGTTGGCAGTGTGTTCGCCGTCAATGAGATGGAAACTCGGCGTGAGATCGCACCGCTCGTTGTCGCGTCGGCCGCACCGGAACAGCCCGCAGAACTTTATGAGTTGCGATCCGAGGTCGCGCTGCTCACAGAACAGAGCCTGGAGATGCGCGCGGAGCTGGCGCTGCTGACGGGGCAGGGGGGTGTACTGCCTAAGCTCGTCGTCAGATGGCAGGACCAACGCCGCGTGAACGCGGCGCATTCCAACGCTATCCGGCAGCTTTATGCGACCAACGGCCTTATCGGAGCTGCGCTGCCATCTGCCGATGACGCCACCGCTTCAGACGACATCACCGGACGCCCCGTTCAAGTCACGTCTGTCGTGGCATCGCAGGACGACACCCCAAAACGCGTTGTGCTGATCCCCGAAGCCGAAACAGATGCTCAACCCAACACTGAGGGTGGGGCAGGTGAATGATGAAGGCAATTTTCTATGGACGAGCTGACCGCCTTCTTCACGCGGGTGACGGACATCCTGCCACCGGCGCAAGCATTCGTGGCAGCGCTCTGTTTTGTGCTGGGCATTATCCTCGTCATAATCGGCAGCCGGATGATGCTGGTAACGGCGGAAGAACGGTCTCACGCCCATCACAGACGCCACGGTTATTATCAGGCGCTGACTTATATCGTGTTCGGTCTGTTGATCATCTCCCTCGACCTGACACTCTCTGCCTGGATCGCATCGCTTTACGGAGCGAGCAACACGACGGCGAGCGCCGCCAGCGAGATCATGGCCTATGCGCCCCAGATGTTGTCGCCCGTATCAGGTGCGCCCGGCGAAGCCATCCTGATCGCGCTCGTGCGGGTCGCGCAGTTCATCGGATTGCTCTCAGTCGTGCGTGGCCTCTTTCTCTGCGTCAAATCGGCGGACATGCCCGCACAGGGCCTGATGGGCAAAGGCTTCATCCACATGATCGCAGGGATCATGGCGGTCGATCTGCCCCGCACCGTCGGTCTTTTCGAAAACCTCTTCTTCGGCTGAAATAAGGAACCCATCCATGCGCCCTCAACGATCCCGATCTCAAAAACTGTCACCGCGCCGCAAATTGTGGCGACCAGTGTTTACGCGGGCTGCTCTATCACTGATTTTCGGAACACTCTGGGCAACGCAGGCTTTTGCGCAGACCTTTGGCGACATCTTCACCGAGATGCGCTCCAGCCAACTTGGACCAGCTGCCGACATCCTCGGCACTATCTCGTTTGTGCTCGGCGTCGTCTTCGCGATCATGGCCGTGATGGCGATGATCAAGCGCTCGCGCAACACCAACGACTCCTCAGTTGAAACCGGCCGCATTCTGATGCTTAGCGTTGCCGCCGCCTGCATGGTGGCGATCCCGACCTTCCTCAATGTCGGCGTCGCGTCGATCTTCGGCACCGGTGCGAACCAATCGTCGGTAGACGCTCCACTGCGGTCGTTGAACTAAGGGGGCGAACGGATCAATGGTCGCATTCTGGCATCAAGCTGCAGCCCATCTGGGGCGAGGCGCGTTAAAGGCCTCTCTGGACGGCTATTGCCGTCTAGAGACCGCCCATGGCAGGACAGCACTTGTGGCTGACGACGGATCGATGATGTCAACTTTCCGGCTCGACGGCTTCAGATCCTTACCGGGAGAAGAGGATGTCACCGAGGCCTGCGACCGTTTGCGCGTGGGCCTGTCACCGTTCTTCTCCAAACCTGGACTTGCACTGCAGTTCTGGTTCGGACACTCGCCGGATCTTGGTGCCCGCGAGGTCGAAACCATCATTGATGACAGCGCCCGTGTTGCCCGCGACAATGCGCTCGACCTGCATGATCTTCTGGATGAGCGCCGCAAACTGCTCCCATCCAAACTCTATGGCGAGCGGTGTTATCTGGCGCTGTGGTCACGGCCATCCCTGCTGACAGCAGAAGACCGCAATGCCAGCCTGAAGCAACGCACGAAGGTATTGAACGCCGCGCCGCCAATCTCCCTCGGTCAAATTCCCGACACCGCACTCGAAGGGCTGGCAATCCGCCATGACAGCTTTGTCACGGCACTTGGCCGCGAGTTCAACTCCGCCGGCATTGCGCTAGAATTACTGGACAATTATGAGGCGCTGAACGCGATCCGTAAAATCGTGGCTCCGGACACTTTGGGTCTCAACCATCCGTGGCACGCAACATTGCCGGGCGACTATCTCAAAGCGCGATTGCCGAGCTTGGGTCGCAACCTCAAGCGCAAGGACATCTCCAACCTCGTCTGGCCAAAGCTCTCGGAGCAAATTTTCACCGACCATGCCGAGGTCATCGACGGGAAAATCGTGCGTATCGGCAACACCGTGTTTTCAGGTTTTGACATCGTGCTGCCGCCTGAAATCGTTGTGCAGTTCAACGAGCTGATCCGTCGCGTGATTGCCAACGGCACCAAAATTTCATGGCGCTGTTCAATCCTGATGGAAAGCGGCGGGTTCGCCGGGCAAGTGTTTCGCGAGCAGCTGGCCCGGTTGCTGGCCTGGACGGCCCCCACCCATAATGGGCGCATCAAAGAGAGTTTCGAGCGGCTCCGTCAGACGGATGGCGACGGCAACACAGTCATCCGCTGGCGTGCCTCGTTCGCGGCTTGGGCACCTGCCGACGAGGTTGGCCAATTGCGTGCCCATGTCTCGTCACTGCAAGAGATGGTCAAGTCTTGGGGCAATTGCCACACCAACGCAGTGGTCGGTGATCCACTCGACTGTGTAATGTCCTCTGCACTCGGATTGTCGACCGCTTCGACTGCCGAAAGCTGTGCGGCCGATCTGCTCGATGTGCTCGCCATGGCCCCCATCGTGCGACCGGCCTGTCCATGGGAACGAGGCTCGATTATCTTCCGGACGGCCGACGGCAAGCCGTTCCCCTATCAACCCGGCTCCTCCAAACAGAACGCCAGCGTCGATATCATGGTCGGCACGCCCGGTTCGGGCAAATCGGTACTGATGAACGCGATCAATCTCGGCGTCGCGTTGTCTCCCCAATCGGGCAGGGGCGGCAACAATCAGGCGGTCCTGCCGCGTATCGCCATCATTGATATCGGACCGTCCTCATCTGGCTTGATCAGCTTGATCCGCGACGCACTGCCGCCGAACCGGCGGCATGAAGCGATGTTCCACCGCCTCAAGATGGTGGAGAAGGATGCGGTCAATCCGTTCGACACGCAGCTTTGCTGCCGCAAGCCTTTTGCCCATGAGCGCTCATTCCTGGTCAATCTAATTTCTCTGATCTGCACGCCAGAAGACGCCGACGCTCCCTATGACGGTGTGTCACAGCTCGCCGAAGCCTGCGTGGATGAGGCCTATCGATATTATTCAGACGAAGTCAGCCCGAAGCGGTATTCGCCAACCATGGATCTAAAGGTCGATGACGCACTCAAAAAGCATCATTTCGAAGTGGATGAAGAGACCAGCTGGTGGGAGATCGTCGACTTTCTGTTTGCGGAAAACGAGCATCACGCGGCTGCCCTCGCGCAGCGGTTGGCCGTGCCTATCTTGGGCGATCTCATTCCGATCTCCAATGCGGAGACGGTGCGTGAGCCGTTCATCGAAATGCGCGTGCAATCCACCCAGGAACCGATGGTCGGTGCTTTCCAGCGTCAGATCACGGCAGCGATCAAGCAATATGTCATCCTGTCTAACCCCACTCGGTTCGACGTCTTAAACGCGCGTATCGTGGCCTTCGATCTGGCCGGTGTGACCGAGGCCACAGGCAAGCGGGGCCGCAAACAGACCGCCGTCATGTACATGATGGCGCGTCAGACACTCACGTCTGATTTCTGGCTTGATGAGGATGAGATCAAGGGGTCTGAACTGCCGACGGATGTCCGCGCGCATCATTTGCTGCGGTTTCAGAACAACCGCCAGATGCCCAAGCGCATCTGTATCGATGAATATCATCTGACCGGCGGGCTCGGTATCCGAGACCAGATCGTCGCCGATGTAAGGGTGGGCCGTAAAGCAGGCGTGCAGATCTCGCTCGCCAGCCAGCTCATCGGGGATTTCGACCATGCAATCCGCGAACTCGCGACCAACATATTCCTGTGCAATGTGCCAACAGCCGAAAGTGTGCGCACTGTCATGGATACGTATGATCTGCCCGCCAGCCTGAAGTCCGTCATCAGCCGGTTGACCGGTCCTGAGCCGGGCGAAGGCGCGCCGATCGTCGCGATCTTCAAACTCAAATCCCAGACCTATGTGCAGCATTTCTATAACCAGCTCGGACCCATCGAACTCTGGGCGCTGTCGACAACAGCCGAAGACACGGCTCTACGGGCGATCCTTTATGAGCGGCTTGGCAGTGCTGAGGCGCGGCGCATCCTGGCACGGCGGTTCCCGGCCGGATCAGCAAAAGCAGAGATCGAGGCGGAACTCGAAGGGTTGATGTCGTCCGGCAAGATGATCGACGAGTCCGCGCGCTCGAACGTCATTTCCCGCATGGCCGACGATCTGGCGAAAGGGGCTTTCCAATGAAATTTGCACTTCAATCTCCGTACAAACGAACGCGCTCACCACTGCCGATCTACATAGGCGCGCTGCTGATCACCCTTGGGGCAATCGCGGCTTTCGCACAGGACACTGAAAAAAATAATCAGCCGGGGGGCGACATCGCGGTTCAGCAACTTTCGTTCGCGCGCAACGACCCGCAAGCACTGAGCATCGCACGCAGAATGTATGGCCGGGACTATACCTATGTGAAGGCGGTGCGAGTCTGGCTTGAAGCACCGAACGATGATCCAGAGCAGCTGTTCCTGAAGATCAGCAAAAGTCGCAATTGTGAAACCGAATGTTTCAACGTCGCGCTGTTCCATAATGAGAAATGGCTCGAAATCTATCGCAGGCCAGCGGTCGACGCACTCGGGCTGTCAGCGGTGACACCGACTGGCATGCGCTCGATCATCGAAGACGGCCGTGTGTGGACCTGGAATGGGCAGGCCTACGCGCCGCAACCCAATCAAGAAGGCATGGTCGAGCGCGAAGCCAACGAGGAAGAGTTGGCCCTCGTGAGCAAGGAACTGGGTGCCAACGTCGATGAGACGACGGCCACGTCGTTCGGCCCCCCTGAGGTCAGCGTCTACGACGTGGACATACTAACCGGCGGCGAGAAAATCATCGTTGTCCACTCGCCCTACTTTTGTGGTCAATCGACATGCCCCGTCTTCCTGATCAACAATCTCGGCCAGTCTTACCGCATGATCCAGGCGCTTGAAGGCGTCATTGGGATCTCGAAGACGGAGCGCGATGAGAACGGTTTCCGTGGGATCGAAACACTCAGCCGCGGCGGCGTGACGGTCATTTCGCCGTCGACCGGTGCGCCCATGGAGACGATCCCAATCCAACCCGTTGTAGTCGCAGGAACCGTCAAGTGACGCGGTTCTGGAAAACCCTCTTTGTCGTCGCGGCCTTGGTGTCCTGGATTGGAGGCGCATTCGCCCAGGATTACACAGGCCTGATCTGGCAACAGGAATCTGGTGGCGACTACGGCGCACTCAACACCAATGGCGGGACGGCGGCCGGTGCCTATCAGATCACGGCGGGGACGTTGGCAAATCTCGGCTACGTGCAGCACACGGGCGGATCGCGTGGCAGCTGGAGCAACTATGAATGGACCTCCCAGGCCACTAGCCAAGGCGTATCCTCATTGAGCGGCTTTCTGACCTCATCCGCAGGTCATGCGTTGCAAGATGAAGCCTTCGAGACGCTGACCTCGCGAAATTGGTCCGCCCTCTCGAGCCAGACGCTCGGTCTGGCCGGGCAGACTATAGAAGGGGTATCCTTTACCGAAAACGGCCTGCTGACAGCGGCGCATTTTCTGGGGGCCGGCGCGTTGAACGACTGGGTCGCCGCCGGTTTTGATCCGACGGTCATTCCGCAGAGTTATCTTGATGCGAACGGTTTTTCGACTCACGCCGAGTTACAGGCCTACCTGATGAACCGCATCGGGCAGGCCTCGGGGACCGTCTTCGCCGGAGGGCTCGGCGGCTTCGGTACGGGCGGCACCTTCGATCAGACCGACGGCTTCCCAGGCTTCGGGGCTAAACGGCCAATTCTCATTCGCGAAATCCCACCGTTCCAAGGCGAACGGACCACTCTTGGAGGCACACAATGACCAATTTGCCCGATTTCAGACCGATGCGGCTGACCCAGCGTTGCGCTGTTGTCAGCACTGTCTTTATGAGCCTGACGATAATGACCGCGCCCCAAGCGCAAGCCCAAGCCAACGATCAAATCCTGCAACTCTTCCCGTCCGGCAGTCAGGGCTGCACCGACACGGTGAAGCTGAACCTGACGAGCGCTATTCGGTCAGGCATTGAAGCTGAAGTCCTGCGCGGCGAGGAGGCGCTCAAGAAACCGCATTCCATCGCAGCCCTCGGATGTCTGGACAACCTGCTCGACGTAAATCTTGATATCGCGATCCAGGTGCCAAACCTGCAAGGCATCTTCCAAGCGGCGGTCAGTCAGGTACAGGGCCAGGTCTGTTCCTTCGCCGAAGGTAAGATGAATGAGTTGACCTCGCAGATTACGGACCTCCTGCAACTGCCAAATTTCAACTTCCTGCCCATCGGTGGCCTCACCGGCAATTCAACGACGTCGATTGGCGGTGTGGATTTGAACACCGGCGGCGGTCAGGTCGGGCAGGGGGTGACGGTCAACGGGACGACTGTTTCTCCCAACAATCTCGATGCGGTTTATGAACTCATTTATGGAGGTGGTAATGGCGGCTAATATCTTTGGAAAGATGACGCTTGGAAAATGGATCGCGCTCGCAGTCGTTCTGGCGGTCGTTGCGTTCACGTTGCTGACTCAATTCACCTCGTTTCAGATTCCAAGAACTCTAACCCAAGGCAAGCCGGAGCCGGCTGTCCATCCCGGCATCCAGCTTCAGGGCACGACAGACTCCAGAAACAACCTTGATGAAGTGAACGACCTAATTCGGGGGAAGACCCAGAATGGTCAGAGCGAGGGAACCGCAAATGAGAACTAAAGCTCCCAAGACATCCCTTCGCAGTGCGGCGCTCAGATCGACGGGTTTGAGCAGCGCTCTGTCTGTGTGTGCAACCGCCTGGCTCATCACGTTCGCGACACCAAGCTATGCCTTCGGCGGCTGTTCTTGCGGCGGCGTCCAGAACATCGTGCGCACCGCACGCATCAACATCAACAACCACACAACCGAGGTCGGAAACTACATCACCGACAATATCCTGAAAGGCGTGGCACAGCTGTCGGCCTATTCCAAACGCGAAACCGAAGCCGCAAAACGCATTGCGGAAGGACGTGACCAGAACGCAGTTCTGTTGGAGCGGCAGAAGATCAGGGCAGCAGCTGAGGGTGGACGTTACGATCCGGCCACGTCGGCATGTATTGATCTCTCAGGTGTGTTGAACTTTGGCGGCGGCCAAACCAGCCAAGGCGTTGGCGGTATCGATATCGCGAACCTGTCACGCAACCGGTCCTACGGGAACGGTGCGGCAGGTGCGCCAGTCCGCTCCGGCGGTCTGGCGCTTGCCCAAGAAATCAAGCTCGACCGCGACAATCTCCGAAACATCGGCGGGTTTGCGGATCCAACTTCGGACGTTCGGCTTCTGACCGAAGCGATCACACTCGATACATCTGACCAACAGGTCGCTCAAGCCTATGCGCGCATGATCAATAACATGATCGATCCTCTGCCACCAAAACCGGTCACGACCGAAGAAGCCAAAACGCCGAATGGCCTTGCGCGGATCGCAGCACGGCAAGTCGACGCAACACGCAGGTCAGCGTCTCATGCCGTCTTCACCTATCTCGGAGACATTGCGACGCCAACTGGCGGGACAGAACTTGCGACCTGGGCACGCAATGCCGCCGGTCCAGCCTATCCCAATGCAATCGGTGACAAAGTGTCATCACTTCAGGCCGTAGACGTATTCGTGCATTCCCGGTTCGCCAACCCCGATTGGCATCAATCCATCGCAAAGATGTCCCCTGATGCCGTGATGCGGGAGATTCTCCTGACACAAGCTCTCGATCTCCACGTCAACTGGATGCGGTTTGGCCTGGAGCGCCGCGTCGCGGCGGTGGAGGCGGCAAGCTTGGCTTCCAATATTGACGGAACCGAGGGTGCGGGCGGCGGTGCACCGCTCGGCAACTAACAGGCGAAGGCTCAATGATGGCGCGAGACGATCAAAACGAGGAACCCAAGAAGGGTCGCACACGACGTGCGGCCGGGTTCTTCGCGCGCCGGGGCCGCGTCGACAAAGCCTTTGAGGCAAGCAAACTCGGAGCGGATTTTATCGGCGACCTCGCGGGCCGGGTTCGACCCAATGCGCTCGATCCGAGAGGACTGACAGGACGCTATGACGATGGCGGCATCAAACGGTTCCAGGAGATGGCGCAGTCAATGAGCGAAACCGAACTGGATCGTCAATATGAAGGTTGGCGGATGCAGCGTGCCTGTTTCCAATATGCGGGCCTCCTTGCTGTGTTAGCCATTCCTGTGGGGCTGATCTTTTTGGGTATCAGCCGGATCTTCGTCATCAGCCTTGTCGCCCTGTTTTTGTTCTCGATGTTCCGAGCGGTTCGCGCAGACTTCTTTGCATGGATCATCGAGCAGGGTCGGTTCGGCGGCTTTTACGACTATATGACTTCGCGGCTGCCGCGGAACATGCAGATCATCATCCCAAACCGTAACCGTGATCAAATACAGAACCGAAAGCAGGACCGGTGAGAGTTGCCTCAAGTCTCACCATTGCGGCCACCCTTCTTCTGGCATCAACCGACGTCGGCCTCGCCCAGGAGATCAGTGTGCCTGACATCTTCAACGGCACGGGGGATGATCGCTCCAACACGTTCTTCAACCTGATCTTCGGCGACCTCTTTCCAGGACCAGCTGCCAACAACCGCACCGTCATCTCGCTCCTGATGCTGTCCTTCAACATCCTGTTTCTGGCAGTTGGCGCGCTGTTCTTACTCTACAACATTTTCCAGGGGACATTGGATTCCGCACATGAAGGGATCGTGCTCGGCCAAAAATCAACGATCTGGGTGCCGATCCGGATCCTGACTGCCTTCGCTCTGCTGATCCCGCTGGATAATGGCTACAACGGCATCCAGCATGGTGTCTCCTATGTGGTGCGCGCGGGCACCGCCGCGGGATCTTTCTTCTGGAACCAAACGGCTGACCTGATCGTCTCCGACGAAGTGCCCATAGTGGGCACTGACTATGTCGGATCGGATGCCCGTTTCCTGCAACAACTCTGGCGCATGGAGTTCTGCCGGGCGGCGTATAATTTCGAGGTGTCAAAGGGCGGTGATCTGCAACTGGTCAGCGGCGGCACCTGGTCCGATCTGGCACCCGCGCCCGCCACACCCCTGATCGATGCCTACACGCCGCAAATCATGACCTATTCGACGCCCACCATCACCAGCGCCTGCGGGTCGGTGACACTGCCACCGGCCACGGCAGCGCTGAAGCGGATCAGCTCGTCGACGAACATGGATACGATCAATACCAGTATGCGCGCGCTTATCGATACCCTGCGTACCGACATGCGCGGCTCTGCCGAGGCGGTCGTCGCTAAGATATCAGCGCGGGATCCGATCGTCGCCGGTGACTTTCCGAACCTTGCGGCGATGATGGTCCGGCTACGCCAGCAGCATTCCGCCATCGTAGGTCCCATCGTCAACCCGGGTGCCCTTTCTACACTTGTTCAGACCGAGAGCGGCACGCCTATCTCACAACAGATCAGGTCCATCGGTAGTGACGGGTCCGGCGCGCTCTCAGCCCCCACCGCCATCGCCGGAGATTTGAAGACCGGCGGCTGGATGATGGCAGGCTCCTATTATATGCTGATCAGCAAAATATCTGGGGATGCCAACGCGGTTGCGGGCATGTTTCCGACGGCCACGCCGGGCACGTTGATCTCCACGACATTGAACGGCGGTGTCCAGAACACGCTGGCAACAGAGCTGGGCCGTTCCTATTGGTTCCAGAGCAACGCGGACCGGGACGCGCAGAAAATCCTGGCGGGGATCGGCGCAAGCTACAATGCGAGCGTCTCGGCTTGGAACGAGGCGGCCGCCAACGCAGGTCTGCGCGAGTTCATCACCGAGCGCGCCTATGCGGGTGACGATGCATCCTCGCCAGAAAACTTCCTGCCGCCCCCGACGAACTTGCTGAAAGGTATTCAACTGCTGGCCCCCGATACGATCACCGTCGATCCGATGATCGGGTTGATGGCCTATGCCTCGACGTTCCTGACTTACGCGGTTGTGGCCATCGGCGTGCTCGCCACGGCGTCAGCGGTTCCCCTGTTCGGTTCAATCCCCGCAACGCTTGCTTCCTTGACCAGTGGCTTGTTCCAGATCGGCATCTTCGCTGCGATATTCGTTGGGTTTGTTCTGCCCTATTTACCGGCAGTCATCTGGTTGATCGCCATCCTTGCCTTCATGCTGCTGGTCATTGAGGCGGTGTTTGCAGCACCTCTTTGGGCTGTGGCCATGCTATCTATGGATGGGCATGGGATTTCCTCGAACATCTCGCGTAAAGGATGGTCTTTGCTCCTGATGCTGTTTCTGACACCGCTGCTGATGGTGTTCGGTTTCCTGCTTGGGATGGTCCTGTTCCGGATTGCAGCCTTCTCGCTGAATGGGATGCTCTTTGCTGCGCTCAGTTCACAGATGGCGGCGGACCCGGGCGCGTTCGGCGTCTTGTCACAGTTTCTGACCATGGCTGTTCTGACAGTATTCGTTGGCCTGCTTTATGTCGTCATCATCGACTGGTCGTTTAGCCTGATCAACGTGTTTCCGGCGCGCGTGTTCAAGTGGATCGACGGGATTGGCGACGATCTGGGGGCAGGGACGGCGATGACGGCAAGGGCGGTTGGGGCTGGCGGAGCCTACCAGGCCGGAGCTGTGGCTGGTGGTACACTCAGCCAGGCCGGGAATATCGGATTGGCGAATAACCGCGCGCGTCCACGGCAATTGGGGAATAAGGCTGCAAAGGATAAGTAACTATCGACGAAACACCGACATAACTGCCAGTGTGCCAAGTCCGCCACTGTTGAATGTGTGAGGCATATGGATCGGGCTCCGGTAACCTGCGCGGTTTACCGTCAGATGCAAAACGATGATGATCGATGCCAGTTGCAGGAAGTGGAACGGCTCCGAGATCAAATGGACCGGGATCGCCACCAAGCCTTCGACAAATCCATAATGTTCGGAACTGCTGTTCTGCCAGGCACCAGCAAATGCTTCGGCGGTATCGAGCAGATGAAGCATGGCCCGCCAGAAATAGAACATCATAATGACAGCCAACCATTGGCCAATGAGATGTACCCAGTAGCCGGTCTTGCTATGCGTCTGTCGCGTCTTTTTGAACCATGTGAACATGCTTCATAGTGTCATAAAAAGAGAGATTTGACCAGATGGGTATGTTTGAGTAAGCGTTTGGAAACTCGGATTTAGGCGAAAGCCGCCGTTCGTACAGTGCGCGGCGAATTCACACTCAGAGCCAAACTTCCATATGCTGGGGAGAGCAGGAATATCCGGTTTCGGAAGGCAGAAAAGATTGCCCCAAAATTGCGACCACTCATCAAACCAACCCGCGCGGCCTTGTGGTATTGCTAAGCAGACCTTGCCCGACGACGCAGATGCCAACTGTGAAGCCAATTGAAAGCAAACCATGCGATGGATTGGAGCAGTGTCGTCAATGGCAATTCAGGCCTTCTGTCCCCCTGCCCAGTATTTCCAGACAGGATGTGATTTCGCGGCTCGGCTCAATCTGTCATAATCCTGCCGGATTTCCGTTTTCTAGCACAGATCGGTCCGTCACTTCGTTGTTTCGAACCCAGTGAATGGTATTGCCGCGTCTGAAAAGGGTAACGCAACGCTCTTCCCCTTTACCCAATTCTTCCCATTGTCGGCAGTAACGGTCACCCGAAACTCGCCAGGTCCCCGTATCTCTTCGGTTGCGGCTAGAAGTAGTGTAATCGATTTCCATTGTGCTCGCAGAAGAATAGTAGATTACATAGATTCCGGTATTGTCTGTTCCACGTAAGGAGTTTCCCGGTAACAGGGTTTGAATTTCTGACCCCGTCATTTTTGTAAAATCACTTAACTCTGAAAGCTGATTTGTTGCGGAGCAAGCACTGATAGCTAGTGCAGCAGAACCAGCCAAGATGATATGTTTCATAGTTTTTCCTTTTTTGGATAGGTTTCATAACTCGAATAGAAGTAAGTGTCGGATGATCTGTGCCGCGATGTCTTGAGATTAAACTGGACGGCAAATTTGGCTTCACCAAGCCAATCGAAATATTCGTCAATTTTTGATTAACTGGCAGTTATCTGCCGTAGCAACCTCCAGTGAGACATCTGACTTATCAAAATCTATCAGTCGGTACTTATGTTGATACGCCACGTGAGTTCCCATCACATCAAGCGGCATGAAGCCGGCTAAAAAAATCCTGGGCAGGCCCTTTTGAGTCAAACACGTCTTCCGGCAAACCGCACTGGACGATCCGCCCATTACTAACGAATAAAACTAGATCCATCTGGCGCGCGATTTCGGTATTGTGGGTGATCAAAATAGTAGTTGCGGAAGTTCCATCCAATAACTGCCTTACAAGACTTGCGCCCTCTACATCCAGCGCGTCATCTGGTTCATCCAGCAATAGCAATTGGGCTTCAGAAAGCGCGGCTCTTACAAGCATGATGCGCCTCACCTCACCGCTTGAAAGGTTGCGACCCGCCTCGGCCACGTGGCCGTCCAACCCTCCAAGCCGTTCTACCATACCTCGCAAACCGTATAAGTTGGCCGCTTGAAGTATCTGGGTATCCGAAGGCTGTTGTGCCGCACCCATAGTCATCGCTCTACGCAGACTTCCGGAAAGGATTGGAGACTTGGAGCCAACAAATGATATCGTTCGCTTGCGTACCGAACTGCTGAGACTTGACGGTGCATGTTCGCCAATCAAGACTTTGCCTGTAATAGCTGCTTCAAGTCCGGCTGCTAACGCCAAGAGCGTCGACTTTCCTGAACCGTTAGGTCCCATAACAGCGACTTTCTGACCAGCTTCCACTACTAGATCAATGCTTGTTAAGTGTTCCGTCTCAACATTCTCGAAACGGACAGATTGCGGCTCATTAGCCAAAGGGCTGCCGAGGGATTTGGGGCGCGAAATACGTGGTTTGTTGAGGAGATCTACGCACTTGTCTCGTGCTGCAATCCACGCACGATATCGGTCGCCAACACCGGCAAGATCGCGCATTGGCTTGATCATTAGTCCAACGGCGGCCATGGCACCTGCAACTTCGGCGGCAGGAATGCCTGATCTAAAAGCCGCAAATAGAAGTGACGCAGCCGCGAGGCCTGATATTGCATCGGGAATTGCTTGCAAAAGTGCTGCACCCCTAACGCGTTTGATTGCTGCCTCAATCATTTTGTCGGTTCGGCGCAGGAGTGTTCGATTCTCAACCTGCATTCTCCCCATCAAACGGAGCTCCGGTGCATGGGGGATGCGTTCACTCATATCTGCGGCCAAGCCGCCCCGTCGAGAACGCAAGCGTCGGTGAACCTCACCAAGTCGAGGTGCAATCATGGCCATCGTCAACAAGCCAAGCCCAATGGGGATGGACGCCGCCAGCCCCAATGTCGGATTGAGTAAAAAAAGGACAACAGTCGCCAGCGGCAACACGATCAGGGACGAGATTAATCGCGCAATGCCAAGACTGACCCAGTTACGTACCGCAGCAAGATCTCCGACAAAGCGAAGAGCCATGGAACCTTGCCGGCGCTGGTCTACATATCCGACCGGCATGCGGGAAAAGTGATTGAAAAGTTTCAGCCTTAAGTCGGACGCGTAGTGCTGGCCCACCTTCTCCGCCACCACCCGTTCCCAAATTCTCAATCCCGCAATAGAAATCCCGGCCAACGCGATCAGCCCTAAAGGCAAAAAAGGTGTCGCTGCAAGCGTGTCACGCAAGGCGGAAAATACATCTCGGGTTGCAAAGGCCGCCGTACCGGCAGCAATTGCCTGCCCAACTGCCAGTACTGCAACCTTTGCAATCCCAATACCACGTCCATTGCCAGTTATTCTTGGCAGTTCACTCATGCCGCCTGCTCGGCAGATTTTATGCCTAAAGTACCTTCGGTAGCCTTTTTCTGTATCCGGATCCTTGCAAGCAACGCTCCTGCAGACACGGGATCAATAAGGCTTTCGCGCTTGACAACATGGGTTCTCGCGGCTGCCTCAGCTTCCTTTGTGGCAAGTGGAGAGCAACTGACCATACCGGTTACAATGCTGGGTTCTATATTCATCGAGCGAAGAGCAGAACATCCACCGGCCGTGGATGCAGCGCATGGCGCTGCAAAAAGAAAGCCATCAATACCTGCCCGAAAATCACTGCGATTGAGCAAGGCCGCTGTTTCACCCTGAAAAATGCCGTCCGCTAGTTCAACAATGGCGATCTCACAGCCGTTGTCGGCGGCGTGATCAAGGAGTATTTCGGTACCCTTCATGATACGCGATATCGGTTCCATGTAAGTCGAAACCATTCCTGCATCCACAAAGTCTGCGACATAGTCTGCCCCAGCGTCTACGTAGGCATTGTAGTCACCGTATGCTCCGGTGCCTGTCGCTTTTATTGTTGCTACCCGATAGCCGGCACGTGACAGGCCATGGGCAAAGCTCGCGACGGCGGTTGTCTTTCCTGCATTCATCGAAGCACCCACAGCCGCGATGACCGTCAAGTTCCGGGAACCGGTAAGTTCTGGAAGGCTGTAATCGGCAAGATTGACAGGATTGCCATCCCGGCCACAGAGCAGCCCAACAGGAATTACACGTGTTGGACCGGCCATCCGTTTGTTGGCCGCCCGCATCACGCCAATCACACCACCGCCAGCAAGCATATCCGATCCGTCAGGGTCGATTTTCGCATGACCTTCATACTGGTCCGGCGCGTAACGGCTGCCACAAACCAACACGACAAGATCTCCTCGGTATAACTCAGAAGGCCGCCCACTGGTGAGTTGGATACGTTTGTGTGATCCGATCTTTTCAACCCTCGCCAGAACGAGATCACCTGTCTTTGCGTCCACGAAATTGGTCGTCAACCCGACGACATCTTCATGGACCACACGTCGAGTCGTAAACGCCCACTTGGCAGAATGCGACAGTTCAACGCTGTTAACTTTTTGGAATAACATGCGAATTTTCCTTACATATTTATAGTTTGAATTTCACTTGGAAGAGTCGCCCTTGCGCTAGGGTTTTTTGCATCGCGATTCGCTGAACTCTTGGGCTTTTCAGCTTCACAGTTTGACAGTACGAAATTTACCAAGCCGCCTTTTTTTACGCATTCGGCAAAGTCATGCCCGCTTTCGGGAAGTTCCCTGATGCGGACGTCTGGAAGGGGCAGGCCACGTTCCTGTGCCGCCTCCAGCAGAGCCTTTTCCCATTGGTGTGCGCGATCAATGCGGTTCGCGCCCTGTTGGTGATCTATTTCAACCCCGCTTCGGGTGTTGCTATCCCACTCGCCATCAAGGGCACCCACCGCAATGTTTATGGGGATTTGCAAGAATTCATGAAGGCGCGACTCCATCTGCGGTCCCCAATCATCTTTGCGCCCATCCCTTATGCCAAGACCATAGGGGAAAGGTTCAGCATCGGGGAAAGTGTACCAACCCGCTGAAGTCACCGACAGCGTTTTGATTAGATTTGGGTACAGCATCGCAAATCGATGGGCGAACTGCGCACCACCTGAAAAGCCGCTAAGATCAAAACGTTTTGATTGCCAGAAACCTGCCAAACGCAAGTCATTCATGAGCCCAAGCAGCGCAAGATCGGCTCGACCCTTCCGTACAACTTGCTGGTAAAGCGGCCATTGTTCTTCTCCAAACAACGGGGCAATGACCACTTGTCCGGTCTTTGCCGCACAGGCACCAAAATGCTGTGCTTGCAACTTGGCGCCCCTGCGGATGCCATGCACCGCAACCAACGGCGGGCGGTCAGTGTCTAACTCTGTGGGAATAGCAAGCCAGCATGGAAGACCATGACGACCCGAGCCTGCCTTGAATTCAAGTCTAAAGGCTCCAGGCGTTGAAAAGTTCTTTGTCACGATATTGTCTCCCAATGGCATTTGTGGCTTTGGCGGTTATTCGGCCTAGCCAGCGGCCCCAAAGACCTGCTCCGACATCGCGGTAGGCAGCATGCCAAAAATCATGTGGATTCTATCCTGATCCCCGTCATTGTGTGCTTCATGCATCTTGTTATTGTCGAACCACCAAACTTCGCCTTCTTTCATGCGAATTTCTTCAGACTCGGCTTTCAACCAAGAACCAGCCGTAGATCTGAGAACGAAATGGTACCGTCCGCGAACTCTGTAGTATTCACCCTGATCGATATGGGGATAGACGCGCTTGCCTGCGGGCAAACAAACAATTTTTGCGCGTCCAAGAATACAATCCTGATCTTCCGCAAATGTTTCAAGAAATGCGCGCACTGTAGGGTATTTCATGGATCCGGTTGTCCAGCGGCTTTCATGCACATCGCGACGCTTGCGTCCGTTGATTGCTGATTTTCGCAGACCTCTGATCGGAATGGCCAGCGCTTCGCGTTGGACGGCAATCTTGTCTTGGCGGCCAGTAGCATCGTCCCATGCCCCGTCAACACTGGAAATCTCTTCCAGAAATGGCTTGGGGTCTACGGACTTCTTGATCAGTTTGAAATTATCCACTTATTTCTTCTCCTCGTTGGTTGCAGTATTGGGATTAGCAGGTGGTGTATTACAGTTCCCTGACAGCTCTGGTTGACCCTATTTAGGTCTTCAATAGGAGCAAATTTCCACCGGTGTTCATGTGTCGTTCGAAACTGAAATTGGCTTGTGAGAGCGAATTACCACGGGGTACATCGAGAGAAATAATCGCAGAGATTTATCCGTCTCATGCAAGGGCGGAATGCCGCAGACAATGGGCGTATACAGCCGACCCGAACGTGACTTCGACCGCTACCTCGCGTTTTCCACACGACATTGGGTTGCACATCTGGCGTGTACGTTCGGAACCTTACTGGGGCGCGCGAACCTTGGCGTATGACGCGTCTGATGGCGGGGCCAAAGCCCAGATCTATATATACTGGTCTTGGTGCCACGAATGACGCCACTTGAGGAAGTTGTCGAAGCCGAGCGATCAATTTTTGTCGTCGCAGACAACTAACGATCCAAGAGGTTCACGAGACATCGCTGAAGGCCGCACTCGACCACCAAGCATCCTACAATCGGATCTTGACCGCCGATCATGGCTCACCTCACATAGAATGGCCCCTCAGTCGTCGGCGAAACGTCAATTCCGTACAACTATTCAATGAGCTAGACCGCGACTCCAAAGATTGAACCAACGATCGCGGTCGCGCCCATCGCTGCAGCACCCCAGAAAGTAACGCGTGCAGCTCCACGGGTAACGCTCGCGCCGCCGGCTTTTGCACCAAGACCACCTAGAACGGCCAGAAAACCGATGGCAGAGACAGAAACATAAACACCGATTTGCCCCGGTGGGGCGATAAGCACAATGAGCAGCGGTGGTGCGGCTCCAATCGCAAACGTGATTGCGGACGTTATCGCCGCCTGAAGCGGTCGAGCCGTGGAGTGATCTGTGATACCGAGTTCTTCGCGCGCATGTGCGCCAATGGCGTCGTGCTTTGTCAGTTGTCGCGCAACTTCAAGAGCAATTGTTTCGGACACGCCGCGCTCGACAAAGGTGGCAGCGAGCTCTCCCAGTTCTTCGTCAGGCTGTTCAATCAGTTCTTGCCGTTCGCGCGCGAGGTCGGCGCCCTCGGTGTCTGATTGAGAACTTACTGAAACGTATTCCCCCGCCGCCATCGACATCGCTCCGGCGACGAGACCGGCAGTCCCAGCCAGCAGGATCTCAGCACTTCCTGCCGCAGCGGCAGCCACGCCGACGATGATACTTGCGGTTGACACAAGCCCGTCATTCGCACCCAACACTGCCGCGCGCAGCCAACCCACGCGCGAAATATTGTGATTTTCTAGATGATGGCGGCTCATTGGTTTTCCTTTGAAGTTGGCAGGGGAGCAACTGGTACAGTGACAACGGCGCAAAGTCCGCCAGTAGCAACGTTTTGCAGTGTCAATTGTCCGCCATAGGCGTCCAAGATATCTTTGACGATCGCGAGCCCCAAACCGGATCCAGTTCCTGATGTGTCCAACCGGACACCGCGCTTGGCGATATGGGCGACCTTCGACTCCGCGACTCCAGGACCATCGTCTTTGATTAAGATCGAAGCCCATTCATCACGTACACTACATTCAATGGATATGGCATTCATTGAAAAGCGGCAGGCATTTTCTAATAGATTGCCCATGACTTCAAGGAAATCACCTTGCTCAACGGCAAGCTCGACAAACTCTGGCACAGAGTTCTCAAACGCCAAAAACTCGCCGTTTGGCGTTTTTTCGAGTGTACTAATGATTGAATTGAGTGCTGACTTTGCTTGTGTGCGAGCGTGTTGTCTGCCGTGCCTGTCGCGGGCAAGGGCAAGTTCGCGATCAAGATGCTTGCGCATTCTTGCGGACAGCAGTTCGATGTCATTTGCGATGTCATCAACCCCGACTTTGCGCAAGCGCTGAATGTCAGTTCCCAGGGCGGTCAGAGGCGTTTTTAGCCCGTGCGCCAGATCGGCGGCTCTGTCGCGTGCCCGCACAATGCTGTCATCCTGTTGATCAAGAAGACTATTCACCTCATCAATCAGTGGAACGACCTCTGTGGGTGCTGATGTTGGTAAGCGTTTGGCTTTACCCGATCTAACGTCAGACACACCAATACGAAGACGATCCAAGGGCCGAATGCCGATAATGATTTGAAATGCAAAGCCGAGGAGCAAAACGAGCGCTAGAATAGCCAATGCTGGTACCAGATCACGGGCAAAACCGGCGCGTTGGACGAGAATTTCAGATTTATCTATACCAACCGTTACGATCAGCGGATGCATCACACCTTGAATGTTGAAGTCGATCCGACTTTCGTGCAGCAGAAGAACTGTGTTGTTTGGTCCGGACCGGGTGTGGACATGAACTTCACCAAATGTCAGAGCATCTAACGGCAAATCAAGCTCTGTGTCCCAAAGCGAACGCGATTTCAAGAGCACCTCTTTCTCGGGTGTTGCGACTTGAAAATAGAGACCACCAAAAACTTTCCCGAAACGTGGGTCCGCAATCTCTCGGGACAATTTTGCGGTTCCATCACTTTGGAACCGCAGACCTCCAATGATTTGTTCCAGATGCGCGTCCAACTCTAATCCTGCGCGTCTTTCAATATTCCGTTCGAAAAGCAGTGTCAGGCCAAACCAGGTAACTAACATTGTGCTCGCGACAACGACAATGGCAAAGCCTGCCAACCGAAGACGAATGGACTTTCCACGTTGCATCAACCCAACAGCTCCCTTGGGACCAGATACCCAAATCCCCGACGGGTTTCGATCAACGCGTTTGGTAATTTCTTCCGCACCCGGGCCACCAGGACCTCAACTGCGTTGGATTCCCGTTCGAAGTGGACTGATTGTAGCTGCTCAGCCAATTCCTGCTGAGAAACGACACGACCGCTGTGGATCATAAGGTAGGAGACAAGGCGATACTCTTGCGGGGATAAGTTCACCGAGACGCCACGTACCGCAACCCGCATCTGGCGTTCGTCCAGCTCTGTATCACCAATCCTTATGACAGAATCAGCATTGCCCCCAGATCGCCGAATGATGGCGCGCAGGCGCGCAATCAGTTCCTCTACGTGAAATGGTTTTGCCAGATAGTCATCAGCACCAGCGTCAATTCCGTCGACCCGCTCATTCCATGTCCCTCGGGCAGTCAAGATCAAGACCGGCATGGTTCTGCCAGCCTTGCGCCATCGCTTAAGGATTGTCAGGCCGTCCATTTGGGGCAAGCCTAGGTCAAGGACGACAGCACCATACGATTCAGTGTCCCCAAGGAACCATCCTTCCTCGCCAGAAGCTTCGACATCAACGATGTATCCAGCGGCTTCGAGGGCAGCCTTTACATCCACCCGAATGCGATCGTCGTCTTCGATGACAAGAATGCGCACCGTTCAATAATCCAGCTTTTGCAGCATGATTTCGCCGGTGCGGGCATCTACATAGATCTCGCGGCGGCGGCCTTCCGCGTCGAGAAAATAGATCTCATATGCCAAGCCAAAGTCTTCATGCTCGATTTCAACCTCTAGAATGTGCGTACCCGTGACTGGGCGCACCATTTCAAGAATGGATGTAAGTGGCAGTATCTCGCCTTGCCGAAGAAGGCGCGAAGCTTCACCCGGTTCCGTCTCGTCGGCCCGAACCTGTCCCGTGACAGTCAACTGGAGGGCCGAAAGGCCCAAAATATATAGCAGATTTTTCACAAGTATTACCTTAGGCGCAAATGTGCCGATCTTCCTGACATCTTCACTACAGTTTCATAAATTACAGTTTGCTGACAGCCTTGATCTGGCAACTGTCATTTTCAGTCTGCCAAAAGGGGTCCATCACAACAAGCAATTCCGCTTGGCGCTATAAGGATGAGACCCATGTCTAAACTGTTGATGTCTGCAGCTGCTGTTATGATGCTGGCTGCCCCCGCATTCGCGGAAGAAATGAAATGCGACGTTCCTGATCAGACAACCTGGATGTCACAAGACGACCTGACCGCGATGTATGTCGAGCAAGGTTATGATGTGAAGAACATCAAGATCGATGAAGGCTGCTATGAAATCTACGGACTGGACGCGAACGGCGAACGGGTTGAGATCTATGTGGATCCCGTGACCGGCGAACCAGTGGATGCAATGTCTGAAGAAGGCAGCGACAGCTAATGGCTGCCGAAACGACTAAGATGGAAGCTGGTGGCCATTTGGTGCCAACGACCGTCCGGGTCTGGGACCCGATGGTCAGAGTGTTTCACTGGTCCCTGCTGATCGCATTTGTCGCCGCATATGTTTCCGGCGAAGAGTGGGAAAAGCTGCACGTCAATATCGGCTATGTCGTCGCGGGTCTGGTCGCTTTCCGGCTCGTCTGGGGGCTGATCGGGTCAAAGCACGCGCGTTTCAATGACTTCATCTGCCGCCCTTCGACAATCGTTGCATTTCTGCGCGACAGCGTTGCCATGAAAGCCAGACGCTACATCGGCCATAACCCGGCGGGTGGCGCGATGGTGATTGCACTTCTCCTCGCGATTATCGGAATTTCCATCTCCGGCTACATGATGGGAATGGATGCCTTCTGGGGCGAGCAGTGGGTGCAAAACCTGCACGAAGTTCTGGTCAATCTGACTATCGGCCTTGTCGTGTTGCATATCGCGGGCGTGATCTTCGCAAGCTTCGAACACAAAGAAAACCTGATCAAATCGATGTTTACAGGGAAAAAACGGGGTTAAGCTAACGGCTTGCTCCCACTACAACCACTCACGAAACACACTTACCACCATTCACGATACACCAATCAAGCAAAGGAAATCACTATGAAACTCAAGGTAGCAATCTTCTCCATCGCCGCTGTAACCGCAAGTATTGCAAGTGCGCAATCAAGCGCTGACAGCGTGCGCGATCAGCTTGCCGGGATGGGTTATTCCAACATCGAAATCGCACGTAGTGGCGATACTTACACAGTGGAAGCCTATCGTAGCGGACAAAAACGCGAACTCACCTACAACGCTCTGACAGGTGAAATTCTAAACGACCGTTCCTACAGAGAGCCGTCGGATAACCGGGTTGCGCGGAACAATGACGAGAGCAACGACAGCTCCTCTAACGACGAGAGCAATGACAGCTCCTCGAACGATGAAGGTGACGACGACTAAGAAACTGAAGTCAGCAGATTCAGAACAGGCACTGTTCGATTTTCCGAACCTTAGACCAACGCACGTTCTTCCTTCCCACACTCTCATAAATGGACAACAATCATGGCAGACGACTTAAATCGACGCGGTTTTTTAAAGAGTGGCGCTGCAGTTGCAGCAGGCAGCGCAGCAGCCCTATCGGGATCAGCCGCAAGCGCAGAAATGGCACCAACGATCCCCGCTGTTCCAGCCGGAACCACCGAGCCGCCAGTAACGGTTCCAGCCATCGACAGATGCCCCGTCATGCATGGCGGAAATGGCTATAAGGCGACGGGGAACTTTGCTAACCAGCATTGGTGGCCAAACCAACTGAACCTCAAGTTACTGCATCAGAATACCAGCGCATCGAACCCGCTACGGGCTGACTTTGACTATGCCAAGGCGTTCAGCACCATCGACCTCGCTGTTCTAAAGCAGGAAGTCGAAGCCTTGATGACCACATCACAGGACTGGTGGCCCGCTGACTACGGCCACTATGGTCCGTTCTTCGTTCGGATGGCGTGGCACAGCGCCGGAACATACCGCACGGCGGATGGTCGCGGCGGCGCTGGCAACGGCTCGCAGCGCTTTGCGCCCCTCAACAGCTGGCCCGACAACGTCAATCTTGACAAGGCACGGGCCCTGTTGTGGCCGATCAAGCAAAAATACGGTCAGAACATCTCCTGGGCCGATCTGATGATATTCGCAGGCACATGTGCATTGGATTCGATGGGTCTTAAGACCTTGGGGTTTGGTGGTGGCCGGGTGGATATCTGGGAACCTGAAGAAGACATCTATTGGGGACCAGAGACGACATGGCTTGGCGATGAACGCTATAGCGGCGACCGCGAACTTGCGAACCCGCTCGGTGCGGTCCAGATGGGTCTGATCTACGTCAACCCAGAGGGCCCAAACGGCGTTGCCGACGCGCTGGCGTCCGCTCGCGACATTCGTGACACTTTCGCCCGAATGGCCATGAATGACGAAGAAACAGTCGCACTGATCGCCGGTGGCCATACCTTCGGCAAAGGACACGGTGCAGCCGATCCCGGCAAATATGTCGGGCGTGAACCAGAGGCCGCAAGTATCGACGAACAAGGTTTTGGCTGGAAAAACAGCTTTGGATCCGGCAACGCTGGTAGCACGATCAGCAGCGGTCTGGAAGGTGCCTGGACCCCCACACCAATTGCCTGGGATAACGGGTTCTTTGACATGCTATTCGGATTTGAATGGCAACTGACCCATAGCCCGGCAGGGGCGCAACAGTGGATTCCCACAGATGCAAACGCCGAAGGCATGGTACCGGACGCCCATGACCCGAACCTGACACATGCGCCAATAATGTTCACAAGCGACCTCGCGTTGCGGATGGACCCGGCATACGAAGTTATTTCGCGCCGGTTCAGCGAAGACCCCGATGCGTTTGCAGACGCCTTTGCACGGGCTTGGTTCAAACTGACCCACCGCGATATGGGCCCTGTTAGCCGCTACGCCGGATCTATGGTCCCAAGTGAACAGTTGATCTGGCAGGATCCAGTTCCAGCCGCCGATTATGAACAGATCGGCGATCAGGATATCGCGACGCTGAAATCCCAGATTCTAGCATCGGGGCTGACGGTTTCTCAGCTTGTCTCGACGGCATGGGCTTCGGCCTCGACCTTCCGAGGTAGTGACAACCGGGGTGGTGCAAATGGCGCACGTCTGGCACTTGCACCGCAAAAGGACTGGGCGATCAACGCGCAAGCCAAAACTGGCGCGGTCATCAACGCTTTGGCCGCGATTCAGACCGGGTTCAATTCTGGGGGCAAGAAAGTATCGATCGCAGACCTGATCGTCTTGGGCGGTTGTGTCGGGATAGAAAAGGCGGCGTCTGCTGGGGGGCATGACATCACTGTGCCTTTTGCACCCGGTCGCACGGATGCAACGCAGGATCAGACCGATGTCGAGTCCTTCGCCGTTCTGGAGCCAGTCGCAGACGGTTTCCGCAACTATCTCAAGACCAGCCTGAACCGCTCAGCCGAGGAACTGCTCGTGGACCGCGCGCAGCTTCTGACACTGACAGCGCCAGAAATGACAGCTCTGATCGGTGGTTTGCGTGTGCTAGATGCAAACGCCGATGGGTCCAAGCGTGGCGTCTTTACGGATCGTCCCGAAACGCTCAGCAACGACTACTTCGTGAACCTGCTGACCAGAAATACTGTCTGGACCCCAACAACTGCCGACGCCGACCTGTTTGAAGGTCGTGATCGAGCGTCAGGTCAGGTGAAATGGACCGGCAGCCGGGTGGACCTTCTGTTCGGTTCGAACTCGCAATTGCGAGCCGTCGCCGAAGTCTACGGGAGTGAGGATGCCCATATGACATTTGTTCAGGATTTCATTGCGGCGTGGACGAAGGTCATGAACTTGGATCGTTTCGACTTGGCTTGATCGCCAAAACGATCAACGAAACTGCACCTGATACCCCCTCATGTCTAGCAGATGGCAGCGTTCCGAAGTGCTTGGCCATCGAGCAGTAAACCGGCAGCGGATCAACCGTTTGTCAGAATGCCAGAGCGGCGCAATACGCGCCGCTCTGGCGACTTCATGTAAGACAACCAACAAGGGAAACGACAAATGAGACTATTATCCTACACAGCAGCGCTGCTTCTGGCCGCCCCGATCGCCGCTTTCGCTGGTGAAACACCGTCTGCGCCGGAAGCGGTCCAGTATTTTGTAAACCTGCAGGACGGCGATACGGTTCAAAGTCCTGTCACAATCGTTTTTGGGCTCTCGGCAATGGGCATCGCACCCGCTGGCGTTGACAATGAAAACACTGGCCATCACCACCTGCTTATTGACCGTCCTGCCTTGGGCGAAGGTGAAGACGGTGCCGAAGAGTTTGTCATGAACATGCCAGCCGACGACAACTTGATGCATTTCGGCAAAGGCCAGACAGAGGCATCCATCGAACTGGCTCCCGGCACGCATACGCTACAACTTGTTTTGGGAGACAAGGATCACATTCCGCATAACGCGCCTGTGTTTTCCGAAGTTATCACCGTTACGGTTGAATAACGCAGCCTGACTGACACAAACGCTAGAGAGACTGGCGAACGAAACCCGCCGCGTGCATCATAACAGTACGCGGCGGAAGACCTAAATAAATCCCGATTATCCACAAAAAGAAGCGCTGGTGGAGCCATAGCTATGAAAACCATAGAAAAAGCTCGGGCCTGCCACGGTTTCGCGCGAAATGACCCGTCTACTTCCGAAAACTGGAAGCTGGCCAATATTGTCGGCTCCCAGCTATTGGAGTGCCGACATGATCACCGAACTGAAATCCGTCAGGGACATCTGGAAGAAGATGCCGAGCGAACATCACGGGCGCATCTTCCTCGAACAAATGATCTGGCCCACGGGCC
>DRFG01000101.1 GCA_011050655.1 Roseobacter sp.
AAGACGGTGTGGTTGCCGCGTTGTTGGATAGGGTGTCCGTCTCAAATATCCGTCAAAGCCTTGTTTTCAACATCACGGTGGAAACTGAATCACCTACGAAGTCAGCATTGATCGCGAACACGATTGCCGAAATCTATATACTTAACCAAATTGAAGTGAAATTCGAAGCAACTGAAAAGGCAACCGTTTGGTTAAGCAACCGGGTGTCCGAGCTTCAGATTGAATTGGAAACCGCAGAAAAGAAAGTTTCGGATTTTACGGCTCAGACACAACTGGTGTCTATTGAGGGGCTTCAGGCATTGGAGCGGCAGATCAAGGAGCTGCGTTACCGTATCGACGGAGCGGCAACGGCACAGGCAGAGACCGAAACACGTCTAGACAACCTTAAATCCGCAGCGACACCTGAGAAAAAGCTGGAGATCGCTCAAGACCCTACATTGGTCCGGATTGCGAGTGGTGGATTGGATTCCCAAGCGGAACGTGAAAGCTTTGATGCGCGTTATGAGGCTATCGTCGCACGAGTCCAGTCCGAGTTAATCCGTGCAAACCAACAATTGACGGCCCTAAAAGCTTCTGAAACCGAATTGGCAAATCAAATTTCCCACCAAGGCGAAGATCTGATTGCGCTGCAACAGCTTACGCGGGAGTCAGAAGCGACGCGTTTGCTATATGAATATTTTTTAACACGCTTAAAGGAGACCTCGGCGCAGGAAGGCATCCAAAAAGCAGATAGCCGATTGCTGTCAAATTCGGTCGTACCTGCATATGCAAGTGCCCCCAGAAAAATGCGAATTTTGTCTATTGCTATGCTTTTTGGTGCTATGATTGGTTCGGGTTTAGTTCTCTTGCGCGAATTCCGTACCAGTACCTTCCGCACTGCAAGCGATCTTGAGCAGCATACTGGCTATACTGTAATCGGCCAAATTCCGAAGATTCCGGCACGCCACCGCATGGATACGCTAACGTACCTTTCCGAAAAACCGACGTCTGCCGCAGCGGAATCAATTCGAAACCTGCGAACCTCGTTGATGTTGTCCAATCTCGATAAGAAACCGCAAGTGATCATTTCCACATCTTCCATCCCGGGTGAAGGTAAGACTACCGTTTCGCTTTCTCTTGCAAAGTTTCTATCGGGATTGGGGAAATCAGTTCTTTTGATCGAAGGCGATATTCGCCGCCGGACGCTGAACGAATATTTTCCAAGTTTGCCCCGCACCGGCATCGCATCTGTATTGAATGGGGATGTAAAATTTGCCAATGCCATTCACCGTCCGGCGGGATTTGAAGCCGATGTTTTGGCTGGTGAAAAGACCACTGTAAACGCCGCTGACATCTTTTCTTCCGATACGTTCAAGTCGTTCATGAGTGAAATGCGTAGCAAATATGATTTCATCATCATAGATACGCCTCCGGTGTTGGTTGTCCCTGATGCCCGCATTATCGCCGAATGCGCGGATGCTATTCTTTTCTCGGTGAAGTGGGACAGTACCAGCAAGGCGCTTGTCGAAGAGTCGATGCGGTTCTTCCACAATTCAAACCAGCGTATTACCGGTTTGGTCCTTAGCCAGATCGATGAGAAGGGAATGAAGCGCTATGGATATGGCGGCGATTCAGGTGCCTATGCCGCATATGGAAAAGGCTATTACGACAACTAAGTCGGTCGCCAGTGTCGACAAGGGTGCCTAAAAATTGCCTTAAACTTTCCCCTGCAGGAACATAACGGTGCCGCTGTCTTCGCTGATCCTCATCTGGAATCAATCCGAGTGGGGTCATCCAAATGGCGTATATCAAAGAGACAGTAACGGCGGTCGGCACGCTAGCCTGTGCGCTAGCAATCGGGTATGTTATGCAAAGCTCCGAAGCCGCAAGTGAGCTTTATGGAAACGCAAAATCCGATCGAGCTTTACGTTCGCTTGACGCCGAAACCTCTATGCTCGTGGTAAAGGATATAACGCTGACGTCGGCAGAGTTTACGGAGCCGGATGAGCCTACGTCGGTTGATAACTCGAATAAAGCCACTGTTGAACCCGCCGCCAGTGCCCCCGCGCAAGCTTCAAGGGAAACCGGGTCGGCTGTTCCCGAAATCGAGGCAGCAGCCTGCGAGATTTCGGCAAAGGCGCGGCCTATGGCGGCCGCGATGGTACACCTCACGCTGACGGCCCCGTGCCTCCCGAATGAACGTGTGACAGTGCATCATAACGGAATGATCTTTACGCAAGCCACCTCGAAAACCGGCACCCTGAGCGTTGATGCGCCTGCGTTGGCGAAGACCGCAGTTTTCGTGTTTGCTTTCAGCAATGGGGATGGTGCGGTCGCGCAGGCCAAAGTTGAGGATCTTGAAGATTTTGGGCGTGTCGTGTTGCAATGGAAAGGTGACACAGGATTTCAGATTCATGCGTTGGAATTCGGTTCAGATTATAATGGGTCAGGCCATGTCTGGAGCGGCCAACCACGAAGCATGGCTTCGGCCATAACAGGAGAGGGTGGTTTTATCACCATGAACGGCGATCTAGATGCCGTCGAACCGCTGGTTGCAGAAGTCTATACATTCCCGGCCGATATGAAAAGTCGTGATGGTGGCGTGACGCTCACGGTCGAGGCCGAAGTCATTCAAGCCAATTGTGGCACCGAAATAGAAGCCAAATCTTTCGAATTACGAGGCGACGATCAGCTGGTGACCCAAGATTTGTCGCTCGCTGTGCCCGATTGTAACGCTTTGGGTAGCTTTCTTGTGTTGAATAATCTGCTCCAAGACATGAAGGTTGCTAGCAACTAAAGCAACGCTTGGGGTCCTATGATCACGCATATACGTGTGGCGGTTTACGCCGCACTTTTACTTGTTATGGGTACGCTGACCGTGGCTGCCCAAGATATCGCGCTGTCCTCGCGAGATGGAAAAATTGAACTTAGCGGCACCTTGTTAGGGTTTGATGGCCAATTCTATAGGGTTGCTACGGAATATGGTGAACTGACCATTGATAGCTCCGGGGTTCAGTGTGCAGGCCCTGGTTGCCCCAACCTCGATAACTTTGTGGCTGAGCTTCTGTTATCCGGGTCGGCGACGATGGGCAGGGTTTTGATGCCTGCGCTCATAGACGCTTTTGCGGCTAGAAATGGCTATCGTGCTGTCAAGGATGATGAGGCCGAAAACCGTTTCACCTATCGCCTTGAAGATGAAAAAACCGGCCAAACCGTCGCACGTTTCCTTTTCTCGGCAAGCAACGCCGACGAAGGTTTTGCGGATTTGTTGGCTGACGAAGCCGATATAGTGATGTCGCTTCGCGAAATGCGCCCGCAAGAACGCCTTTTGGCGCGCGAAGCTGGGTTGGGGGATATGAAAGGAAGCAACCGAAGCCGCGTTTTGGCGTTAGATGCCGTGGTTCCAGTGGTATCGGTTTCTAACCCGATCCGCAGCATTTCTCCGCTTATGCTGGCGCAGGTATTTTCGGGACAGATATCAAACTGGAAAACTTTTGGCGGCCCCGACGCTCCAATTGATCTGCATTTACCCGACGATAGCAGCGGTCTCGCGCAAGCTATTTATGATCAGGTCATGCGCCCTGCGCGAGTGGATTTTGCGCAGAGCATTACCCGCCATAACGATCTCGCAGAGCTGGCGGCAGCGGTCGAGAAAGACAGCTTGTCTATTGGCATCACCAGCTACGCAGAACAACAAAACACCGCCATTCTGACGTTGTCTGGCAGTTGTGGTTTTTCATTGGATGTATCGCGTCTGTCTATCAAAACGGAAGATTACCCTCTTACCGCACCGATGTTTCTATATTTTCCCGCCCGGCGCCTGCCCCAGATCGCTCGCGAGTTCCTTTCGTTTACACGTAGTCCGAACGCTCAATTGGTCATCCGGAGGGCCGGTTTTGTCGATCAAACGGCCGAGGAAATACCTGTCGAAGAACAAGGGAATAGATTTGCCAATGCGATAACCGTGGCCGGGCCGGAAATTTCTTTGGATGAGCTTCAAAAGATGACGGCGACGCTAACACCGATGGCACGTTTGACCACTTCGTTTCGATTTGAAGCGGGATCGGTTCGGCTGGACGCGCAATCTCGGTCGAATGTGCAGCAATTGGCCCGCGCGTTGGAAATTGGACAATATGATACCCGTCGTCTTTTATTTGTCGGTTTCAGTGATGGAAAAGGGGCAGCGTTTGCCAACCGCGAAATTGCCCTGCGCAGAGCGGAAGCGGTACGCCAGGCCGTAATCACCGCCGCCATTACGGTCAATCTTGATCGCGTCGTCTTGGACATCGATGCGTTCGGAGAGGCGATGCCTATGGCCTGCGACGATAGCGCTTGGGGCAGGCAGGCCAACCGCAGGGTGGAAGTCTGGGTGCGCTAGAGACTATCGAAACTGCGGCGGATCATATTTGAGCAGGACAGGTACGACCAGTTCTTCCTCGTCAATTAGATGACGGTTTAACATGGGTCGAAAGGCGTTCAGCCGATCTTTCATCGTCGCTGCCGCATCCAAGAACCCCGCCATTGCCCCGTTAAGGTGCAACACGCCATTGGCGGCGTCGGCAAGGCCCGAAAGTATTCCGTCAAGATGCTGATGATCCTTATCGAGTATTTCAAAACCAGCGGCTGTGCGTTGATCAAGTAAGGCCATTGTCGGAAAGTAATGCACATCTTCGATTTGATGATGACCATGCAACTCGTTGATAAGCCTTCCACCCAATTGGTTAAGCTTGCGCTTATAAATCTCGGGGTCCTGATTTCCGTCAAGCGCGCTTTCGGTATCTTTATCAAGATGATCAAGAAGTTGCCGAAACATCATGTGACGATCCAACCAGAA
>DRFG01000102.1 GCA_011050655.1 Roseobacter sp.
AAGCAGGTTCATCGATGCAGGTCGCTTCCTTTATTTCCAAATGGTTGAAAATCCCCGCCGGAGGCATTCATCGCTTCCAGCGCGCTCAGACGTTCATCAAAAGGAACTCGCGCTCCCAAGGAGAGATGACGTGAAGAAATTCTTCGTACTCTGCGCGTTTGACGATCGCATATACACGGGCAAACTCGGGGCCTAATACTTCGTGCAGGCCGACGGCATCTTCAAATAAGTCCAGCGCCGACCCCAGAACCTGGGGGATATCACCGTCTCCGTGGTAGGCGTCGCCTTTGAATTCGGGTTTTGGCTGTTTCTTTTCCATCAACCCTAGATACCCACAGGCGAGGGATGCGGCGATGCCAAGGTAGGGGTTGCAATCCATCCCTGCCAATCGGTTTTCTACGCGCCGCGATGACGGCTTGGACAAAGGTATACGGATACCAGTGGTGCGGTTATCGCGCCCCCATTCGAGGTTAATCGGAGCGGCGTGGTCCTTAACGTAGCGGCGATAGCTGTTCACATAGGGTGCAATTACCGCCAGTGCGTCAGGCATATGGTTCTGCATGCCGGCGATAAAGTGATAGAACGTATCGGTTTCATCACCCTGCGCATCTGAAAACAAGTTTTCGCCGGTTTCGGCATCCAGCACCGAATGATGAATATGCATCGCACTGCCCGGCTCGTTCGCAATCGGTTTGGCCATGAAGGTCGCATAGCAATCATGGCGCAGCGCCGCCTCGCGAATAAGGCGTTTGAAATAGAAAACCTCGTCGGCGAGGCGGACTGGGTCACCATGGATCAGGTTGATCTCAAGCTGTCCGGCCCCGCCTTCCTGTGTAATTCCGTCAATCTCAAATCCCTGTGCCTCGGCAAAATCATAGATGTCGTCGATCACTGGCCCGAATTCGTCCACAGCAGTCATTGAATAGGCCTGCCGCGCCGCCGCCGGGCGCCCTGATCGGCCCATCATGGGTTTAATCTCATGCGCGGGGTCTAGATTGCGAGCAACCAGAAAGAACTCCATCTCGGGCGCAACGACGGGTTCCCAACCTTGAGCACGGTAAAGATTAACTACGCGTTTCAAAACGTTGCGTGGTGAATACTCTACGGCGTTGTCGTCGCGGTCATAGGCGTCATGAATAATTTGCAAAGTCCAGTCCGCAGTCCATGGCGCGGCTGTCGCTGTCGACATGTCCGGGCGCAAGATCATATCCTTTTCGATAAAACCGTCAGCGCCAGCGGCTTCGCCCCATTCTCCGGTGATGGTCTGGTAGAAAATGCTGTCGGGTAAATGAAAATACTCTTGCCGGGCAAATTTTGTGGCAGGCACAGCCTTGCCACGGGCGATTCCAGGCAGGTCAGGAATTATGCATTCGACCTCGTCCAACCTTTTACCATCTAGATATTCGCGTGCGGCTGCGGGTAACTTGTCAAGCCAGTCGGACATTATGATCTCTCTTTCTTGAAAAAGTCAGCTATGTGATCGGCGATTTTGACATTGTCAGTCGGGGCATCCAAGAGCGCGGCGGCGGCGTCAAGCTGAGAATCAGGCACCACACCGCGTCCCCGTGTCCGGATCAACCCATCAATGAAGTCATGCCCAAACTCCGGATGGGGTTGGATCGTCCAGATATTATCACCGTAGAGCAAGGCTGCATACGCACAAAAGGCCGATGACCCTACTACCTTGGCCTCAGTGGGCAAGGAGGTAACTTGATCTTGATGCCAGGCATTCAACGCCAGCTTCTTGCCATCTATGGTATATTCGGTGCGCCCTACAGCCCAGCCACCAGTGAATTTTTCCACCTTCCCGCCGAGCGCTTGTGCGATGATCTGATGACCAAAGCAAATGCCCACCAACGGCCGTCCAGCGTCGCGAATAGCTCGGATTAATTCTTCTAACGGGGGAATCCAGGTGTGATCTTCATACGCACCGAACTTGGACCCGGTGATGAGCCACCCGTCGGCATCCATTGCTGACGCCGGAAACTCGTTGTCTACGACCGACCATATCTGGAACGTAAAGCCACGGTTATCCAAGAGCTTTTCGAACATTTGGCCATAGTCGCCCATCGCCTCTTTCATGTTGTCGGGCGAATGGCCGGTTTGAAGAATGCCGATTTTCATGGGGTCACCTTTTAAACAGTATCAAGGTAGATTTCGACCTGCTCTTGCGGGGTCAGCTCCTGCATATAATGCAGCTCCTGGCGTTTGGTCAGGATGAAATTTCGTATCATTTCCGGCGCGAATATACGGGCAACTTCCGGCGACGCTTCAAAGGCATCAATGGCGGATTTCCAGTCGCCGGGTATTTGAGGCAGACCAGCAGTATAGGCATTGCCAGTGATAGGGGCGGGCGGCTCGGTTCCGTCCTCGATACCGTTCATCGCGGCACCCAAAACCGCTGCCAGCATCAAATACGGGTTCACGTCACCACCCGACACACGATGTTCAATCCGCCGCGCCTTATGGCTGCCTGACGGGATGCGAATAGAGGATGTGCGGTTTTCATAAGCCCATGATATGCCGGTGGGTGCGTGGGCACCGGGTACCATCCGGTCAAAGCTATTGGCGTGAGGTGCGAACACCAAAGCGCTGCCAGCCATCGCATTCATACATCCCGCTACGGCGTGACGCATCAATGCTGTGCCCTCTGGGCCGCCGTCGTCGAACACGTTTTCGCCTTTCTTGTTCAACACGGAAAAATGCGTGTGAAGCCCCGAACCGGGATAATCTTCGTACGGTTTTGCCATAAAGCTCGCGGCAAAGCCGTGACGCCGCGCCAGCCCTTTGACCAGCATCTTGAACAACCATGCGTCATCAGCGGCGCGCAGCGCATCGTCACAATGCATCAGGTTGATCTCGAACTGGCCCAGACCCGCCTCTGAAATTGCAGTGTCGGCCGGAATGTCCATTTCCTCGCAGGCATCGTAGAGATCTGTAAAGAACTCATCGAACTGGTCCAACGCCCGAATCGACAGTGTTTCGGCGGCCTTGCGTCGCTTTCCCGAACGCGGCGACAATGGAACCTGAAGCTTGCGGCCTGAATCGTCGATCAGGAAGAACTCAAGCTCAACCGCGCACACAGGGGTAAGGCCGTGTTCCTTGTATCGATCCAGCACCGCCCGCAAGGCATGGCGGGGGTCACCGCCATAGGGACGTCCGTCTTCGTGAAACATCCAGATCGGTAGCAATGCAGACGGCGCATCTAGCCAAGGCATCGGCAGAAAACCACGCTCAGTAGGGCGTAAAATGCCATCGGCATCGCCGGATTCAAACACCAGCGGGCTATCGTCGATGTCTTCGCCCCAGATATCAAGGTTCAGTACGGACATGGGAAAGCGCGTACCATCTTCGACTACCTTATCGGCAAAGCGCGAGGGGATTCGTTTGCCGCGTGCCTGTCCATTCAAGTCTGCGGCGGCCACGCGAATAGTGCGGACCTGTGGATGTTTGCGGAGCCAGTTCTTCATAACACACCTTGTAAGCGGCGGGCATGAAAACGGAGTTCTGAAGACGTGAAAACCCGGGTCAGCGCCCACGCGCCAAAAAATTTGATCAAAAAATCAATACTACCGTATCAGATTAGGACGCAAGCGAATTTTCCTTACGGTGTTATGCGGCAGGTGTCGGTTTAGACGTCGGTTTATGGCCCCAAAAATACCGATAATGACAAGGG
>DRFG01000103.1 GCA_011050655.1 Roseobacter sp.
ATCGAAGTGGCGGAGAGAGGGCCCGGTGCCGGAGGCCGCCCTGACTTTGCAGCGGTGGCCGCGCAACTGGGCATCGCGGAAGTCGAATTGATGAACGCCCTCGGCACATCAATTCCGCCCGATTTCGCAGCTGCAGCTCAGGCGCTGGAGATCAGCGAAGACGAGCTACGCGCTGCCATGCCTGGCCCAGGTCAGTAAGGCTCGAGCCGGGCGGATACCGTTGCCAACTGGGTATCGAATTCTCTCTGGCTGCCGTCGCCACGGCGTTCAAGCCGGGGAGAATAATTGGCATGCGTCTCAGTTCGGCGAACCAGTCATGGTGGGCACGTCACGTTCGCTGAAGCAGGTTCGCTCATCGATCAAATGATGGGTTGGCAATCGCTTTTGCCATCCAGATAATTACGCCAACAATAACACTCCAGAACGCACCACTTATCCCAAAAAGGGTCATACCGCTTGCTGCAATCAGGAACGTCAGTGCTGGCGCTTCCAATTGGGTCGGTTGCCTGAACGCAGCCGAGATTGAGCCAACCAACGCGGGGATAAGTGCAAGTCCGGCCACTGCGGTGATCAAAGCAAGCGGTGCAAGGCTCGCCAGTGAGGTGATTAGCGCTGCCGCAAAGGCAAGCAAGATATAAACAACTCCCGAGGTGATTGCTGCCCAATAGCGGGTAGCCGGATCGCGGCCAGCGTCCTCACCCGCCATCATCGCTGCCGTGATCGCGGACATGTTAACGGGGATCGACCCGAACGGCGCAAAAGCGAGGCTGACAAGGCCGGTTTTGCGGATCAACGGTTGGCGGTCTACCGAATAGCCGTTTAGCTCCAGCACCGCAAAGCCGGGGATGTTCTGCCCAGCCATCGTCACCAGATAAAGCGGCAAAGCGATGGAAAAGAAGGACTGAATCGTAAAGATCGGGGCAGCAAGCTCAAAGGTGGGAAGCCATGTCGTGCCCATTTGAACCGCGCTGTTCGAACTATCAACAGAGAAATAGAGAACCACAAGAAACGCAATCACGGCAAACGGCATCGCGGCCAGCCTGTTCCATGTTAGCCCAACCAGCCATGCGACGAGCACCGGCAGGACCAGCAAAGGAATACTGCCGAGCGCAATCGCGGGGGCCAGACAGAGCTTGAGCAGGACACCGGCAAGCAACCCGTTCGCAATGGGTTTCGGTATGGCGGCCACGATCCGGCCAAGTGCGGGGATTAAGCCGGTCAGCACGATCAATCCAGCACAGAAAATTAGTGCGCCTACGGCTTCAGCAAATCCGCCGGGCAAGATGGCCGTTGTCGCCAGAAACGCGGCGCCGGGCGTAGACCACGCCACAGCCGCTGGAATGCGCGTTACAGCAGGAAGCCATATGCTGCAAATCCCCATGCCGAGAGTTGCAAAGAACAGCCCTGTCGTAGCCTGCGCGCTTGTGGCCCCCATCGCCGTCAGCCCCGCCAGAACGATGGCGAATGATGCTGAATACCCTACAAAAGCGGCGAGTAATCCCATGGAAATAGCTGGTATCGAAAGATCGCGGAACATTGGAAAAGCACCCTGGCTGCGGAGTCTCAGCACCCTTATACAACCTGCGTGATATTTCCAGACCAGCTATTCAAGAAACATAGCCAGTAGGCTGTTTCGTCAAAAGGTTTGTAAATTCGCCGATTAGCCAGGTTAGATCTTGCAGCGCATGGCCGGTTCAATGGGCCGCGGCGTAGCATACGAACTTTTCACAAAAGAACAGCCATGGGCCGGTATTTTGAAAATAAATTCGGCCATTCTGGAAATTTCTTCTTCGTCTTTCAAAAGTCTGGCCACTCTCTTCATTGAAGCAAAAAAACTACTTGGCGGCTGCCGAAGTTGGACATTGTCGCAATTAGCCAAGGGCGACGAAAGTTTTCTGTACCGCAGGTGTTAGTAAATCTGGATAATCCCGCCACAACATTACAGTGACATTGGCGAGCTGCCGTCCTTCTTGGAAGTGGTGCCGATCAATCCACAGAGGTGCGAATGAAATCTGAAACTTCACCATAAGCCATAAGGAAATATCGCAGATATTCTGGTCCATATCGCATTCGTCGGGGGTAAGCCCCCGACGACGACGTGCCTTTTGCAACTGGCAACCAGATCCAAGTTCAACCTGCATATTGGAACCTTGCATGCAATTCACTGATCCGCGCACCATGCCAACGCAGAGTAGCAGACGCGTCGAAATCCCGATCGCGTGCGATATAGTCTGTGGCCTGCGATGTTTGCTGCGCCAATGCTTCCTTGATCTCCTTAAGCGCTACCTTGATCGTAAATGCGTCCGGGTGTTGGCGACTAAATGCACCATGCAGATCGCAAAGCGCATCGAAACCGCAAGGCGCATCGAAGATGTTGAAAAGATCACAGAGCGCAGGGCCGTGACGGCGCAAGTGTTGCTGGGTGTCCGCGATCCTGTCGTACGCGGCCTGTGCGTTTTTTTCATGGGTGATGGTATGCATGAGAAACCTCCTGTTCATGCGGGTAAATCGGCTGGATGGAGCGCCTTTTCTGCGGCGTCACGATTTCTGCACGGAGGGAGGTGATTGGTTTGGTGACGGGTTCCTTTTTGTTAGGCTTGAAGGAGCTTTCTTAGTGCTGGTATCAATTAGATTGGTCTTTTTGTGAAAGGACGAAGGAGAAAAGTGGCTTGGGGCGTACTTTTCGGGAGTCCCCCGCACCGTGGCCAATTTGCTCAGGCGCGGGGTGAACAGTCATGCCGTTTCATAACCTTCTTTTTCGATCATTCCTGAGTTGTGCAGGGCCTGTTCCAAGCCGTCAACAAGGACACAGATTTCCGGAACAATTGGATCATCGGGTTCGAGCAACGCAAAGCCCGTGCCATCGCCCCCAATCCTCAATGTAAGCGTATTCGAGGAACAGAAGGTTCCGCAGCTCAAGCAACTGACGACGCAGACGAAGGGTAAATGGCCTGTGGTGCCTCAGCGCCTCGCGAACCGCATTGATAAGCCGCGCACCGCGCCGCCCACCGAGCAGCACAGCGGCGTGGCCGAGGGCTTCATCGTTGTCTTGGAAATACGCCCGATACGCGTGTTCGCTTCCTTGGCATTTGATGAGCTTTGGGTCGGAAATGATCTTACTGTAGTACATGGTGCCTCCTGATTGAAAAAAAGTTGCCAGGTTTCGTCCCGGCGGTCAGGATGTTCCGGAGGTTCATGTGATCGTCATCTACTGAGTTGCGCGCCTCACTCTGAGGGCGCGAAAATCAGTCGATGGCGATATCTGTCCGTCTTCCGTTCATTGCGTACCTTCTTTGTTTGCGGCTTCTGGATAAGAGATTGGCCAAACTTCCTGTGACGAAGAAGTTTCTGAAAAAATTGGAACCTCGCTTTGGGACATTAAGTGCTGCGCGTGAAACGCTGGAAGAATGGCAAGAGGACTACAACTGGTGCAGACCACATTCAGCATTAGGCAACCTGACGCCAATGGAATTCTTGCAGAGAAAGACGATGGACAAAATGGCCG
>DRFG01000104.1 GCA_011050655.1 Roseobacter sp.
ACAGTTCAAATAACCGTGCAAACCCGCGTCGGTATAGCGGCGACAGCGCGGAACCGAAACTGCAAAATGATGCGCGGTACCAATGCAAACGCAAATATCCGCTTTGATTATAGATTTACCGAAGAAATGACATAGGTTTTCAAGCAAACGACCGGAGTATAGCGACTTTCGGTCACAGCTTCATCATGAGGGTGATACGAATGGGTTTTTTGATACGATGGGCGTTCGCCTTTGTTTTATTGGCGGTGACCTTTAACCCGACTGCTTATAACTACGTAAGCTGGGTGCGCGATTATGGTTATATGAACCTGTCGATCGCGGTTCTGTTGGGGCTGTTGTTGTTCATAGGATATATTGTTTATCTGCGCGCAACCCTGCGATCCATCGGTGGCTTAGGCATGCTGCTGGTGATCGCACTGGTTAGCGCTTGTTTGTGGGTCTTGTATGACTTTGGCATATTGCGCCTGGATAACCCGAGCTTCAACACATGGATTGCGATTCTCGCCCTGAGTTTTGTTCTTGGAATCGGTCTGAGCTGGAGCATTTTCCGTCGCGCCGTTTCGGGTCAGGCTGATGTGGATGACGTTGAAACCTGACCGGCATCGGGGTAGATATAAGGCTGTGACGAAGCTGGGATCATGACCAAATTCCCTTCGAAGCAGTGCGAACAAGTATCGCGGCCCCAATCCTCCCTTGCCCCCATGGGCAAACTTGCCTAGATACGCCCAAAGTGAAAAGCGAAGAGCCGTAGGTACCAATGGAAAATGTCGTCCTGATCGTCCATCTCATTCTGGCCCTTGGTCTGATTGCAGTCGTGTTGCTGCAACGGTCGGAAGGCGGTGGCCTTGGTATGGGCGGAGGCGGCGGTGGTGCTGTATCTGGGCGTTCTGCTGCGACGGCGATGGGCACAATCACTTGGGTCCTCGCGACGCTCTTCATCATTACATCAATTACTTTGACAATCATCGCGGCTGAAAAATCGGCGGGTTCGTCAGTTATTGATCGGCTTGGCATCACACCGCCAGCCGCAAATGTACCCGCGTCCCCGGCCCTGCCCGACAGCAACAGCTTGCTGCCACCCACCGCCGAGGAAAACACGCCGCAGGTTCCCACGGCTGATTAATTAAGCTTCTACAATGGCTTGGGTTTAGGCCGATAATCGCCACACGATGTTGCGGCATGGCCTTGCCTTGCACATACGAATCCTGTTAGCCTTAAGTCCCGTGGTGCTGTGGTTTTCCACAGCTCATTTGGCTGGCTATTGCCACATCAAATCTGAATTTCACGGGGGTCTTCGATCACATGGCACGCTATATTTTTATCACCGGCGGTGTGGTTTCCAGCCTTGGCAAAGGTCTGGCCTCGGCGGCACTTGGCGCATTGTTGCAGGCCCGCGGCTTTTCGGTACGCTTGCGCAAGCTTGACCCTTACCTCAACGTCGATCCAGGCACGATGTCGCCTTTCGAACATGGTGAAGTCTTTGTAACCGACGATGGTGCCGAGACTGACTTGGACCTCGGCCACTATGAGCGTTTTACGGGTGTTGCGGCGCGCAAGACCGATTCAATCAGCTCTGGCCGGGTCTACTCTACGGTTCTCGAAAAAGAACGCCGTGGTGATTATCTGGGTAAAACGATTCAGGTCATTCCGCATGTTACCAATGAAATAAAAGAGTTTCTTGATGTTGGCGGCGACGAGGTCGACTTCATGCTCTGCGAAATCGGGGGCACGGTCGGGGATATAGAGGGTCTGCCCTTTTTCGAGGCAATCCGCCAATTCAGTCACGACAAGCCTCGCGGTCAGTGTATTTTCATGCATTTGACCTTGCTGCCTTATCTTGCTGCAAGTGGCGAACTGAAAACCAAACCCACACAACACTCTGTGAAAGAATTGCAAAGCATCGGGATCGCGCCGGATATTCTTGTCTGTCGTTCCGAACACCCCATTCCCGAAAAAGAGCGCGAAAAGATCGCCTTGTTCTGTAATGTCCGCAAAGAAGCCGTGGTCGCAGCCTATGACTTAAAGACCATTTATGACGCGCCGTTGGCGTATCATGCGCAGGGCTTGGATCAAGCGGTCCTAGATGCCTTTGACATATCGCCAGCACCTAAGCCCGATCTGTCAGTGTGGCGTGATGTATCCGACCGGGTCCATAACCCCGAAGGATCGGTCAAGGTAGCGATCGTAGGTAAGTACACTCAGCTTGAAGATGCATATAAATCTATCGCAGAAGCGCTGACCCATGGCGGGATGGCCAATCGGGTAAAAGTAAATATCGAATGGGTCGACGCCGAAGTTTTCGATCAATCCGATGACCTTGCATCACATTTGGAAGGCTATCAGGCAATTCTGGTACCCGGGGGGTTCGGCGAACGGGGTACCGAAGGCAAGATCAAAGCTGCTCAGTATGCTCGGGAACATAAAGTTCCCTATCTCGGCATTTGTCTGGGCATGCAGATGGCTGTGATTGAAGCGGCGCGTAACGTGGCGGGATTGACCACTGCGGGATCAGAAGAGTTCGACCATGAATCGACCGGGAAAAAGCGTTTTGAACCAGTCGTTTATCACCTGAAAGAATGGGTGCAGGGCAATCACAAGGTCGAACGCAAGCTCAGCGACGACAAGGGCGGCACGATGCGTTTGGGAGCTTATGATGCAACATTGAAAGAAGGGTCCCGTGTGGCAGATATCTACGGTACCTTGTCGATTGATGAGCGCCATCGTCATCGTTACGAAGTGGATACCGCATATCGAGACCAACTGGAAAAAGCCGGGCTGACGTTTTCGGGGATGTCACCTGATGGTAAGTTGCCCGAGATAGTGGAATGGTCTGACCACCCATGGTTCATCGGGGTCCAGTTTCATCCCGAACTCAAATCAAAGCCCTTTGACCCGCACCCGCTGTTCAAGGATTTCGTTCGGGCCGCCAAGGAAATGTCGCGGCTCGTCTGATCCTGTCGAAAGGCGACCCAAATATGCTAAGCTATCAACACATCTACCACGCAGGGAATCTTGCGGACGTTCACAAACACAGCCTGTTAGCATGGATGCTAGATTATCTGACTCGCAAGGATAAACCGCTGAGCTATCTGGAAACTCACGCAGGTCGCGCCTTGTATGACTTATCTGACGCGCCTGCGCTAAAAACCGGTGAAGCTGTGCAAGGTATTGGCCGCGCCCGCAGATGGTTCGCGCCCGAACATCCCTATACCCAAGTACTGGACCAAATCACCCAGGAACAGGGCACACAAGCCTATCCAGGTTCCCCGCTTGTTGCCGCCAAGCTGCTGCGCGAAGGCGATAGTATCCACCTCGCAGAACTTCACCCAGGCGAATACAGCGCGCTGGATCTTGCGATGTCACCCTATCAGGCAAAATGCCACTATCGCGACGGGTTCGACATGGCATTCGCCATGACCCCGCCTACCCCCCGCCGCGGGCTTATGCTGATCGACCCAAGCTTTGAAATTAAGACCGACTACATAGATATTCCCCGCAACATAGGCAAATTGGCCAAGGCGTGGAACGTGGGCATTATCGCGCTCTGGTACCCTATTTTGACCAGCAAAGCCCATCATGGGATGCTAAGCGCTCTGACAGCCGCACACCCTGACGCGCTGCGACATGAAGTTAACTTTGCCCCGGCCCGCCCTGGTCATGGTATGATCGGTTCTGGCTTGTTCGTGATCAATCCGCCCTTTGGTTTGAAAGAAGAAGCGGCTAAGCTGAGTTTGAAGTTTAAGAGCTTGCCTAGATAAGGACCCTCTCTATGCCAAAAGGTTACTGGATCGCCAACGTCGATGTCCATGACTCCGCCGTGTATGAAAAATACCGCGCTGCCAATGCCAAACCCTTTGCCGACTTCGGGGCAAAGTTTCTTGTTCGGGGGGCCGCGCCTGACATCCGTGAAGGGGCGTCACACCCCCGAGTCGTCGTAATCGAATTTGCCAGTCTAGCGGATGCCGTAGCCTGCTATGAAAGTGCCGATTACCAAGCAGCTAAGGGCATTCGTGCCAGCGTATCCGACGGTAACCTAGTCATCGTCGAGGGCTATACCCCTTAGTCTGAGCTTTTTATGCACCACCCACGCTTCAAAGCGCAGGGATGGGAACCGCTTTTGAAGCTTCGTGTTAAAATAGGGCATCTTGAAGGATAAAGAGTTCCCATGTTTGACCGTTTATTTCCTCGTCGTAAGCCCGACCCCAAACCGCTTCCGCAGCCGACACCCCAGTTGGCTTTGGGTGCATTACTTGTGCGCGTCGCGTTGGCCGACAGGTCCTACCGGGTTGAAGAAGTCGGGCAGATTGACAAAATTCTTGCACGGACGTTCAACCTCAAACCCATCGAGGCTGCTAAGCTGCGCGCCACCTGTGAAGCCCTTGAACGTCACGCCCCTGGTACGCCCGAATATGCGGCGATCATGCGCGAAGAGGTCAGCTATGAAGATCGCAAAGCCCTAGGAGAGGCGATGTGGGCCGTGGCCCTTGCTGACGGCGGGCGCGATGAAGACGAAGAAATTCAACTTTTGGCGATTGAAACCGCTCTGGGTTTGACTGACAAAGACATGGCATCCGCACGCGAAAAGGCGTTGCGTACGTTGTGACCTTGGCCTTTATCGTTGATCACATTATACGGAAAAAATGTTTTCAGATTTCATCAAGCGGCTGACCCAGCCTGACCCCGCCCAACTGCCCCACGCCGATGCGCGTTTGGCGTTGACTGCCCTATTGGTGCGCATCGCCAAATCGGATAATGACTATGCCCCGGCTGAACGGGCTCAGATTAACCGGATTATCGGCATACGCTATGGTTTGAACGAGTCCGAAATTGCCGATTTGCGCAGCAATGCGGAAGCGCTTGAAGCCGAAGCCCCTGACACTGTGCGTTTCACGCGTGCCATAAAGGATGCCGTTCCTTACGAATCACGGCTGGATATAATCGAAGCGCTGTGGAGCGTGGTCTTGGCAGACGGGTCCAGATCTGATGAAGAAAATGCCCTTTTGCGGTTGGTAAGTAACCTGTTAGGCGTTACCGACACCGATAGTGCATTGGTTCGTCAGCGGATCAGCGATGAAAAATAATTTCTGCATCTGTTGAACTTACGTCAGGTCGGTAGAACATAAACCGGGCCTTGCTCAAGTTCGAGATTGCAAATGACCCCGAAAATCACCTTTACTTGGGTCTTACAGTGCAACAAGGCGGAACAGTGACACAACAGCCACCTGTTATAGAAATAAGAAACCTTCACAAGGCATATGGCCCGCTAGAGGTTCTTAAAGGCGTGTCGGTGTCCGCCCCCAAGGGGCATGTGATTTCGCTGATCGGATCGTCTGGCTCTGGAAAATCCACCCTGCTGCGGTGTTGCAACCTTCTTGAAGATAGCCAGCAAGGCGAGCTTTTGTTCAACGGAGAGCCCGTTATCTGGAAAGGTCGTGACCACCACCGCCGCCCTGCGGATGCCAAGCAGGTGCTGCGTATTCGCACCAATCTGTCGATGGTATTTCAGCAATTCAATCTATGGGCACATATGACCATCTTGCAAAACGTCATGGAAGCCCCATTGACCGTATTGCGCCGCGACCGCGACGAAGTCCAACGCGCAGCGCAAGGGTATCTGGACAAGGTCGGGATTGGCGACAAGTCCGATGCCTACCCTGCCCAGCTATCGGGTGGGCAGCAACAGCGGGCTGCCATTGCGCGCGGGCTGTGTATGGAACCGGAAGCTTTGCTGTTTGACGAACCTACGTCCGCGCTTGATCCCGAGTTGGAGCAAGAAGTCGTCAAGGTAATCAAGGACCTGGCCGCAGAGGGCCGGACGATGATGATCGTAACCCACGACATGAAGCTGGCGGCTGACGTGTCAGATTACGTCGTATTTCTGCATCAAGGCCTGATCGAAGAAGAAGGGACGCCGGACCAAGTGTTCGGTGCGCCAAAATCAGAACGTTTGCGTGGCTTTTTATCGGCCACCCATGCTGCTTAAAAAACATAAAAAGTTGGGAGACTTAAAAATGAAAAAACTAATGTTGGCCACAGCCGCACTTGCATTGAGCACCGGGTTTGCACTGGCCGATGCCCATGGCAAAACCATCCGTATGGGAACCGAGGGTGCCTACCCCCCCTATAACTTTCTGAACGATGCTGGCGAAGTAGACGGGTTTGAGCGCGAAGTCGGCGACGAGCTTTGCGCACGCGCCGAGCTGACGTGCGAATGGGTCACGAACGAATGGGATAGCATCATCCCTAATCTGACATCCGGCAACTATGATACCATCATCGCGGGTATGAGCATCACTGACCAACGTGAAGAAGTAATTGATTTCACGCAAAACTACTTCCCACCCGCCGCCTCTGCCTATGTGGCGAAATCGGCGGATGCCGACATTAAAGGCGGTGTCGTATCAGCCCAAACAAGCACGATCCAAGCCGGCCACGTCGCTGAATCCGGGGCGACTTTGCTTGAATTTGCAACTTACGATGAAACAATTTCAGCCGTGAACAATGGCGAAGCCGATGCGGTATTCGCCGACAAGGATGCGCTGGCACCCACAGTCGAAGAATCCGGCGGCGCATTGATGTTCGTTGGTGATGACGTTCCATTGGGTGACGGCATCGGGCTGGGGCTGCGTGAAAGCGACACCGAACTGAAAGCAAAGTTTGATGCGGCAATTCAATCCATGAAGGATGATGGCAGCCTGAACGAACTTATCATCAAGTGGTTTGGCGACGACGCCAAAACATTCTGAATTTGATCGGGGCGGCGAATAAGCCGCCCCCTTTCTACTGACGTCTTTCCAGCGGGTGCCTTATCAGAGGCGCAACCAATCCGGGACATTTCACCATTTTCGTCTGCACTGACCCTGAAACACTGTCTGGCTTGTCTTGGCTGTCCTGCTATCTGACGACAGGCAAGCACATGGCGTTTTACGGCGCATTCGGCACAGTCTTGTTGCTTCTTGCGATCACTGCTCCCGCAGCGCTGGCCTTTGGCTTCGGCGGTGCCATGGCGGCGCGGTCTCCGTTTGCGCCCCTGTCTTGGATCGGCCGCAGTTATATCGCCATAGTACGCGGTGTACCTGATATTGCATTTTTCCTATTCTTTGTCATCGCGCTAGACCAAGCGCTGGAATACCTGCGGCACAAGGTCAAGTGCCCTGATTGGGATCAACCAATTCGACAAGGTAGCGATTTCATCGTCTGTCAGGCTGCCAAGATGCCCTTGGGTAACTCTCCCCAGTGGGTACACGAGGCGTATGGTTTTTCACTGGCGGTGCTGACCTTCGCCATTGTGTTCGGGGCATTTGCTGCAAATGTGCTTTTCGGGGCGATGCGAGCCGTACCACGCGCCCAGCTTGAAACTGCTGAAGCATATGGCATGTCGCCCCGCCAGACTTTCTGGCGCATTCTGGTACCGCAAATGTGGGTCTATGCCCTACCCGGCCTTGGTAACTTGTGGATGGTTTTGATCAAAGCTACGCCGTTGCTGTTTTTGCTTGGGGTCGAAGACATCGTCTATTGGGCCCGCGAATTGGGCGGGGCCAAGACGCCGCGCTTTACCGATTATCCCCACCCAGACTGGCGCATGTGGTATTTTTTGGCGCTGTTGGTGTTCTACCTTTGCTTTACACGGCTGTCGGAAATCGTGCTTGACCGTTTGATGCAGCGCTTGACCCGTGGCCAGGCTACGGCTGGCGGTGAAAACCAGCGAAAGGCCATGACATGAGCTGCTGGGATACGGTTCAATCCTACGGGCTAAGGTCCCTGGGGGTTGGCGAAAGACTGCTGCCGCGCAGTGATTTTACCTTGTGTGATCAATTCACATTGATCGGATCAGGCATGATCTGGAATGTTTACTTCGGCTTTTTCGCCCTGATTTCCGGGTTTGTCTTTGCCACGGCGCTTGGTTTTGCCAAGGCACAGCCCAACCCATTGGTGCGCAAACCTGCCGAATGGTTCATCTTTGTATTCCGGGGCTCGCCGCTTTTCATCCAGTTCTTCTTTGGCTACTTCCTGTTTCTCAGCCTCAAATCCGTTCACCCGTTCTTTGACATGTTTACCTCGGCATGGCTGGGGGCATTGATCGTATTGTTCTTCAACACGTCGGCCTATTCTGCCGAAATCTTTTACGGAGCGTTGCAGTCCATCCCCAAAGGCGACACCGAGGCCGCGGATGCGTACGGCATATCTGGTTGGCCACGCTTCAGGCGGATCGTCTGGCCGACGATGCTGCGGCTTGCATGGCCCGCTTATACAAACGAGGCGATATTTCTATTTCATGCAACGACGTTGGTGTTCTTCACCGGTTTCCCAGCTTTGCAGCAACGCGGCGATGCACTGTATTATGCAAGTTACTTTGCCGACAAAACGTTCAACCCGTTTGTTCCTTATCCAATTCTGGCGGGTTATTTCATCCTTCTTACCCTTGTCATTATCGGTATTTTTGGGGCCATAAACCGACGTCTAAACCGACACCTGCCGCATAACACCGTAAGGAAAATTCGCTTGCGTCCTAATCTGATACGGTAGTATTGATTTTTTGATCAAATTTTTTGGCGCGTGGGCGC
>DRFG01000105.1 GCA_011050655.1 Roseobacter sp.
GAAGGCCTAGCCAATCACCGGGGTTCATTGTTCGGGGAGCAGGCCGGAGGGCAACCGTCGCAAAAAATGTTTGAAACGCGACTAGCCCAGGAACTGGACGGGCTCGACCCCGCCCGTTTGACTTGGATCGAAGCAGAAAGCAGCAAGGTAGGGGCAAGGATCATTCCCGGTGTCTTGTGGCATGCCATGCGCGGCGCAGAACGGGTCGAGATCAAGGCGACGTTGTCTGCGCGCGCGCAGTTTCTGGCTCAAGCCTATAAGGATCTGACGGAAAACATTGATCGTCTACACCGGCAAATTGACCAATTACGCGCGTTTCATTCTGCGGCCACCATCACAGAATGGCATAGCATGGCAAAGAATAGCGAATGGGAAGGTTTGGCGGCGGCTTTGGTTTCGGCACATTACGATCCCCGATATGCCAAATCTGCGACGCAGCCAGGACAGCCGGTTAAACAGCTCGCCCTTAATGATCTGAACGATGAAACTCTGGCCACGGTGGCACAGGGACTGTCGCGAGATTTCAAATAATCTGTATCGGGCCTGAGCCTTCCTGCAAATTGCCAATGACCCAGCCCCTCAGACCTTCCTTTGCTAGGGTATCGATTGCGTCTTTCGCTGCATTTGGGGGCAGGGCGGCCAATAGACCCCCGGCGGTTTGGGGGTCGAAAAGCAGCGGATCAGAGATGCCTGTTGATGGCGCATATTCAATATTCGACTGCAGCAATGATGAACCAACCCCGCTGTCAGACAGTTTTCGGGCACCTTGAAAGAATGGAACGTCCCCGGCCCGAATTTCCGCACGCAGCCTTGATGCAGTACATATAGCCTGTACGTGCCCTGCCAACCCAAACCCGGTTACATCCGTCATGGCATGGGCATTTTGCAAGATTGCGGCTTGTCGGGTTTGGGGTAACCGCATGGTCGCCAATACCGTCGCGACATCGCGGCCTTGGGCCAAACCCATCATTGATGCAGCCATCAAAACTCCTGACCCAATGGGTCGCGTCAGCAGCAAGACATCTCCCGGCTTAGCACCGGCGACGGTGATCGGCATAGACTGACGGGTACCGGTGACCGTAAAGCCGATCGTCAACTCCGCACCCATTGTCGTGTGACCCCCAATCAACGCCGCCCCCGAATCTAAAAATATTTCCTGTGCGGCGTCAGTGATTTCGCCCAATGTGCGACGTTGAAGGGCAGGGGACATTCGCGGTAAAATTATGCTCGAAAGTGCGGATTGAGGGTGGGCACCCATTGCCCACACATCCCCCAGGGCATGTACTGCGGCTATGCGTGCCATCTCGAACGGATCTTGCACAATTGCGCGCAGGTGATCGGTGCTGAGTACCTGAAATCCGCCACCTGGCTGACGTAAGATTGCGGCATCGTCGCCTGCCCCCTGTATCACATCGGGCCCTGGTATCGATCGGATCGAGGGCAAGACAGCAGACAGGATGGAACCGCCGACCTTTGCCCCGCAACCGCCACACAATGGCTTGTCTTGCATGATCTCACGCGCCCCCAAAGCGATTTCACCGGGTATTGCCAGAACGGGCATGGAAGGAAGCGTGTTTAACTTCTCCATAAACTTGCGGTCGATATGGTCTTTCCAGCGCCATAACAACGGACTGGCGAACGCGAAGCCGAACTTTTCGGCTAGCGCGGATTTCTCCCCCAGCGAGATCAGTTTGAGATAGTTCTTTTGTGGCTTAAAGGCACGAAGCGGCTTCCCGGTTAGCGTGGCCCGCAGATTGTGGTGCAACACGTCTGCCGCCCGCACGGCAAACACCCCGGCTTTCGGGCGTGGCGCAAAAGACATTGCGGCACAATCACCCACTGCAAAAAAATCTGGGTCTCCATTAACTCTTAAATCCGGCGTGGTCTCAATAAAACCGTCGATTAGCGGCAAATCGGTTTTGAGAAGCCATTTATGTGGAAAGGCTCCCGCGGCTCCCACAGTTAATGATGCAGCAATGGTTTTTTGGTTCTCGAGAATCACGTGGGTGGCGGTGACGCATTGGATATGAGCGTTGAAACACAGAGCGACGCCTGCTTGCTGCATACGGTACAGCATTTGTTTTCGAGCTTGGATGCCCAGACCTGAAACGCTGTCGCCGGCCTCAATTACCGTAACAGAGGGCGTCACGCCTGCTTGCGCTAGTGAATATGCCATAGCCATCGACAGCTCGCAACCTGCAACGCCGGCCCCGATAATCGCAACCTTGGGTGCGGTGGTCCCAGATTTTACCGCAGCCACAAAGTCCCGCCACCGGCTAGCGTATATATCAAGAGGCTTTGCCCCGACCGCGTGATCTATAAATCCCGGCATGTCCATCTGAGCGGTGATGCCAATGTCGATGGACGCTGTATCATATGCGATCGCAGTCCGTCCCTCGACCGATATCATACGGTCACTTCTGTTTATATCTGTCGCGTGGGACAGTATCAGTCTGGCTCCAGCGAATTGGCACAAGCGCACTAGATCAATCTCAAGCGTCTCGCGATCATAGTGCCCAGCTACATGGCCGGGAAGCATACCGGTGTACGGCGCAGTTGGGCCGGGGTTTATAACCGTCAGCCTTGCACCGGGCAGAGGGGCCATGCCCCATTTTCGCAAAACCAAGGCATGTGCATGACCTCCGCCAATTAACACCAGATCGCGAGTAAGGGGGGCAGGCGAATATATCATCACGATCTCTTTCGGATTTGCGAGCTAAAGCGTCTTAACTTGTAGTGTTCACAGATCATAGCCTGTTGCCGATCAAACAAGCTAAGGCCAAGCGGGGGATAAACCGTTGGGGGAAGAGGCAAGCGAGTCGAAAGCCCAAGCAAAGTGCCCACCCCTTCAAAATGAATCAGTTTTGACGGCTCCGAGTCGTTTTATGCAACCCTGAGGCGAAACCGGCTATATGTATCTTTTGTCACACGCGCCATCCCTCATTATAAAATACTTTATAATCAATAACTTAAATAAGTAATTGAGCGAAATTCCTCTAAACTTAAAAAAGGGGTTGCGGGTATATGGAAGTAACCTTAGAACGCCCTAACCGGAGACGCAGCGATGCGGGCTGTCTCTTATACACATCT
>DRFG01000106.1 GCA_011050655.1 Roseobacter sp.
AGGCCTCCGAAAATCGGGTTTAGAACTTCGGGGATGGAAGGATACTCCTTTAGCACCTCGGCACGCACGATGGGCGTCGGTTCATATACCGGCTGGACGCCTTTATCATCTTCCATCACCACAAGACCTGTCGCTCCCACGCCTCCATCAGTGCCATAAACCATTGCGGCATTGACCCCGGAAGTGCCCCGCGCCGCGGCCTGGATCGTTGCTGCGGTGTCTCCGCCTGACAGGATCACCGTTTGATCTGGCGACAGCGTGAAACCATAGGTCGCCTGCATGGCTGGCAATACGGCCGGGGATGAGACAAATTCTGTCGAAGCCGCAAGCTTTACCTCGCCACCACCAGCCACCCATGTGCTGAAATCAGACATTGTGGTCAGGTTGTTTTTCTCGGCAACCGGGCCGGTTACGGCAATGGCCCAAGTATTGTTGGCCGGCGCAGAGTCGAGCCAGGTAATGTTGTTCTGGGTACTATCCAATTCGGCCGCCCTTGCATGGGCCGCCTTGGCGTCCTTCCAAACGTCGCTATCGGCCTCGTTGAAAAAGAACGCCGCGTTTCCGGTGTATTCGGGATAGATATCGATCTGGTTGGACATCAATGCCTCGCGGACCACTTGCGTACCCCCCAGTTGCAAGCGACGTTCAACAGGAAGGCCAGCATCTTCAAGCGCAAGCGCGATGATGTTGCCCAACAATCCGCCTTCTGTATCAATCTTGGACGATACCGTTATTTCGGCTGCGGCCCCCGAAGCAAGCATCGTGGACAGTCCAACTGCGGTAATAATGCGTGATTTCATAATGGGTAAGCTCCTTGAATGTGAGAGTAGATGAATCGCTGTCTGTTTCTATTCTTTATTAAGCTAGCGGCCCAAAAGCCAAAGCCAAGACCCGAGCTGAAACTTGGCGAATAGATTTTGGTGCTCGTTGCTTGTCCCGCGCACCAACTTGGAGACTGCAAGAAGAGACAAGGTTGCCGCCATTCAAGTTGCCCCCAGCCCCGCGCCAGACCAAAGGTGGCAGTGCAAAGCACCGCCCCCCGTTTTGCGAGCCCACGAAAGCTCAAGCGCTCAGCGGGCAACGTATTTCTAAACATCTGCTAAATACTCCATTGTTTCGATGTTTCCCTGCCGCGAACGATCCGCACTAATACCTTCCTACTGTCTTACCGCTGCCGTGATCCTGCCTGAATTGGCCGCCATACCATCCCTTGAAACAGATGATTGAAAAGGGGACGGCAATGGACCGCCTGACAGAGATGGAAGCATTCGCCACGGTTGTGGATCAGGGTGGCTTTACGGATGCCGCGAAAAAGATGGGAATATCAAAGTCGGCAGTTTCCAAGCACGTGTCCTCCCTTGAGGCACGCTTGGGTGCGCGGCTTTTGAACCGGACCACACGCAGGGTCAGCCCAACCGAGATCGGCCTTGCGTACTATGATCGAGCCCGCCGCGTGCTGAACGACGCAGGCGAAGCTGACGCTTTGGTGACGTCGATGCAGTCGGCACCATCGGGCTTGCTGCGGATTTCGGTTGCGACGGATTTCGGCGTAAATCATCTGTCCCCGGCGCTGTCAGAGTTTCTGTCCGACTTTCCGGACATCACCGTCAACATGGTTCTCAATAACCGCTATGTCGAACTGATCAGCGAGGGTTTCGATATGGCTGTGCGCATCGGCGAGCTGGAAGACAGCACGTTGCGTGCACGAAAATTGACAGAAACCACCAAACGCATGATCGCCTCGCCTGGCTATTTCGAAAAATATGGCCGACCTGAAAAGATCGACGATCTAAATAATCACAAACTGCTACATTATTCGAACCAGTCCAGCGGCAATATGTGGAAGCTGACCTCGCCCTCGGGTGAAAAGCGTCAGGTGCGAACAGCTGGATGGCTTTCGGTCAATGACGGACAATCGTTACTGAATGCGGCGATATCAGGCCTTGGCATCGCCTATCTGCCCAGTTTCTTATATGCTGATGCAATGGAAAAGGGGCTGATCGAAGACGCCATTCCCGACCTGCCGCTAGAAACCCAAGGGATTTATGCCGTTTATCCGCCCGGCCGTTTCACCCAGCCCAAAGTCCGCGCATTCATTGATTTCCTGGCTCACACTTTTGCCGACAAAGGTCCCACGGACTGGTAATTTTTCCGACACGACACTCCCTCGGTGAACTTGATCCGAACTTTCGATCACCCCCCGTTACCTATAAGGGTAGCGGGGGATTTTTCTTGGTTGATCAATTGTTTCGCGGTAACAGGACTGCCTCTACCCTACGATTGGCCTCGCGGCCTTGGGCGGTCAGGTTCGTAGCAATGGGTGCAAGATAGCCCATGCCATGGGCATCAATTCTGTCTTCTGGCACGCCGTATTGATTGATCAAACGTTGGCGTACGGATTCGGCACGGCTCCGCGAAAGTGCAATGTTGGGTTCCAGCAGCCCGACGCTGTCGGTATGGCCGACCAAAACCACTTGGACCTCGGGCTGTGCCTTCAGGAAAGCCGCAAGGTTTTCAAGCGCGGCAAAGGTTTTATTGCCCAGCGAAGATGTGCCGCTATCGAATTCAAGCGCTGACAACACCACATGACCACGATCTAGTAAACCTTGGGCCAGGCCGTTTGCATCGGGTGCCCCCGATGCGACAGCGGCTTGGCGTGGGGTGGATGCGCCTCGGTCACTCAAGGGGGCCTCGGCTTGGATGATCTGCACGTAAGCCGAAGAAGTCTCGGTGCTGGTCAGAATGGTAACGACGTTTTCCGGAGCGCTCGTCGTTCCCTTAAGAGCGGTGATGAACTGATAGCTACGAATATCGACGTACATGTTCGGGGCAGGCAAAGTCTCTATTGCGAAGCGAAAATCAAAGCCCCCGCAGCTGGACGCATCACAGTCCAGTAAGATGGTATATCCCTCTGCTTCAAGCTCACGACGGAGCGGGCGCAGAATTTGTAAAGGGGTCGCCCCGGCGATTTCGATTCTCCAGGCGGAACGCTTAACGTCCCCCTCAATCCGAAGCGTTTGCACCTCGTTATCCTTGAAGACACTGACCGGCGCGGCATAGATGTCAGGGGCGGTATCTCTCTCGGCGGTAAGTCGCGCCGATGGCGGCAAGGTCAATTCGACCGCGCCACCCATGCTTGCCATCGCCAGCCAGAACAGGCCAGTGCGCCAGATCATCTGGATTGGGCGTGATAGGCGTCATTCGGGCGCATGTCAGTAGCGCTGGCGACGCGATTTGTCATGTTGAAGAACCCGGCCACCGACGCGATGTCAAAGATATCGCGATCAGAAAACCCTACGTCCCGTAGTGCCTGACGGTCGGATTCAGAGGTTTTGGCACTTGCCACCGTGAGGTTTTCCGCAAAAGCCAGCATCGCTGTCTGACGCGCGTCCAGATCGGCGACACGCCAGTTCATCACCATCTGTTCGCCCAGAATAGGGTTGCCCGATAGCTCTCGGACAGCCGCGCCATGCGCGGTCAGACAATAGTAACACTTGTTCACCGATGACACGACCACCGCGATCATCTCGCGTTCCAGCTTGGATAGGTTGGAACCGCCCAGCATCAGATCATTATACATTGCGGCAAATGCGTTCAGCTTGTCGATATCGAACGCATAGGCCCGCAGCACATTCGGAACCATGCCCAGCTTTTGTTGACACACATCGAAGTATTTCTGGGTCGCCGCGGGCAGAGGGTCGACCATGGGCAAATTCAGGGCGGTGGGGGCGTCATGTGCCATAGGGCAACTCCTTTAATCAGCGGATTGACGATAATGATAGTCACCTACATGGGCAAAGCCCAGACTCTGATATAGGCGGTTGGCACCGACATTCGCCTTGGTGCACAGAACCGCTATGTGCCCCGCGCCCTGCGTCTGGGCCCCGAAC
>DRFG01000107.1 GCA_011050655.1 Roseobacter sp.
CTTCTCGAAGACCTCGCCATCCGCGCCTTCATTAAGAAAGAATGTGCACAGGCCGGTATCGCCCGTGTGATCATCGAACGCCCACACAAGAAGTGCCGCGTTACGATCCACACAGCGCGCCCAGGTGTGATCATTGGTAAAAAAGGTGCAGACATCGAAGGTCTGCGTCAGAAAATCGCCAAGATCACTAAGTCTGACCTGCACCTCAACATCGTTGAAGTTCGTAAGCCAGAGCTGGACGCCGCACTTGTCGGTGAATCTATCGCACAGCAGCTGGAACGCCGGGTGTCTTTCCGTCGCGCCATGAAGCGTGCCGTACAGAACGCCATGCGTATGGGTGCCCTTGGTATCCGCGTGAACGTTGCTGGCCGTCTGGGTGGTGCAGAAATCGCGCGTACCGAATGGTACCGTGAAGGCCGCGTGCCGCTCCACACTTTGCGTGCTGACATCGATTACGCACATGTCGAAGCCATGACGGCCTATGGCATCATCGGGATCAAGACCTGGATCTTCAAAGGCGAGATCATGGAGCATGACCCGGCGGCGCGTGACCGGAAAGCTCAAGAAATGCAAGACGGCCCAGCACCTCGCGGTGCCGGCGGTCGGCGTTAAAGGGGGAATGACAGATGCTACAACCAAAGCGTACGAAATTCCGCAAGCAGCACAAAGGCAAGATCAAGGGTTTGGCAAAGGGCGGGTCTGACCTGAACTTTGGCACATTCGGCCTAAAGGCGCTGGAGCCTGAGCGTGTAACAGCGCGTCAGATCGAAGCTGCACGTCGTGCCATGACGCGTCACATGAAGCGTCAAGGCCGTGTCTGGATCCGGATTTTCCCGGATCTGCCAGTCACATCGAAGCCTACCGAAGTCCGTATGGGTAAAGGTAAAGGTTCCGTTGATTACTGGGCATGCCGCGTGAAGCCGGGCCGTGTAATGTTTGAAATCGACGGTGTCGGTGAAGACGTTGCGCACGAAGCCCTGCGTCTGGCTGCGATGAAGCTGCCGATCAAAACACGGGTAGTGGTCCGCGAGGACTGGTAAGAGCGTGGGTTTCACCCACCCTACATGGGGTGGGTGAAACCAGCCATTGCCGTACCTAGATAGAGGCCCCCGCTGAGTGATCAGTGGGGGCTTTAATCTTATTTGCGCAGAAACATGAACGCTTTCCTTCTGCAGAGCTTCATTTGCAACAACACTACAGCGAAAAAGGGCCAGTAAGCTAAAGCGAAAACTTTTGCGTAATTCCTTTCGAGTTCAATTGCGCGAGACCTCACGCTAAGAACTTGGCTGACTTCCTTAGCTTCACTTTCAACCCGAGAGATCTCAAGGGCTAGTGTTTTGGCTATACTTTGGTCATTTTCTATCAGCTTTGATAAAGGGGCTAATGTTATAGGAAACTGGTTAGGTTGTGGAGGCCACGCAATCTCGATGGATCTTTGGTTGGATACGTCAAGCCACACTCTCAAAAAAGTCTCCCATTCGGTTGCCTTTGACACATTTGCAATCGTTCCAGCCAAGTTATCACAAGGTAAGGTCGTCCAAACTGTACGACTTATTAACGCGCGTGGTGGAAATCTGGCTAAATCAAGAGATCGCATTCGAGCTTCATCTAAAAAACTCGGAACAGACCAACCACAAAACCCTGCTTCTTCAATTTTAGATAACGATGCTATGAGATTTGCTCGAAATACCTGAAATTCATAATCTTCCTCCATTATGTTTTTCAAGGATTTTGAAGCTTTCAAAAGAGACTGATGTCTTAGCTCTATATCGAGGGCTGCATTGAACTGCGCTAGTGTTACCCGATCTGATGCGGAAGATATGTAAACAACTGCTATTAGGAATATGCCGCACGAGTAGTAAATTGCATCAACTATTTCGCCATTCAACTGGTAAAATAGCGAGTAAAAAATAGACTGAATGTTGAAATTAGTATGTAATATATCAGCGTTTCAGTCGGGTAAGGTTCTGTAGATAACTCGCTAAGCTCTAGGGTTGGCACGTTCAAGTATTGTTCTAATGTTAAGGCCGCTGCGGCTGACAATGTTACCGTCATCAAGAAAATACAAAATTGCTTCATTCAAACCACCTATTTTCTGTGCTATTCGAAAAGTATTGTTTAGCTTTGAACGCTTTGCCTCGTGCGCGATGTCCAAGAAGAAGTACCTTCACTGAGGCTGTTGTGACCGATAATTGTTTATACTCAGCCCAAAGGACACCCCCCGTATGAAGCAAGTCCCCAAGCCCACCACCGACGAAGACCTCATCCAGCAGTTCCTTAACAAAGGCGGCACCATCAAGAAGGGCAAGACCAAGCCGATGCCCGATGATCTTGGGCTTTCCAACAATCAGTGGGGCAACAAGCTGACCAAGGAAGAGAAAGCCGCGGTCAAGGAGCAGGAAGCGGCGCGTAAGAAGCGGTAGGGTGGGTAAAACCCACCGCTCCGTCATTTCCCCGCAGCCATCACGTGGGGCAAAGGCGGTGCATCGTATGCGTTTGATCTACGCCCAAGCGTAGTTGAACGACACCGAGATGCGGTCTTCTTCGGCCATGTTCATCGGGACTTCGTGCCGCAGCCAGCTTTCCCATAGCAGAACATCACCTACCACCGGCGCTGCATAAACAAACTGGCGGAGTTCCTGCGGGGCGTCTTTCATTCGACCGGGTGCCGCCATCATCATTGGCAGGCGCGGGTCTTCGAGTTTTAGTGCGCTCGTGCCTTCGGGCATCGCCACATAGGTCGTACCGGAGATCACCGAATGCGGGTGAATATGCGCGGTGTGGATGCCGCCTTCGGGTAAAATGTTGATCCAGATATCCTCAAGCTTCAATTTACGCCCGTCCAGGTCAAATGCCAAATCCTTAGCAAAGGCTTTGACATGTTTATCCAACGCTTTCTTCACCGACTTGAAAATCGGAAAGCGCCACGGCAGGTCAGTGAGGGACGCATAGCTGGTATAACCCGGGAAGTCGTTCTGGTCGCACCATTCCTGCCCGGCCTCGTCATCTTCGGCGATGGACAGGCAAGCGGCTTCGAGCTCTGAAGGATCAACGGGTTTGCCGTGTTCAGAGAGAGGGGCGCGGTACAGGCGGGTGACGAAAAGGGAATCTATTTGTGACATGAGGCATCTCTTACAGGAGGCGGGGCAGGGTGGCGATAGGTTTTGCGCAAAGGTTGCTTGCCAATCGCGCGTTACGGCTATAGAGGAACCTTTCACATGAACTCCACCAGAATCATGGTCACCCATAAGGGGCCTACTGGTGATGTCGAAAGGAACAGGCGATGAACGCCAAGGAACTGCACGACAAGACGCCGGATCAACTCCGCGATGAGCTTGTTAATCTGAAAAAAGAATCCTTCAACCTGCGTTTTCAGCAAGCCACTGGCCAGTTGGAAAACCCTGCGCGTTTGAAGACCGTAAAGCGTGACGTCGCACGTGTTAAAACCGTTCTCAATCAGAAAGCCGCAACTGCGGCTTCTGCTGAATAATAGGAGCCTGAGAGTATGCCCAAACGTATCCTGACAGGCACCGTGACAAGCGATGCCAACGCGCAGACAGTAACCGTATCCGTAGAGCGTCGCTTTACCCACCCGGTTCTGAAGAAAACCATCCGTAAGTCCAAAAAGTACCGGGCGCACGATGAGAACAACACATTCAAAGTGGGCGACAGCGTTCGCATCATCGAATGTGCACCAAAGTCGAAAACCAAACGTTGGGAAGTACTGCAAGCCGCCGAGGTTTAAGGTACTACTTGAACGCGCCTAATACCTCTTTCCCTTGACTCTAAGGGGGAGAGGGGTCAAAGGCACGGACAAGCTGCTGAATTTCGGCAGGCCAATATAATCGAAACCCTGGGGAATGGGCACGCATCGCCCCCCAGAAGGTCGGGAGAAACCAAATGATCCAGATGCAGACCAACCTGGATGTAGCTGACAACAGCGGCGCTCGCCGTGTTCAGTGCATCAAGGTACTGGGTGGTTCCAAGCGTAAATACGCATCCGTCGGCGACATCATTGTCGTGTCGGTCAAGGAAGCCATCCCTCGCGGTCGTGTGAAAAAGGGTGACGTGCGTAAAGCCGTCGTCGTTCGCACTGCCAAAGAAGTTCGTCGCGACGATGGTACAGCCATCCGTTTCGATCGTAACGCCGCCGTTATCCTGAACAACAACAACGAGCCCGTAGGTACACGTATCTTTGGCCCAGTTGTTCGCGAACTGCGTGCAAAGAACTTCATGAAGATTATCTCGCTTGCGCCGGAGGTGCTGTAATGGCTGCTAAACTTCGCAAAGGTGACAAAGTCACCGTGCTTGCCGGCAAGGATAAGGGTAAAACGGGTTCGATCTCGTCTGTTGATCCAAAATCCAACAAAGCAATCGTAGACGGTATCAACATGGCAATCCGCGCCACGCGTCAGTCTCAGACGTCGCAGGGCGGCCGTATTCCCAAGGCGATGCCAATCGACCTAAGCAACCTGTCGCTAGTTGATGCCAATGGCAAAGCAACGCGCGTCGGCTTTAAGGTTGAGGGCGACAAGAAAGTCCGCTTCGCAAAAACCACGGGGGACGTGATCGATGCTTGATAACGCAACATACACACCCCGCCTCAAGGGCGTTTACAACGACACTATCCGTGCCGGCCTTAAGGAAGAGTTCAGCTACAAGAACGAAATGATGATTCCTCGTCTGGATAAAATCGTTTTGAACATTGGCTGTGGTGCCGAAGCTGTCCGTGACAGCAAGAAAGCCAAATCCGCTCAGGAAGATCTGACAACGATTGCTGGTCAAAAGGCCATGACAACCATTGCCAAGAAATCCATCGCTGGTTTCCGCGTCCGGGAAGAAATGCCGTTGGGTGCGAAAGTAACCCTACGCGGTGACCGGATGTATGAATTCCTGGATCGTTTGATCACGATTGCAATGCCTCGTATCCGCGATTTCCGCGGCATTAGCGGCAAGAGCTTTGATGGGCGTGGTAACTATGCCATGGGCCTGAAAGAGCACATCGTGTTCCCAGAAATCGACTTTGATAAAGTTGATGAAAACTGGGGAATGGACATCGTGATCGCCACCACGGCGAAAACCGACGCTGAAGCGAAGGCACTGTTGAAAGCATTCAACATGCCCTTCAACTCATAAGCGCGGGAAGGATTTAGATATGGCTAAGAAATCCATGATCGAGCGCGAAAAGAAGCGCGAAGCACTGGTCAAGAAGTACGCTGTTAAGCGTGCTGCCTTGAAAGAGATCGTAAGCGACGAATCCAAGCCGATGGAAGAGCGTTTCCGCGCTTCCTTGAAGCTGGCGAAACTACCTCGCAACTCCAGCGCTGTGCGTCTGCACAACCGCTGCCAGCTGACAGGTCGTCCACATGCTTATTATCGTAAATTGAAAATTTCGCGGATCGCGTTGCGGGATCTTGGCTCTTCTGGCCAAATCCCCGGCATGGTCAAGTCGAGCTGGTAAGGAGCGCATCACATGAACGATCCTATCGCAGATATGCTGACACGCATCCGTAACTCTTCGATGCGCGGTAAATCCACAGTCATGACACCAGCTTCCAAGCTGCGTGCATGGGTGCTGGATGTACTCGCGGACGAAGGTTATATCCGTGGTTACGAAAAGGTTACGGGGGCCGATGGCCATCCCGCTATCGAAATCAGCCTCAAGTATTACGAGGGCGAACCTGTAATTCGTGAATTGAAGCGGGTTTCCAAACCCGGTCGTCGCGTTTACATGGGCGTACATGACATTCCCGTTGTCCGTCAGGGCCTTGGCGTGTCGATTGTCTCCACCCCCAAGGGTGTGATGTCGGATCAGAATGCGCGGCACGCCAACGTTGGCGGCGAAGTGCTCTGCACCGTATTCTAAGGAGAGCAAAATGTCTCGTATTGGTAAAAAACCGGTCGACCTGCCAAGTGGTGTTTCAGCATCCGTCAGCGGCCAGACCATCGAAGTCAAAGGCCCAAAGGGAACCCGTTCCTTCAAAGCTACTGACGACGTTACATTGACCGTTGAAGACAACGTGGTGACCATTACACCACGCGGCAAATCCAAGCGCGCGCGTCAGCAGTGGGGCATGAGCCGCACTATGGTTCGTAACTTGGTTACCGGCGTCAGCGACGGCTTTAAGAAAGAGCTTGAGATCCAGGGTGTTGGTTATCGTGCTGCTATGAACGGCAACACGTTGAAACTGAACTTGGGTCTGTCGCATGACGTAGACTATGTGCCGCCAGCCGGCGTGACAGTCACAGCACCGAAACAGACCGAGATTGTGGTAGAAGGCATTGACGAACAGCTTGTTGGTCAAGTCGCTGCGAACATTCGCGCTTGGCGTAAGCCCGAGCCCTATAAGGGCAAAGGCATCCGCTATAAGGGTGAGTTCATCTTCCGCAAAGAAGGCAAGAAGAAGTAAGGATAGCTCAGATGGCAAACAGCAAAAGACAACTGTTTCTGAAACGCCGCCTGCGCGTTCGGAACAAACTTCGTCGGGTCAACGCAGGGCGTCTTCGTCTTTCCGTTCACCGTTCGAACAAAAACATCAGCGCCCAGCTGATCGACGATGTCAAAGGGGTCACATTGGCCTCTGCGTCTTCGCTCGAAAAGGACCTGGGCGTTGTTGGAAAGAACAACGTCGAAGCAGCGGCTAAAGTCGGTACGGCAATTGCCGACCGCGCGATTAAAGCCGGTGTTACCGAAGCATACTTTGACCGTGGCGGTTTTCTGTTCCACGGCAAAGTCAAAGCTTTGGCAAACGCAGCCCGCGAAGGCGGCCTGAAAATCTAAGATAGCGTAGGCGGCGCGGATCACGTGCCGCCTCGATGATCCGGGGGCCTTTCGGGGCCCACCAGGATTGACAAAACGACGCGCGTAAGCGCTGTACCCAAAAGGAAGATGCCGCATGGCAAGAGATGACAACCGAGGTGGTAACCGCCGCAACCAACGCGACGAGTCTCCAGAATTCGCCGACCGCCTTGTGGCGATCAACCGCGTTTCCAAAACCGTTAAGGGTGGTAAACGCTTTGGCTTCGCCGCACTTGTCGTTGTTGGCGACCAAAAAGGCCGCGTAGGTTTTGGTAAAGGTAAAGCGAAAGAGGTCCCAGAGGCCATTCGCAAAGCAACCGAGCAAGCCAAGCGCCAGATGATCCGCGTTCAGCTGCGCGAAGGTCGTACGTTACACCACGACATGGAAGGCCGTCATGGCGCCGGTAAAGTGGTTATGCGGACAGCACCAGAAGGTACCGGTATCATCGCCGGTGGTCCAATGCGTGCCGTTTTCGAAATGCTGGGCATCAAGGACGTTGTGTCCAAGTCTATTGGATCGCAGAACCCCTACAACATGATCCGCGCCACTATGGACGGCTTGAAGAAAGAATCCTCTCCACGCGCCGTCGCTCAGCGTCGCGGTAAGAAGGTTGCCGACATCCTGCCAAAGCGCGAGGACCATGTTGAATCGTCCGCACAATTGGCTGAGGAGGCATAATCATGGCCAAGACTATTGTGATCAAGCAGGTTGGTTCGCCAATCCGCCGCCCCGCCAAGCAGCGTGCAACGCTGATCGGCCTGGGCCTTAACAAAATGCACCGCGTACGCGAGTTGGAAGACACACCTTCCGTCCGTGGCATGATCCGCTCGATTTCTCACATGGTTGAGATCGTCGAAGAAAAAGGCTGAACGCTCTTTGCAGTAATAGTGAATCGGAGTTTTTTAACTCTTGCATTCAGATCAAACGCCTCGCAGGTAACTGCGGGGCGTTTTGTTTTGACTTTGGTTAATATTGCATTAACGTTTAGGTTGTGGCTGCTTGGCATTTCACCCCCATAAGTAAGGATGCGCGTGATGAAAATCGCATTTAGATCTCTTTCTTTATTTGTTTTAATAAACATGGTTGGCATTCCAGGAGGCGCGGCCTCATCAACAATGATTTCTAGCTCTACACCGAATATTGAGCATGGCGGGGGATGTAGGAAATCATCTCCCCCTGGGAAGTGCTGCCATGGGGGATCCAAGCCGGTCCACTGTCACTAGCACTTTTTTCTTGGTAACCATAATGACGGCGTGAGTTCTCGGGAAGTCATTGCCCGGTGTGGTTGTTATACCTTCACGGCTTGATTACTTCGCTGGGGGTGGCTATACGCCCCCAGTGGCCACCAATTCGCCACAAGAATCATGAAACGCCGCGTTTGGCCGCTCCCGTCGCTGGGGGTCACATCCGGCAGAAGGAGAAGCGACATGAAACTGCATGAACTGTCTGATAATGAAGGCGCCACGAAGAAACGCAAGCGCGTTGGCCGTGGTCCGGGTTCCGGCACCGGTAAAATGGGTGGCCGTGGTATCAAAGGTCAGAAATCCCGTTCGGGTGTGGCGATCAACGGCTACGAAGGCGGTCAGATGCCTTTGTATCAGCGTCTGCCAAAGCGTGGCTTTACCAAGCCGAACCGTAAATCATACGCTGTTGTAAACCTGGGCCTGATCCAGAAGTTTATCGATGCGAAAAAGATCGACGGTGCTGCCGCGATTACCGAAGATGCACTGATTGCTTCGGGCCTCGTACGTCGCAAACTGGACGGTATCCGTATTCTCGCAAAGGGCGAATTTAAAGCCAAGGTCGACTTGCAGGTAACCGGCGCATCCAAGTCAGCGATCGACGCAGTTGAAAAGGCCGGCGGGAAGCTGACCGTTTCTACACCTGTGGCGGCTGACGCAAACGCGTAACATTAGCCTTTTGGCTTGTGAGCGGGCGACGACCCGCTTACATAGACAATCGAGTTTTCCCAAATGCCGCCCGCCGGAAAACGGCTCGGGCGGCGTTTTTGCAAAGAAAGAGCCTCTACAATGGTATCAGCCGTCGAAAGTATGGCCGCCAACACCAGTTGGTCCGCGTTAGGTAAGGCGACAGACCTGCGCAACCGGATTTTGTTTACACTGGGTTTGTTGATCGTTTATCGCCTTGGCACCTTCATTCCGGTCCCCGGAATTGACGGAACTGCCCTACGCCAGTTTATGGAAAGTGCGGGGCAGGGCATCGGCGGCATGGTTTCCATGTTCACGGGTGGCGCCTTGGGCCGGATGGGCATTTTCGCCCTTGGTATCATGCCCTATATCTCGGCCTCTATTATCATTCAGCTTATGACCTCGATGGTGCCTTCGCTTGAGCAGCTCAAGAAAGAAGGCGAGCAGGGCCGCAAGAAAATCAACCAATATACGCGTTATGGTACTGTAGCCCTTGCTACGCTGCAGGCTTATGGTCTGGCCGTTTCGCTGGAAGCAGGCGATATCGCCGCCGATCCGGGGATGTATTTCCGAATCGCGTGTATGATTACCCTCGTTGGGGGGACCATGTTCCTGATGTGGCTTGGTGAACAGATCACCGCGCGCGGCATCGGCAACGGTATCTCTCTCATCATTTTTGTTGGTATTATCGCAGAAGTACCCGCAGCCATTGCGCAGTTCTTCTCATCTGGTCGCTCCGGTGCGATCAGCCCGGCGGTGATCGTCGGCGTCTTGGTCATGGTGATTGTGACCATCATGTTCGTGGTGTTCATGGAGCGCGCGTTGCGCAAGATCCATATTCAGTACCCACGCCGCCAAGTGGGCCAAAAAATGTACGACGGTGGCTCATCCCACCTGCCGATCAAGGTGAACCCGGCGGGCGTTATCCCGGCTATTTTCGCCAGCTCTCTGTTGCTTTTGCCGATAACGATCAGCACCTTTTCGGGTAATTCCACCGGTCCGATCATGTCGATCGTGCTTGCCAACTTCGGACCGGGGCAACCATTGTATCTGCTGTTCTTCGTCCTGATGATCGTGTTTTTTGCATATTTCTACACCTTCAACGTCAGCTTCAAGCCAGAAGAAGTGGCCGACAACCTTAAGAACCAGAATGGTTTTGTTCCAGGTATTCGCCCCGGAAAGAAAACAGCTGATTACCTGGAATATGTCGTTAACAGGGTGTTGGTGCTTGGTTCAGCTTATCTGGTAGCGGTAATGCTGCTGCCCGAGATCCTACGAGGTCAGTTCGCGATCCCGTTCTATTTTGGCGGTACTTCTGTTCTGATCGTCGTTTCGGTCACCATGGACACTATTCAGCAGGTACAAAGTCACTTGCTTGCCCATCAGTATGAAGGCCTACTGGAAAGATCTCAACTGCGTGGTAAATCAGGAAAACCACGGAAAAAACGGAGCCCGGTACGCCGATGAACATCATTCTTCTAGGACCACCCGGCGCGGGTAAAGGAACTCAGGCGCGTCACTTGGTCGATACCCGCGACATGGTTCAGCTTTCAACCGGCGATATGCTGCGCGAAGCCAAGGACAGCGGTACCGAGATGGGCAAGATGGTCGCGGATGTCATGGCTCGTGGCGATTTGGTCACCGACGAGATCGTGATCGGCTTGATCCGTGAAAAACTGGAAGACCAGACCGATCATGGCGGTTTCATCTTTGATGGGTTCCCTCGGACGTTGGCTCAGGCCACAGCGTTGGACGAACTGCTAAAAGCGGCCGGGAAGCCTCTGGACCATGTGATTGAACTTGGCGTGAATGACGAAGCGCTGGTTGCGCGCATTGCCGGGCGGTCGACATGTGGCAATTGTGGCGAAGTATACCACGACGTGACCAAGCCCCAGCCCGCAGATGGCAAGTGTGTGAAATGTGGCTCGACTGACTTCAAGCGTCGCGCAGATGACAACGAAGAGAGCCTGCGCAACCGTCTTATGGAATACTATAAGAAGACATCGCCATTGTTGGGTTATTACTATGCACACGAGCTTTTGAGGCGGGTGGATGGGCTTGCCGAAATCGACGACGTACAGGGCGATATTGCTGCCATTCTGAATGATCCAGCATAAACGCTGCGGCGTTACGTGGTGGAAATTTTTACGACGTGGCCTAGGATAGGCCGCGTCTTTTTCTTAACCTCCGGGCCATCTAAAGTATGGAACGGAAAGCTCTGGCGCTTCTGGTTGGTTATCCCGGCCTATAAAATGCCGCAGGATAGACCGCTGTGGGTTGACGCTTCGGCAAAATACTCATAACCAGCCGTATCTCATTTGAGAATCGAATTGCAAAGGGTCACGATCAAGCCCGCGCATGAACACCTGATCAGCTGTAGCCCGATGGTATAAACGCCTCGGGCTTCACGTTGTGAAAAAAGGGTCTGGAGTAACGGACCCGCAACGAAAAAGGAAGATAACACGTGGCACGTATTGCCGGCGTAAACATCCCGACTGCAAAGCGGGTTCCAATCGCCCTCACATATATCACCGGTATCGGCAATTCTTCGGCAGAGACAATCTGCGAAGCTGTCGGCATCGACTCCTCCCGTCGTATTAACGAACTTTCGGATGCCGAGATCCTGAAGATCCGTGAGTATATCGACGAGAACTTCACCGTAGAAGGTGATCTGCGTCGTGACACGCAGATGAACATCAAACGTCTGATGGACCTTGGGTGCTACCGTGGCCTGCGCCACCGTCGTAACCTGCCGGTTCGTGGTCAGCGTACCCACACCAACGCTCGCACCCGCAAAGGCCCCGCTAAGGCCATTGCCGGCAAGAAGAAGTAAGGGAGGGCCTGACCAATGGCACGCGAAAAGACAAAGACGAAGCGTAAGGTTTCCAAGAACATCGCCGCAGGCGTTGCACACGTTAACTCGAGCTTCAACAACACAAAGATCCTGATCTCTGACGTTCAGGGTAACGCAATCGCATGGTCTTCGGCCGGCACGATGGGTTTCAAAGGGTCGCGTAAGTCGACACCTTATGCTGCTCAGATGGCTGCGGAAGATGTGGGCCGCAAAGCACAAGATCACGGCGTGAAAACGCTTGAAGTCGAAGTGCAAGGCCCCGGGTCCGGCCGTGAAAGTGCATTGCGCGCGTTGGCTGCTGCTGGGTTCAACATCACGTCGATCCGCGACGTGACGCCCATGGCACACAACGGCGTTCGCCCTCCTAAGCGCCGTCGCGTCTAAGGAAATAGGTTATCGGTGGGGTCGCGTGGTTGCGCGCGGCCCCATACTGCTTTTTTGAAACCTCGGGAGTCTTTCGCCATTTGGACATGGGGCGCAGGACAGGAATGGAGGGACGTATGATCCACAAAAATTGGGCTGAATTGATCAAACCACAGCAGCTGGATGTGAAACCGGGCAATGACCCGGCACGTCAGGCGACTGTAATTGCTGAACCCCTTGAGCGGGGTTTTGGATTGACAATGGGCAACGCGCTGCGCCGGGTATTGATGTCGTCGCTCCAGGGGGCGGCTATCACTTCCGTGCAAATCGATAACGTTTTGCACGAATTTTCGAGCGTGTCAGGTGTGCGCGAAGATGTCACCGATATCGTTTTGAACCTTAAGGGTGTTTCCCTGCGTATGGAAGTTGAAGGGCCTAAGCGCCTGTCGATTTCAGCGAAAGGTCCAGGCGTTGTGACGGCAGGTGACATTTCTGAAAGCGCCGGTATCGAGATACTGAACCGCGATCACGTGATTTGCCACCTTGATGACAATGCCGACGTGTATATGGAACTGACCGTAAACACCGGTAAAGGTTATGTCGCGGCAGACAAGAACAAGCCAGAAGACGCACCTATCGGTTTGATCCCGATCGACGCGATCTATTCGCCGGTCAAAAAGGTTTCTTATGATGTGCAGCCTACCCGTGAGGGCCAAGTGCTGGATTATGATAAGCTGACCATGAAGATCGATACCGATGGATCGATCACGCCGGAAGACGCGGTCGCCTTTGCGGCCCGCATCCTGCAAGATCAGTTGGGTATCTTCGTTAACTTTGACGAGCCTGAATCAGCATCCCGTCAGGATGATGATGACGGTCTGGAATTCAACCCGCTGCTGCTCAAGAAAGTCGACGAGCTGGAGCTTTCGGTGCGTTCTGCAAACTGCCTGAAGAACGACAATATCGTTTATATTGGCGATCTGATCCAGAAGACCGAAGCCGAAATGCTGCGTACGCCGAACTTTGGCCGCAAATCCTTGAACGAGATCAAGGAAGTGCTGTCAGGAATGGGGCTGCACCTCGGCATGGACGTCGAGGACTGGCCACCGGACAACATCGAAGACCTCGCCAAGAAGTTCGAGGATTCGTTCTAAGAAATCGTGCGGTGGGGTGAAAACCCCACCCTACGTAAGACTGGGCCACGAGGGCCCCAAGGAGAGTTGGCGCTACGCACGCCAGCCAGACAAAGTAAAACCGCCCGTAGAGGGTATCAAGTTGGAGTTAAGAAATGCGTCACGCACGTGGTTACCGCCGCCTGAACCGTACACACGAACACCGCAAAGCGCTGTTCTCGAACATGGCAGGCTCGCTCATTGAACATGAGCAGATCAAAACAACATTGCCCAAGGCAAAAGAATTGAAGCCAATCATCGAAAAGATGATCACATTGGCGAAACGCGGCGACTTGCATGCCCGTCGCCAGGCGGCTTCCAAGCTGAAGCAAGACCAGTATGTTGCGAAATTGTTCGACATTCTGGGTCCACGGTACAAAGACCGTCAGGGCGGCTATGTCCGCGTTCTGAAAGCGGGCTTCCGCTATGGTGACATGGCACCGATGGCCATCATCGAATTCGTAGATCGCGACCGCGATGCGAAGGGCGCAGGCGACAAGGCACGCGTTGCGGCCTATGAAGTTGCCGACGACTGAAACATCGGCCCTTAGCCGATATTTGAGAGCCCCTGCATTTGCAGGGGCTTTTTGCTTTTATGCCTTCGGCGAGGATTTTTTGCCATTTGGAATATGGGTGTTGCGTTGACGATAAGGGCTGCTCATATCTAGGGCATGAAGTATATATTATTCGTCCTATCCCTGATTGCACTGCCTGCCTATGCAGAGACCGTGCCCAGTTCGGTGGCGCAAATGCATCTGAGCTTTGCCCCTTTGGTGAGACAGGCTGCCCCCGCCGTCGTGAATATTTACGCTCGTTCGATTGTGCAAAACAGACGTACTCCGTTTCAATCAGATCCGTTCTTTGAGCGTTTTTTTCGTAATCCCAATGCAGACCGCCCACAAGTGCAGAACTCGCTTGGTTCAGGTGTGATCTTATCGAGCGACGGCATGATGGTTTCAAACTATCATGTGGTGGGGGTGTCGACAGATATCCGTATCGTGCTTTCGGACCGGCGGGAATTTTCGGCGCAAGTTGTATTGAGCGATGCTGAGAGCGATTTGGCAATACTAAAGATTAACGATGTTGCAGGGCTGTCGTTTTTGCCATTGCGTGACAGCGATGAGGTGGAGGTCGGAGAATTGGCCTTGGCTATCGGCAATCCTTTCGGTGTCGGACAGACGGTAAGCAGCGGAATTGTTTCCGGCCTGGCCCGATCAGGTGGCATGAATGGCGACGGTCAAGGGTATTTCATCCAGACAGACGCACCCATTAATCCTGGAAACTCGGGTGGGGCACTGATTGACATGCAAGGTGCGTTGATGGGGATCAATACCTCTATTTTGACCAGATCAGGTGGGTCTAATGGAATCGGCTTTGCGATTCCTGCCAATTTAATTTCGGCGTTCTTAGAACAGGCGCGGGCGGGGGCCGACCGGTTCGTGCGCCCTTGGGCAGGGATGAGTGGCCAGCCTGTCGATGCGGATATGGCTGCGCCATTGGGTTTGGATCGGCCTGGCGGGATCATTGTTTCGGGGATGCATAGGGCAAGTCCGTTTGCGGCGGCAGGGTTGGCTGTTGGGGATGTCATTACGGCTGTGAATGGTAGGGAAGTGCACACGCCCGCGGAAATGATATACCGGATGAGTGTTACGGGTCTTGGCCGTGACGCGATGGTAACACGGTTGCGAGATGGCGTTTCAACCCAGGTAAGCGTTGCGTTGATTGCAGCACCTGAAGAGCCAGCCCGTGAAGCGTTGGTTTTGGACGACCGCAGTTTATTGCCCGGGCTGGCCCTAGCGCGCATAAATCCGGCCGTATTACAAGAACTGGGGCTGCCATTGGAAGTGGAGGGGGTAGCGATCATGGACAATGGCCCCTTTGGGATGCGGATCGGGTTGCAGCGAGGCGATGTGATTTTGGCAGTGAATGGCAACGAGGTTCAGTCACCATTGGACGTACGCGAGCGTTTGATTGAAACCGGTCAGGTTTCGATGATCGTTCAGCGTGGCGTGCAGCGCCTCTCTTTTCAGTTCAGGCCCTGAGCAGATGGCAGATTTGTTCGACACCGACGCTGCTGCAGCGCCCAAGTCGGGGTTTCGCCCCCTTGCCGATCGTTTGCGCCCGCGCGCATTGAGTGAGGTGATAGGTCAGGGTCAGATTTTGGGGCCTGATGCGCCGTTAACGGTGATGTTGGCAGCAGGGTCGCTCGGGTCGTTGGTTTTCTGGGGGCCACCTGGTGTCGGGAAAACTACGATTGCGCGGCTATTGGCGGATGAAACCGACCTGCACTTCGTTCAGATCAGCGCAATTTTCAGCGGGGTGCCCGAGCTGCGCAAAGTCTTCGAAGCGGCTAGGATACGGCGTCAGAGCGGGCAGGGGACATTGCTGTTCGTGGACGAGATCCATCGGTTCAACAAAGCGCAGCAAGACGGTTTTCTGCCTCATATGGAGGATGGCACAATATTGTTGGTCGGTGCCACGACCGAAAACCCGTCGTTTGAATTAAATGCGGCCTTGTTAAGCCGGTCACAGGTTTTGGTATTGGAGCGCTTGCCAATTTCCGATCTTGAGAGATTGGCGCAACGGGCCGAGCAAGAACTGGACCGCCCCTTACCGCTTGATGATGCGGCCCGCGCAAACCTGCTTGAGATGGCGGATGGGGACGGTCGTGCGCTGCTGAACCTGATCGAGCAGGTTGCCGCGTGGAAGTTAGATATGCCGCTTGACGGGAAGTCACTTGCCGCGCGGTTGATGCGCAGGGCTGCGCAATACGACAAAGGCGGCGATGCCCATTACAACTTGATATCCGCCTTGCATAAATCGGTTCGAGGGTCGGACCCTGACGCGGCGCTTTATTGGTTGGCGCGGATGCTGGAAGGCGGTGAAGACCCGCGCTATCTGATGCGCCGCATTACCCGAATGGCAATAGAAGACATCGGGCTCGCCGATCCGCAAGCCCAGGTTATCTGTTTGCAATCATGGGAAACCTACGAGAGACTTGGGTCACCCGAGGGTGAGCTTGCGCTTGCTCAGGCGTTGACATACCTTGCGCTCGCGCCAAAATCGAACGCGACGTATGTGGCTTATAAGGCGGCGCGAAAAGCCGCCAAGCAGACCGGATCGGCACCGCCTCCCAAACATATTCTGAATGCGCCAACCAAGATGATGCAAGAGCAAGGGTATGGAGCTGGGTACGCTTATGATCACGACGCTGAGGATGGGTTTTCAGGTCAGAACTATTTTCCTGATGGGATGGAAAGACCCCGATATTATCAACCAGTTGAACGCGGATTCGAGAGGGATCTGAAAAAACGACTGGAATATTTCGAAAAGCTTCGTGCGGCCCGTAAAACTTGACATTTCCTGCGCGACGCGTGAGAGACCGCAAATGATTTCAACCCTGTCTCTTGTTGCAGCGGGGGGCGCGATAGGCGCGTCCTTGCGCTATCTGTCCGGTGTCGCGATAACGCGCGTCTTCGGGTTTCTCGAATTTCCAGTCGCGGTGCTTACGGTAAACGTCCTTGGCTCGTTTATCATGGGGCTGTTTCTGGTCACAGCGGCGCACAAGGGGCTGGCCCATCTGAATCCGTTTGTCGCAACTGGCATCCTGGGTGGGTTCACGACGTTTTCGTCGTTTTCACTGGAAACGGTGACATTGATAGAGCGCGGCCATATCTGGTCGGCAGGAATATATGTGGCACTGTCCGTTGGATTGTCGGTGCTAGGATTGATGCTGGGCCTGTTAGTGGCCAGAGGGGTATTTGCATGAGCCGGGTTCAACATTTGGTCATCGAAGAGGGCGATGGAGAACAGCGGTTAGACCGATGGTTCAAGCGCAAGTTTCCGCTAATCGGACAAGGGCTAATCGAAAAGATGTGCCGTAAGGGTGATCTTCGTGTCGATGGCGGGCGGGTCAAGGCTTCGACGCGCTTAGAGGTGGGCCAAACGGTCAGAATCCCGCCGTTGCCCGACGCGGAGGCACCACCACCCCCAAAGCGGACGCGCATTTCTGACGCTGATGCCAAGTTCATCCGCGATTGTGTGATTTACCGCGACGACCATATCATTGCATTAAACAAACCTCCCGGTTTGCCGGTACAGGGGGGGTCGGGTCAATCGGACCGTCACGTTGACGCCTTGGCAGATGCGTTGATGTTCGACCTAGATGAAAAGCCCCGGCTTGTGCACCGTCTGGATAAGGACACCTCAGGTGTTCTGATCATGGCCCGGACGCGTTCGATTGCTGCTGATCTGACTTCTTCGTTCCGGCACCGTCAGACGCGCAAGATCTATTGGGCCGCCGTCGCCGGGGTGCCACATCCCAAGAACGGTACGATCAAGTTCGGCTTGGTCAAAGCCTTTGGTCATGGGGCGCGGGGCGAAGGCGAAAAAATGTACTGTGTTCACCCGAAGGACATGGAAACCACCGAGGGCGCAAAACGTGCCACAACAGATTACGCGACTTTGGCACAAGCAGGCAAGCGCACCTGTTGGATGGCGCTGATACCGGTCACGGGGCGAACCCACCAATTGCGGGCGCACATGGCTGAGATTGGTCATCCTATCGTGGGCGACGGTAAATATGGCGGTTCAGGGCAGGAAAACATGGGCGATGGCTGGGGGGCTCAGTTGGGTGGTGACATCTCGAAAAAGCTGCACTTGCACGCCCGATCCCTGACACTGGAACACCCGGTGACCAAGGCGCGTCTGAACCTGACCGCCCCGCTGCCAGATCATATGCTGCGCACTTGGGAAACCTTTCAATGGGTGCCATCAGACGTACCTGCCGACCCATTCGAGGAGGACTGGGGGTGAGCGAGTGGAAGGCAAAAAGGTTTTGGGCCGAGGCCAAGGTCGTGGATGCCGATGGCCGTTTCACCGTAGAGCTTGACGGAAGAGCGATCAAGACGCCCGCCAAGCGGCCGTTGGTCGTGCCGACCTACGAAATGGCCAAGGTCATCGCGACGGAATGGCAAGCGCAAGAAGGGATTATTAACCCCGCAACGATGCCATGTACAAAGACGGCAAATGCAGCGATTGATAAGGTGTCGGTGCAACATGCCGAGGTTGCCGATATGTTGGCAGCCTACGGAGATTGCGATTTGCTTTGTTATCGTGCCGAAGCCCCGCAAGAGCTGGTAGAGCGACAGCGAGTGCAATGGGATCCGTATCTGGAGTGGGCGCAAGCCAAGTTGGACGCTCGATTGCAGCCGCGCACCGGCGTCATCCATATTCCTCAGGCTCCCGATGCGGTCGAAAAGTTGACGCTGCGCACCCATGCTCTGAATGATTTCCAATTGGCGGCTTTCCACGATCTGGTAAGTTTGTCCGGCTCATTGGTGTTGGGATTTGCAGCAGCTTACGATGCGCACCCGATGGAATCGGTTTGGGGTACCTCCCGACTGGACGAGATATGGCAAGCCGAACAATGGGGATTGGACGACGACGCCGAAGCCTTGAGCGCAGTGAAAAAGACTAGCTTTCTTCACGCTAAGTTCATGTTTGACCTGAGCACGCTTAAATAAATTTCAAAGCATGCGCCAACCCGAGAAATCCGGGTGTTTTTTGGGCAGTTTGACTTGACCTTCGCGCTTAATTCCGCCCAAACTCCGTTCCACTGACGGGGATAACCCCATCAAAACATCTCCGACCCAAAAGGCGTCGGTTGAACCGCCCAAAAACGTGGCGGAAAATCAGGAAGAGGTAACAATGAACAAATCCGTTTTTTTTGGTGCGCTAACAGTTGCTGGCCTAACCGCCGGCGCAGCGGCAGCATCGACGCTTGACGATGTCAAAGCGCGCGGCAAGTTAAACTGTGGCGTAACAACTGGTCTTGTGGGCTTTGCTGCACCCAATGCCAATGGTGAATGGGAAGGTTTCGACGTTGCAGTTTGTCGCGCCGTCGCCGCTGCAATCTTTGCTGACCCCAACGCTGTCGAATTCATCCCTACCACAGGTAAAACACGATTTACCGCGCTGGCATCTGGCGAAATCGACTTTCTTGCTCGTAACACGACCTGGACATTCTCACGCGACGTCGATCTGAAGTTCGATTTCATCGGCGTGAACTACTATGATGGCCAGGGCTTCATGGTCCCAAAGGCCTTGGGTGTTTCTTCGGCCAAAGACCTAGACGGTGCGACCGTCTGCATTCAGACCGGTACCACCACAGAGCTCAACCTCGCCGATTTCTTCCGCGCGAACAACATCTCGTATGAGCCGGTACCAATCGAGACAAACGCAGAAGGTCAGCAGCAGTACCTAGCGGGCGCGTGTGACACATACACCACCGACGCGTCCGGTCTTGCCGCTACGCGCGCGACATTTGAAACTCCTGGTGATCACATCATTTTGCCGGAAATCATTTCCAAAGAGCCTCTGGGCCCGTTGGTTCGTCACGGCGACAACGACTGGGGTGATTTGACACGTTGGGTTCTTTACGCGCTGATCGCAGCAGAAGAGCTGGGCGTGACATCGGCAAACGTAGAAGAGATGGCGACTAACACAACCAACCCGGAGGTTGCCCGTCTGTTGGGTGCCGAAGGTACGTTGGGTGAGATGCTGGGTCTCGACGCTGGCTGGGCTAAGAATGCCATCGCTTCGCAGGGTAACTATGGCGAAATCTTTGCCAAGAACATCGGAGAAGAGACACCGATCGGTCTGGCCCGCGGCCTGAACGCTCAGTGGACAGATGGCGGCCTGATGTACGCCCCTCCTTTCCGTTAATTAAGTCAAAAGGCGCGGAAACACTCCGCGCCTTTTCCTCCTATCGCGACAAATAAAATAACCGGACAGGCGACATTAATGGATGCGCTCTGACAGGTCCGGAACACAGGGATAATCAGATGACGACAATGTCCGACCCTCAACAGGGTTCGTTCCGGCTGTCGATGTTGCTAAACGACACCCGCTATAGATCCTATACATTCCAGTTTATCGCGTTATTGCTTTTGATTGCGCTAATGGCTTTCTTGGGCATTAACCTGGTGCGTAACCTTGCTGAGGCTGGGTTGAATATTTCGTACAGTTTTCTGTATGTGCCTGCCGGATATGATATCAACCAGACGCTGATTGACTACAACAGCCAATCCACAAACCTGCGGGCCGCTGTTGTCGGAATTCTCAATACGCTCTTGGTCGCGTTCCTGGCTTGCATCACGGCAACTGTTCTGGGGGTCATCGCCGGGGTGGCACGTCTGTCCAAGAACTGGCTCGTTTCCAAAATGATGTCGGTTTACGTTGAAATTTTCCGCAACATCCCCGTGCTGATCTGGATCTTGATGATCTACACGCTGATGACGGCTGTTTTACCCGCCCCAAATGCATTCCGAGGTGACAACGCGACGTCGAGCATGCTGCTCGATGCGTTTGCCTTTACCAACCGGGGCATTTACATTCCCGCACCAGTCTGGGGCCCTGGGTCGATGATCGTTGTCGCGACCTTCGTTTTATCCATCATCGCTGCTATCATTTATCGCAAATATGCGGTCAGTCTACTGTTTCGCACTGGTAAATTGCTCCCCACGGGTTGGCCCACGTTAGCTATCCTGCTTGTTCCGACCATCTTGGTCTTCTTCGTGATGGGCAGCCCTGTAGGGTTGGACTACCCCGCACTCAAAGGTTTCAACTTCCAGGGCGGCCTGCAAATTGGTGCCCCCTTAATCGCGCTTTGGCTAGCGCTGTCCGTCTATACAGGTGCCTTCATCGCAGAGAACGTACGTGCGGGTATTCAGGCGGTTTCAAAAGGTCAGACCGAAGCAGCCGCATCGCTGGGTCTGCGACCCAAGCGCATTATGAACCTAGTGGTACTGCCACAGGCCTTGCGGGTAATTATTCCGCCACTGATTTCGCAATATCTCAACATCACCAAAAACTCGTCGCTTGCTATCGCAGTGGGTTATGCCGACATCACGGCGACGCTGGGGGGGATAACCTTGAACCAGACTGGTCGAGCCATTGAATGCGTGCTTTTGCTGATGCTGTTTTATCTCACGATCTCGTTGTCGATTTCTGCGATCATGAACGTTTACAACAATTCTGTCAGCTTGAAGGAACGGTAAGATGTCCGATACACACGCCGCCTCCGTCCCTTATGTCAGAGAATCCATGCTGCCGCAGGTTGAACCGCCGGCGACAGCGAAGGGCCCCGTCAAATGGGTCCACCAAAGCCTATTTTCTTCAATCCCCTACACGATCCTGACGCTTGTCGCGCTGTATGTGATATTCGTCATTTTGTCCGGCTTCCTGCCCTGGTTGTTGGGCGGTGTTTGGAACACTGGGAACATTCGGGAATGTCGTGAGGTGCTGGACGGTGCCCAAGGCGGTTGTTTCTCGGTTCTGACCGACCGCTGGAACCAGTTGCTATTTGGGATCGCCTATCCTCAGGACGGGTACTGGCGTCCAACAATGGCGTTTATATTGCTGTTTGTCGCGGCGGCACCGGTGCTATTTGGATCGGTTCCGCGCCAGTTGCTGATTGTTACGGTGCTTTACCCCTTCCTAGCGTTCTGGCTGATTTGGGGCGGATCGATATTGGTACCACTGGCAGCATTGTTAAGCTTTGCAATTGGTTATGTCGTCTACAGCAGATTGGTAAAGTCCAGCTTTGCGGGCGGCCTGTTCGGCGGTATTGCCGTCGGTGTCGTCGTTTGGTTCGTCGCCGGATTAATGACGTCTAACCTTACTGACGTCCTAGCATTAGAAGAAGTCGCCTCGCGGAATATGGGGGGCTTTATGCTCAACATGATCCTCGGGGTTATCTGCGTTTCGCTTTCGCTACCTCTCGGCATCGTGTTGGCCTTGGGGCGTCAATCGAACCTGCCGATCATCAGGTTAATCTGCGTTGTTTTCATCGAATTCATCCGTGGGGTACCTTTGATTACCTTGCTGTTCGTTGCAAACGTCGTCCTAGCGTACTTCTTACCACCGGGCACAAACTTTGACCTTATCTTGCGTGTGATCATCATGATTACCATGTTCGCTTCGGCCTATATTGCCGAAGTGATACGCGGAGGGTTGGCTGCGTTACCACGTGGGCAATATGAAGCAGCAGACAGCCTTGGCCTCGATTACGCTCAGGCCATGCGGTTGATTATCCTGCCTCAGGCGCTGAAAATATCGATCCCGGGCATCGTCAACGTCGCGGTGGGTCTGTTCAAGGATACAACGCTGGTGTCGATCATTTCGATGTTCGACCTGGTCGGGATGATCCGCGGGCCGATCCTCGCGTCCACCGATTGGAACGGCGTTTACTGGGAGCTGTGGGGCTTTGCTGCCTTGCTGTTCTTTGTCGTCTGCTATGGCATCTCGCAATATTCACAATGGCTGGAACGTCAACTCCAGACCGACCACCATTAACGAAAGGCTGTAATCATGGCTGAACTATCCCAAGCGCTGAACGTCTCTAACGAAGTCGCAATCAGCATTGAGAACATGAACAAGTGGTACGGTACCTTCCACGTGCTGCGCGACATCGACTTGACCGTGTATCGCGGTGAACGGATCGTTATCGCAGGACCTTCGGGGTCCGGTAAATCTACGCTGATCCGCTGCATCAATGCGTTGGAAGAACACCAGAAGGGTCGCATAGAAGTCGACGGTACCGTGTTGTCTTCAGATGTTAAGAATATCGACAAAATTCGGTCAGAGGTCGGGATGTGTTTTCAACACTTCAACCTGTTTCCCCATCTGACGATCCTTGAAAACTGTACTTTGGCCCCGATCTGGGTCCGCAAAACCCCAAAAAGGGAAGCCGAAGAAATTGCGATGCATTTCCTGGAAAAGGTGAAAATTCCGGATCAGGCCAGCAAGTATCCCGGCCAACTTTCGGGCGGGCAACAGCAACGCGTTGCGATCGCACGCAGTCTCTGCATGCGGCCCCGTATTATGCTGTTCGACGAACCTACGTCGGCGCTTGACCCTGAAATGATCAAAGAGGTTCTGGACACGATGGTGGAGCTTGCCGAGGAAGGCATGACAATGTTGTGTGTAACTCACGAAATGGGCTTTGCCCGTCAGGTGGCAAACCGCGTTATCTTTATGGACGAGGGCCAGATTGTTGAGCAGAACGAGCCGGAAGAGTTCTTTAACAATCCACAAAGCCCAAGAACGAAGTTGTTCCTGAGCCAAATTCTGGGTCATTAAAAATATAGGGCGGGGGACACACCCCGTCTTTTTCATTCCCGCAGAGGTAATTCACGTGGCACGACAAAGTCTGTCATCTGACCTGAGCCCCAAGTCACGTCTTCCCAAGTTGAAACGTTAAACGTCGCCACCATCGTCGCGCCGGTAGGATAGTGGGATAGCGCGCTTGAACCGGACCCGGGGGTCAGGATCTCTTGGGCGAGCACGCCGATGCCGGGGTTGTGTGCGACTATCATAATAATATCGGCATTGGCCGCATGTAGCCCGGTCAATAATGTTTCAGCGTTGGCGAGGTACAGGTCGCGGCTAAATGTAACTTTGGTTGATTTTGGCAGATGCAGTAAATTTAGGGTTTGCCGTGCGCGTGTGGCGGTAGAACACAACGCCGCATCGGGCATCAAAGACCTTTGGATCAACCATTTTCCCAAAGAGACCGCGTTTTGCTTTCCGCGACCGTTCAGAACCCGGTCATGGTCGGATGTACCCGCACTGGACCAATCAGATTTGGCGTGCCGCATCAGGATAAGGCGCTTCATGGTCGGGTCCTCAAAAACTCGCTCATGTGATAGGCGGAGTGCGCAGATCGTCGTCCAGCGTTTGAGCTGGCAGGGCACGCCCGTCGAACAGCGCACCCATGCTCAAGACACCCTTGCCCTTCAGGGGAGCTGGCGTAAGCACGACAGTTAGGGTCGCTGTAGTCATGGTCGCCCATGGCCCCCACGGGGCAGGCAACAAGGCAGGGTTTCGCCTCACACTCGGTACAAGGTGATGGAATAGCGGCGGGAAGATTGATTCTGCCCGGCAACGCAAGTGCACCACGAAACGAGATAAAGAGACCTTGGCCTTGGTTCACAAGCAGTCTGACAGGCGATACGTGGATGCTCTGCGTGCGCAGCGCCCATTGGTAGAACGGTAGATAGGGGGCGGTACCAAACGGATACAAAGCTTGGGCACCGATGATTGTAGCCAGATCACCGATGACGCGAGCCGACCAACGATCTACGGGATCGGAGCGACCATCGAGATATTCTTTGGAGCGGATGAATTGAGGCCAGAAACGATGCTCGTCCGGCCCCAACATTAACAAGGTTCGACAGTTTACTAACCCGACCTCATTATCGTCGGGGTGGAACCCGCCAAGCAAAGTTAGACTTCTTAATGAGGCTTCGGATCGTAGATCATCATAGGTGAAGCAGGTCATTGTGCTCGGATGATACTGCCTGCGCCGTGTTCGGTAAAAAGCTCCAGCAGACAAGCGTTCGGGGCGCGGCCATCAAGAATAACGGCGGCACGTACGCCTCCGTCGATCGCGTCCAGGGCTGTCTGGGTCTTTGGTATCATGCCACCGGAAATTGCTCCGTTCGCCACCATCTCGCGGATCTGTGCTGCGGTTAGCTCGGTCAATACCTCTCCTTCGGCGTTTTTCACCCCGGCTACATCGGTCAATAGCAGCAGACGGTCGGCCTTTAGCGCAGCTGCAATGGCACCCGCCGCGGTGTCACCGTTGATGTTGAACGTTTCGCCATTTCGGCCCATACCAAGAGGCGCGATAACCGGGATGATGCCCTTGTCTGCAAGATCCCGCAGCAACCTGGGATTTACCTCAGTAGGAGCGCCGACAAGGCCAAGCTCAGGGTCTTCCTGATCGCAGATTATAAGGCCGCTATCTTTTCCTGACACGCCCACACAGCGCCCGCCCTGCGCGGTGATGGCTTGGACTATGCGCGCATTGACCAAGCCGGAAAGAACCATCTCGACGACTTCCATGGTGGCCTGATCGGTCACGCGTTTGCCGTTTATAAATTCAGACTTGATGTCCAACCGCTTGAGCATGTCGTTAATCATCGGCCCGCCGCCGTGAACAATGACAGGGTTTACACCGACCTGACGCATCAAGGCGACATCGCGGGCAAATTCTTCCATCGCGTCATCGCTACCCATGGCATGACCACCCAGCTTGATCACGACCGTGGCATCAGCATAGCGCTGCAAATAAGGCAAAGCCTGGCTTAACGTGCGGGCGGTGGCGATCCAGTCGCGATTCATGTCTTGTTTTCTCATTCTTTGCCTCGGTGAAACGCCAGAGAAGTCTATTCCAGCGTGGCGATAATGGCACGGAGTGTGGGAATGCCCCAGCCCTTTTCCGAAGATGTCACCACAATTTCAGGAAAGGCTGCCGGGTGCTTGGTTAACGCTCCACGCACTTGATCAAGCACCTTGGATCGTTCAGATTCTTTTACCTTGTCCGATTTAGTTAGCACGCATTGAAACGTCACAGCCGAGCTGTCGAGCAACGACATGATTTCATCGTCGACTTTTTTAACGCCATGGCGTGCGTCTATCAGAACAAAGGCGCGGCGTAGGGTTTGGCGACCCGAAAGATATTGTTTTAGCAGTTTTTGCCATTTCTCGACGATAGGCAACGGCGCATTTGCGTACCCATAGCCTGGTAGATCGACCAGATAATGTTCGGTTCCAGCTGTGAAATAGTTGATTTCCTGAGTACGTCCGGGGGTGTTGGACGCGCGGGCTAGCGCTTTCATCCCCGTCAAAGCATTGATTAACGTCGACTTTCCAACGTTAGAGCGCCCAGCAAAGCAGACCTCCATGCGGTCGGCAGGAGGCAGGCCATCCATAGCGACGACACCTTTGACGAATTCGGTGTCGCCAGCGAAAAGCATACGGCCTTTTTCGGCGGTTATTTTGTCAGGCTCTTCTGCGATGCTGAATTGAATTTGCATTGTTTAAAGTACCTCTACAGGATCATTAATTGCCACGGGGCCTGACTGAATAACCTCGGCATATACACCAAAATCCTGATGATCCCATGTATTCAATATTTTGAGCGTATCAATATCACGCTCGCCGGTCTTTGGGCTGGCCATGGTCGCGCGGCATCGAACGATTCGTTCCCTAACGCGCAGTACAGCTCCGCCGATCGCCACGTCTTTACCCAGCCAATCGAACTCGGTCCAAGGGTGTTCGGCGTCAAACCATATATTGCCGCGCCATCGCTGCACAGACAAAGAAGCGCCAGCTTTGGCTGCCACCGTCCGGTGCGACGCCATGTTGCACAGGCTCACCGAAGGGTAGGGGGTGTCAGTAAAGCCGCGCCCGGAAAGCCTTAGTATGCGGGCGGGAAGCGCGCGATTTTCCGGAACCAGCGGGCGTACCCACTTCAGAAATATATCTTGATCCCTATCAGGATTGAAGGCCAGATCCGGGCGTCCAGGGTGGGATAGGGTCAATATTTGCGCTGTTTCATCCCAGCGGGCGTTTATAGCCATCAAGGCTGGTGCTTTGGAACCGATGCTAAAGTTGGCGCAAGCCACCCATTTTGTGCCATCTGCTTTTGATCGGTCGTGGGCAATAGCCCAAACACGATCCCACGGCACGGGTTGGCCGGCCGTGAGAAAGACTTCCCCCAGCTCCTCGCGCCCGTGACTTTTGAGCGGGTGGCGAAATAGCTGGGTAACCGAAATCATTTCTTAGGGTCGGATTTCCGACCAAACCTGAGCCCGCCTTTGATATTTCCCAAAATGTCGGGTTTATAGCCTTGGCTGCGCATGATCAGGTATTGCTGGGTAAACGTGATCGTGTTGTTCGCGATCCAGTACACCACCAAACCCGATGCGAAACCACCGAGCATGAACATAAATACCCAAGGCATCCACGCAAAGATCATCTGCTGGGTAGGATCAGCGGGTGCCGGGTTAAGCTTTTGTTGCAAGAACA
>DRFG01000108.1 GCA_011050655.1 Roseobacter sp.
AAATGAGGGAGCAAGCAAATTGAGGCCTATTGCCGTCAAAACCTTCTCCTAAATATCTGTCACCACATTAGCTAAGATCGACCCCTGCGGACATCATAGCTGCCACCGCAGCATCGCGCGAACCTTCCAGGTTAATCGCGCGGCATAAATCCTGGCGCACCTTCACGTCAAAGCCGAGCCTGGCCGCATCCAGGGCTGAAAAATTCACACAAAAATCCAGTGCTAGACCGACAATGGTCACACGGGTGATATCTCTTGATCTTAGATAACCCTCGAGCCCGGTCGGTGTAGTGTGATCATTTTCAAAAAAAGCCGAATAACTGTCGATGGCCGGATTATACCCTTTGCGAAGGATGATATCGGCGCAGGATTGGTCAAGGTCGGGGTGAAATGCCGCTCCGTTGCTGCCTTGAATGCAGTGGTCAGGCCATAATACCTGCGGTCCATAAGCCATTTCAATCATGCTGTACGGGGCTTTGTCTACATGTGAGGATGCAAAGGAAGAATGGCCAGGCGGGTGCCAGTCCTGTGTTAAAACCACCGCCTCGGCTCGTTGCATCAAACTGTTGATATCGGCGATAATGGCGTCACCTTCGGGAACCGCCAAAGCCCCGCCGGGGCAAAAGTCGTTCTGTACATCAATAACGATCAAAGCATGGGTCATGCTGCTCTCCTGTTACGCAGGCCTTGCGCCATTTACACCACCGGGAAATAGCAAGCAAAGCCCCCCTTGTCTGGAACCAAGCTAAAGCGTATCTGAGCGCCCATGTACACAATAGCCGCTCTTTACCACTTTAGTCGCTTTTCCGACCCTGACAGCCTGCGCAAACCTTTGTTGGCGCTGTGTAACGAACACGCGGTAAAAGGCACTTTGCTGATCGCGGGCGAAGGCATCAATGGCACCATCGCTGGCCCGCGAAAAGGCGTTGACGCCGTCATTGCGCATATTCGTTCGCTTCCCGGCTGTTCCGATCTGGAGTGGAAGGAAAGCACCGCCACAGAGCCTTTGTTTAGCAAGATGAAGGTTCGCCTGAAGCGTGAGATCGTAACTATGGGGCAGCCAGACGTCGATCCTTTGGCCCGGGTCGGACACTATATTGACCCCGCGGACTGGAATGATCTGATCGGTCGTGACGATGTCGCGGTCATCGACACCCGCAATGATTATGAAGTCTCGATTGGCTCGTTCGATGGGGCCATAGACCCCCAAACACAAAGCTTTGGCGAATTCCCTGCGTGGTGGGAAGCGAACAAGGGTCGGTTTCACAACAAAAAGATCGCAATGTTCTGCACCGGCGGCATTCGCTGCGAGAAGTCTACGAATTATCTGATTGGCCAAGGCATCGAGGACGTGTTCCACCTCAAGGGTGGAATCCTTAAGTATCTTGAAGAAATCCCACAGGAAAACAGCAGTTGGAAAGGCGACTGCTTTGTATTCGATAACCGTGTCAGCGTCAGCCACGGATTGAAAGAAGGCCCCCATGTGCTGTGCCATGGTTGCCGCAGGCCGATTTTGCCGACTGACGCTGAACGCGAGGGGTACGAAGCCGGCGTAAGCTGTCACCAGTGCGTCAATGAGACCTCGGAGGATGACAAGAACCGCTTTCGCGAAAGGCAGCGCCAGATGGCCTTGGCCAAAGCCCGAGGCACCACCCACCGAGGATAGTTGGCACTATGCCTAGGTGCCAAATCCATCACGGCCAATGGAAACATAGGCCGAAAATCCTGCGCGTTTAGCATCTTTCGGGCTGTAGATATTGCGGAGGTCGGCCATAGCCGGCGATGCCATCCGTTTCGCCATGCGCTTTAGGTCAAGGGCGCGGAACTCGTTCCATTCCGTCAGAATAACCAACGCGTCCGCATTCTGTACTGCCTTATATGCATCTTCAAACCATGAAACGCCCGGCAACAACGCCTCACCTTCACGTTTCCCCTGAGGGTCTACCACGCGAATTTTAGCGCCGTTACCAACGAGGGAGGGCACGATAGTCAGGCTGGGCGCGTCGCGCATGTCGTCGGTATTCGGTTTAAAAGTCACGCCCAAAACCGCGATAGTTTTTCCATTCACTGAGCCGCCGCATATGTCGACGACCTTGTCGATCATCCGGCGCTTAACCTCGTCATTCACTTTGATCACAGTCTCGGTCAGTTGCATCGGCACGGAATGGTCCTGCCCCATACGGGCCAACGCTCGAGTGTCTTTTGGAAAGCAACTGCCACCGTACCCCGGACCAGCATGAAGGAATTTCGATCCAATGCGGTTGTCCAAGCCCATCCCCTTCGACACCATCTTAACGTCAGCACCTGTGCGTTCACACAGCGCTGCGATCTCGTTAATAAATGTGATCTTGGTAGCCAGAAAAGCATTGGCGGCATATTTTATCATTTCAGCGCTTTCCAAGTCCGTCGACATGATCGGAAATTCACGCAGAGATAGCGGGCGGTAGATATCTTTCATTACATCCGCCGCGCGTTCATTTTGCACACCTACAACGACGCGATCAGGGCGCATGAAATCATCAATCGCTGCCCCTTCGCGCAGAAATTCGGGGTTTGATGCTACGTCGAAATCGGCTGACGGGTTGGCTTTGGCAACGACCTGTTTGACCTGCCGATTTGTCCCGACAGGAACCGTCGATTTGGTTACGATAACCGTATAACCTGTTACTGCATTAGCTATTTCTTCAGCCGCCGCCATAACATACGTAAGATCGGCATGTCCGTCGCCGCGCCGCGTCGGCGTCCCTACTGCGATAAAAATCGCGTCGGCACCATCAACAGCCTTACCAAGATCGCCGGTGAACGAAAGTCGGCCAGCGTTGACATTCTTTGCCATCAGCTCTTCGAGGCCCGGTTCGTAAATTGGCACAATGCCTTGTTTTAGCTGTTCGATCTTCTGTGGGTCTTTGTCCACACAAACCACGTCGTGGCCGAAATCTGAAAAACAGACACCAGAGACCAAGCCGACATAACCGGTGCCAATCATTGCAATCTTCATCGGATATTATTCCTAAATAAATATTAGCGTAACCTATGCCAAGCTAGGTGCTTCATTCTCACACTTAACGATCCGCGACTGCAAAACCAAGGTATACAAACGGCATCAACATACGTCTTAACCGACCCAACTCAAATTTCACGAACGGACCCTTCATGCTTTCTGGAAATGGTTTCTGTGTGGGCCTGCCCTGCACCAGATCTGCGACAAGCGCCCCACAATAGCTTCCCATTGCAACGCCGTTCCCATGATAACAAAGGCTTGCATAAATTTTTCCTGATTGGGACAACTTCCCTACGAACGGCATTTGATTGCGTGCCAAACAAACCATACCGGACCACCCATAGGGGGTCTCAACCCGTTTCCACTGTGGAAAAATCATTTCGAAATCACGTCGGACACGCATCAGGGCACGCGCTTCAGCCCTAGCCCCGGTCATCAACCCGCCGCGCATCCCAAATAACATGCGCCGGTCTGGCATCAGCCGGAAATAATGTAAAAGATTGCGGGTGTCATAGACCATCTGGCTGCTCGTCCACCCAGCTTGTGCAAGTTCGTTGTCCGATAATGGGCGCGTCACGATTACGCTAGACTGCGCAGGCATGTAGCGCCCGGAAAGGTCTGAGGATAGATCTTCGGAAGAATAACCGTTTGTCGCCAAGATGATCTTATCGGCGGTCAAAGTGCCGCTTGACGTGTCAATTTGATGTGCGTCGCCTGTCTGTGTGATCCGACGTGCGCCCGTTTGTTGATAGATTATCGCGCCGGCTGCTTCGGCGGCCTCTGCAAGCCCTGTTAGATATTTAAGCGGGTTCAACGCAAACCCCGCCGGAACTGTCAATGCTCCATGGAAAGGGCCACTTATTCCCTGAGCAGCCAACTCATGTTTTTCAACTAGCGTCGCGTCGAGCCCATAGTCTTCCTTGATCACGGCAACTCGTCTACGCAAGTAATCCATGTCACGTGGGCGGTGCGCTAGCTCAGTCTCTCCGGACGAATGTCGATCAACGGCGATATCATGCCGTTTTACCAGCTCATCAACCAAATTAATCGCTGCCATCTCGGCCGAACGGAATGCCAAATGATCAACGCGCCCAAACTTTTTATCCAGTGCCGTATCGTCTAGCCGCCCGCCGCCTAAACAACAGAAACCGCCATTTCTACCCGAAGCCCCCCATCCGACGTAGCGGTTTTCTAACACCACGACTTTGACGCCGGATTTAGCAAGATGAAGCGCAGCAGATATCCCAGTGAAACCCCCGCCGATAATTGCGACGTCACAGCTTTGGCTCCCGGTAAGGATTGGGCGCGTCGGGATTTCACAGGTTTGGTCCCACCAGCAGTTCAAGCGTGGCTCGTCCCCATAGGCGAAACTGCCAAAGATATGCTTCACGAGGTCCCGCGTTCTGCCGCTTGCAAATCGTGCTGCGCCTTCACCGTCCTGTGTTTCGAAATTAACGACGCTGCAATTACACCGACGGTAACCACCCCGATCATTATGGTGGATAATGCGTTTATCTCAGGTGACACACCCAATCTGACCGCGCTCCAAATCTTGATGGGCAGCGTGGTAGACGAAGGGCCTGTGGTGAAGGACGCGATAACCAAGTCATCCAAGGAAAGCGTAAAGGCGAGCAACCACCCTGAGATTACAGCGGGCGCGATGATCGGCAAAGTGACCAACCTGAACGCATCAAAAGGGGAACAGCCCAGATCAAGCGCCGCTTCCTCGAGCGAGCGGTCAAAAGTGACCAGACGCGAAGATACCACAACGGACACGTAACACATTGAAAACGTTGTGTGTGCAAGTACGATAGTCAACACGCCGCGGTCCAGCCCAATGCCGATGAAAAGCAATAATAGCGACAGGCCTGTGATGACTTCAGGCATCACCAATGGTGCATAGACCATGCCTGAAAACAGTGTCCGGCCCATAAATTTTCCGCCGCGAACCAGAACATAAGCAGCCATTGTTCCCAAAATTGTCGCCAATGTCGATGAGATCACTGCGACCTTCAATGTCACCACCGCCGCATCTAAAAACGCTTCGTTTCGTATCAGTTCCCCGTACCATTTCGTCGAGAAACCAGCCCAGACGGTTACCAATTTTGAGCTATTAAAACTGTAGAACACCAACAGCACCATCGGCAGATACAAAAACGCGAACCCTAAGGTTAGTGACGTGATGTTGAACCAACTAGCACGTCTCATGTGTCTGCCTCTGCTTGGCGCTGCTGGTTGCGTTGAAACAAAGTGATCGGGACGATCAAGATCAGCAACAATACCACCGCAACTGCGCTAGCGACCGGCCAATCCCGGTTGTTAAAGAACTCCTCAAACAAGACCTTTCCGATCATCAGCGTGCCGGATCCCCCAAGAAGCGAAGGAATAACGAATTCGCCCAACGCGGGAATAAATACCAAGAAACAGCCTGCAATAATCCCATTTCTAGATAGCGGGACGGTAACAAGCCAAAAGGCTTTGGTACGCGAGCAGCCCAGATCCTCGGCCGCCTCTATAAGAGATTCATCCAAACGATCCAGAGCCGCATAAATCGGCAGAATCATGAATGGTAGATAGGTGTAAACAATTCCGATATATACTGCGGTTGTCGTGTTCATGATGGTCAAAGGGGCGTCGATCAAGCCTAGCCACAATAGCAATTGGTTCAGAAGACCTTCATTGCTAAGGATGCCCACCCATGCATAGACCCGGATCAAAAAGCTCGTCCAGAAGGGTAAAATCACCAGCATCATAAGTGTTGGTCGCCACTCGTCGGGTGCGCGGGCCATGCCGTATGCCATCGGATAACCTACGATCACAGCAAATATCGTCGAAATCAATGCAATCTTCAGACTGCTTAGATACGCCTTCCAATACAGATCATCGGACGCGAGAAAGGTAAAATTCTCGAAATCAAACGCAGATAGCATATTAAAGATGCCATCCTTAACGGTCGGAGAGTACGGGGGGATCGCCAACGCCAAGTCGGACAACGAAATTTTGAAAACGATGAAGAAAGGAATGAAGAAAAGCGCCAATAACCACGCATATGGCACCGCGATAAGGATAAAACGGCGGATATTCATCGGTCTAACAACACGCCAGCGGTAGCGCTCCAAGAGATCCAGACTTTGTCTTCCCATGTAATCGAACGGCGTGACAAGCGGCGGGTATTGGCAGTTTGCGCTTTAACGACTTGCCCACCATCAAGCTGAACATAATAGGTGCTTAGATTTCCCAGATACGCGATATCCAATACAGAGCCTTTTGCCGTGTTCTTGGCCTCTACTGGCTGCTCAGCCGATATCGTGATCTTCTCGGGCCGAATGGCAAGGTGGGCGGTTTGCCCATCGCTGAACGGGCGCTCGGAAGCCGCCAATAGCGGGGCCTGATTTGGGTTCCAGTCGATATAATAAAGGTCTTCGCCAGCAGGTTTAACTGTGCCTTCAATGATGTTGACGTCACCAATAAAGTCCGCGACGTACACTGAATTAGGAGCTTCGTATATTCTGTCCGGCGTCGCCACCTGAATGATACGCCCCTCGTCCATCACCGCGACGCGGCTGGCGACAGTCATAGCTTCTTCTTGATCATGCGTCACAATCACAAAAGTTGTGCCCGTACTCTCTTGGATATCCATAAGTTCGAACTGTGTGTCCTGGCGCAATTTTTTGTCCAGCGCACCCAATGGTTCGTCCAACAGCAACAATTTCGGCGCTTTGGCCAATGAGCGCGCCAAAGCTACCCTTTGGCGCTGACCGCCCGATATCTGATGCGGTTTGCGCCGTGCAAATTTAGTCATACGCGTCAGTGTCAGCATCTCTTCAACACGCTTTTCTATTTGCTGTTTAGATGCCCCACCGCGCCTTAATCCGAACGCTATGTTATCCCAAACGGTAAGATGCGGAAACAAAGCGTAAGACTGAAACATCATGTTCACTGCGCGCTTGTTGGGCGGAATGCCAGCGATGTTCTTGCCAGCCAGTTCCATTTTTCCGGACGTCGGATCTTCGAACCCGGCCAGCATACGCATCATCGTGGTTTTGCCACAGCCAGAGGGACCCAGCAGCGCAAAAAACTCTCGCTCATAGATATCCAATGTCAAATCATCAATCGCGACAAATTCACCAAACTTCTTAGTAACATTATCAAATCTTATCAGTGGCTTACCATTCGGGTCGTCCCAAGGGGAAAAATTGGTTTGGCTCACTTTGGGGGTAATCCTTTACACAGCCCAGAACGGGCAAGGGAAGAGAAAGGGATGGGGCAAGGGTGCCCCACCAAATTTTATGTCGCGTTAAGTTCCCGACTTCACCTTGGTCCAAAGGCGTGTAACCACACGTTGAATTTTGGGTGGATAAGGCGATGTTGTATAGAGATTCTCCAAGGTCGCCGCGTCAGGGTAGATCGCAGAATCCCCGATTACGTCCTCGACCAGAAATTCCTGGCTCGCCTTGTTGCCATTAGCATAATAGACATAGTTGGAAGCCGCTGCCATGTTCTGCGCATCCATGATGAAATTGAGAAACTTATGCGCCCCCTCCGGATTTGGCGCATCAATCGGAATTGCCATATTGTCGAACCACATCAAGGCCCCCTCTTTGGGGGCATGGTATTCGATTTCCACACCATTGTTCGCTTCAGCCGCCCGATCTCGCGCCTGCAAGATGTCGCCGGACCAACCGAAGGCTACGCATATGTCTCCATTCGCCAAAGCATTGATATACTCCGAACTGTGAAACTTCTGAACGAACGGGGCCACCGCAGCCAAGACGGGCTCGGTTTTCTGTATCGCTTCAACATCCTGTGCGTCCGGGTCTTCGCCAATATACTTTAACGCTGCGGGGATCATCTCGACCGGAGCGTCCAGAAATTGCACACCGCATTTCGCAAGCTTTTCCATGTTTGCGGGATCAAAAATCAGTGCCAGAGAATCAACCGGTGCGTCATCACCCAGAACTTCTTTGACTTTGTTGATGTTCACACCAAGGCCGGTTGTCCCCCACATATAGTTAATCGCGTACTCATTACCGGGGTCATATTTAGCAATACGTGCGTCTATCACATCCCACATGTTCTTAATGTTAGGTAGCTTTGATTTATCAAGCTTTTGAAACGCACCGGCGGAGATTTGTCGTTGTAAGAATGTCCCTGAAGGGACCACAACGTCATACCCCGAGCCACCCGCCAGCATCTTGGTCTCAAGAACTTCGTTGCTGTCGAATACGTCATAGATCAGATCGTAACCTGTTTCATCTTCAAATTTTTGCAGCAATTCTTCATCAATATAATCAGACCAATTATAGACGCGCACCTCTTCACCGATAGCGGTGGTGCCGATCAATGCAATTGTGGCGATGCCGCCAAGCAAACCATATTTCATTGTAAACTCCCTTGCGATAGGCTCGGTTGGTCCAAGCCTTTAACTAATTTGATCAAGTTTTGCGTCTTGCGACAAGATGATTTATAAAAATAGGCATGCGTATGCTGCGCATGCAATCTTCGCTGTACACAATTTGGGCAGATGCGATGACCCTTAATGACACCACCCTTAGCTCTCAGATAGCCCCTGATATTTCCCCAAAGGTACCGGCACACCAACATGTCTATGAACGCTTGCGCGCCTGCATATTGTTCGGCGATCTAGCACCCGGCCAACCCGTCACGATACAGGGCCTCGCTGCCACCCTCAGTGCCGGGATGACGCCTGTCCGCGAAGCTCTGCGCCGGTTGATAGCAGAGGGTGCGTTGGTTCATCAGGGCAACCGGCGAGTGTCGGTTCCTGTCCTCACACGGGCAGGCGTCAAAGAGATGGGCTTTATGCGCCAACACCTTGAAGGAGAGCTTGCACGACGCGCTGCAATACGGATGACGCCCACGGATCTTGCAAAGCTGATTCAGATTGACACTGCATTGAACGATGCCATTTCCAGGGGTAATATTGGTGACTACCTCACGCAAAATTACCGGTTCCACAACGAGGTATACCGATGCGCCGATGCGCCTATAATGGCCGAAAGCGTTGATCGGCTTTGGCTGTTATTTGGCCCCTCACTACGCGTGGTGTGCGGACGCTTTGGTACCTTGAACCTGCCTGATAAACACGCCGACTTGCTTGCCGCATTTGGGGCGAACGATGCTGCGGCGGCGGCGACAGCCATGGTAGAAGACGTAGCGCAGGGCATGCGTCAGATACAGACGTCGCTTTAAGGCGAAACACAGCGTCCGAAGGATGACGGAACAGACGCGATTCGATTGACTCTACATAATTTGATCATATTCTAGCCTTAACACAGTTAACAGTAATTCTAGGTGCTCCTCCATGTCCCATATTACCAACCACATGCCTACAGCCGAGCTTCAAGCACTGGACGCCGCCCACCATATGCATCCGTTCACTACAAATGATGAGTTGGCCCAAAAAGGGGCGCGCATCATTACAGGGGGGAAGGGTGTGTATCTGACCGATAGCGAAGGCAACCAAATTCTTGATGGCATGGCCGGGCTGTGGTGCGTCAATATCGGGTATGGACGACAAGAGATGGCCGACGTCGCGGCACGGCAGATGTTGGAGCTTAACTATTACAACACCTTTTTCATGACAACGCATGTGCCTGCGATCTCCTTGGCCAAGGAGATCGCCAGCCTCGCCCCCGGCGACCTGAACCATGTCTTCTTCGCCGGGTCGGGTTCCGAGGCGAATGACACAAATATTCGAATGGTTCGCACCTATTGGGCGATGAAGGGCAAACCCGAAAAATCCCATTTTATCAGCCGCAAAAATGCCTATCACGGGTCTTCAATGGGGTCAGGGTCGTTGGGTGGGATGGCCTATATGCACGAACAGGGGGGCATGCCGATCCCTGGAATTCACCACATTAATCAACCCGACTGGTGGGCCGAAGGTGGTGATCAGACACCCGAGGAATTCGGCCTGTCTCGTGCACAAGAGCTTGAGGCGAAAATTCTCGAACTTGGGGCCGACAAGGTTGCCGCATTCATTGGAGAACCCATTCAGGGTGCCGGTGGCGTTATCATACCACCCAGCACGTACTGGCCCGAGATCCAACGGATTTGCGATAAGTACGATGTACTGATAATCGCTGACGAAGTCATTTGCGGGTTCGGGCGGACTGGCAACTGGTTCGGCTCGCAAACTGTTGGCATAACCCCTCATATCATGACCATCGCTAAGGGCCTGAGTTCCGGGTACCAGCCTATCGGCGGGTCCATCGTATGTGACGAAATCGCCCAGGTGATCAATAGCGGCGAATTCAATCATGGCTACACCTATTCAGGTCACCCGGTATGTGCAGCCGTCGCGCTGGAAAATCTTCGCATCATTCAAGACGAGAACATTTTGGATCACGTCAACAACGTGGCGGGACCGGCATTAAAAGAAGGCCTGTCAAAGCTGACTGAACACCCACTGGTGGGCACCGCAAACGTTGCGGGCTTGATGGCGTCCTTGCCGCTGTCACCCCGCAAGGAAACCCGTTCAAAGTTCGCGGGCGATGCGGGTGTCGTAGGATACATGTGCCGTGAACGGTGTTTTGCCAATAATTTAGTGATGCGTCACGTGGGCGACCGGATGATCATCTCTCCACCCTTGGTTATTACCCCTGAAGAGATCAAGGTATTCATGACCCGCGCGACCAAGGCTTTGGATGAAACTTATAAAGCGCTCAAAGAGGGTGATCTTCTCAAAGCGGCGGAAGATCATGCACATGATCATGAAACGCCATTGGGCTAAGCGCGTGCGGCGCGGTCTCTGATCCTGCCGCTATACCAACCTGTCGCCCAGCCTTTCCAACATATTCAAGCACAGTTCAAGCTGATCAAGGCTGACGAATTCATCCGGCTTATGGGCCTGCGCAATCGACCCGGGCCCGCAAAGGATCACATCCATACCCATTTGTTGAAACAAGCCTGCTTCGGTGCCAAACGGTACCACGCCGGCAGAATTTGCACCAAGCAGCGTGGCCATCAAGTCACGTGCCGCGTTCTCGGTCATCGGCTCTAGGCCGGGCACTTCGCCGACGGTTTCCATAGTGATATCAGCCTGTGGATAGACGGCTCGCATCTGAGGCAACAGCTCATCCGTCACAAACGCCTCCATCGTTGATTTGACGAAGCGCATATCGCTATCTTGAACTGGCCGGAATTCCCAATCCACTTCGGCTTTGCCAACGATGACATTATGCGCGTGGCCTCCGTGAACCCGACCGATATTGATCGTGGTATAGGGCGGGTCGAACCGGCTGCCGTTGGGCGTACGCGCGCACAAATCTCCGCGCAGCTCCATCAGCCGTGACACATATCGTACCGCGTATTCCGCCGCGTTCACCCCTAGGTCAGGCGAAGACCCGTGCCCTTCGAGCCCCTCAAAGCGTGTCGTATATTCGCAGCACCCCTTGTGGCCTTCGATAACGCGCATCTCGGTGGGCTCGCCGATGATCGCGATATCGGGTTTGATACCCAGTCTGTTCAGTTCCGGTATCAATGCCTGTGCACCCAAGCATCCGGTTTCTTCGTCATAGGTAAAGGCAAAATGCACAGGTCGCTTGAGCGGCATCGCAGCATATCTTTCCGCCATTACGATACATGCGGCGATGAACCCCTTCATGTCGCAGGCACCGCGCCCGTAAAGCCGCCCGTCGGCTTGACGCATCTCAAACGGGTCGCTTGCCCAGTCCTGATCAGTTACCGGAACCACATCCGAATGCCCCGACAACAAAATTCCACCGGGCTCGTCCGGCCCCAGCGAACCGAAAAGCGTCGCTTTTGTTCCTGTCTCGTCGCCAAAGATATGCGTCCGGGCGCCCAGCGATTGCAGGCGCCCCGAAAGGTCGAGGATCAGCTCTAGGTTGCTATCGGTGGACACGGTCGGATAGGCGATCAGCCTTTCCAGAAGATCAACGGTCGCCTGTAGTGTCATTTAACAAACATTTTGCGTGGTCGATTGCAGAATGTCTCGGCGGCTCCGTCTTCTCTGATCCGAATGCTCTCCGTGATCTCGATACCCCAATCCTTCATCCAAAGACCGGGCATAAAGTGAAATGTCATGTTCGGTTCAAGCACGGTTTTATCCTCTGCGCGGAGAGAAATTGTACGTTCGCCCCAATCTGGTGGATAGCTGAGGCCGATCGGATACCCACAGCGTGCGCCTCTTTCGATGCCGGCCTTCTCCAATGGCGCGGCTAGTGCATTGGCAACGTCGCACGCACGGTTTCCAGCGCGAGCTATCTCCAGCCCCGCCTCCAGCCCTTCGACCAAAGCCGCTTCGGCGCGTTTTAGAAAGTCGGGCGGTGTGCCCAGAAACAGCGTTCGGCAAAATGGCGCGTGATAACGGCGATAACACCCGGATATTTCAAAAAACGTCGCCTCGCCCGTGGCGAAAGGCCGACCATCCCAAGTTAGGTGCGGCGCGGCCGCGTCGGACCCTGATGGCAGCAAGGGCACGATCGCCGGATAATCGCCCCATGCTCCGTCAACGCCGCGAATCGCGTCGCGGTATATCTCTGCGACGATCTCATTCTTGGGAACACCAGGCTCCACCCTTTCAAGCAGGCCGTCCACGATTTTTTCGGAAATGAGCGCCGCCTTACGCATAAACGCCAGCTCGGGTTCCGACTTTACCGCGCGCTTCCAGTTCACTAGCGCGGTTGCATCGACGAACTGGGCCTTTGGCAAACCCGCGACAAGCGCAGCATGAGCCTTAGCAGAATAATAATAGTTATCCATTTCCACGCCGATACGACCAGCTTCGACCCCGGCAGCCGCCAGATGAACAGCCAGATCTTGCATGGGGTGCTTGTCGATAGCCTGTACAAAGCCATCGGCATAGCCGCGAATCGAATCGTCGGTCATCCAGGCAGTGCGCAAAGCTCCGTTGGTGTCTTGATTGCGCCCCCACCATATCGGGTCCGCATCGGGGAGCACGATCACCCCTTGGTGCACGTAAAACGACCAGCCGTCATACCCCGTCAACCAGGCTTGGTTGCTTGGGTCGGTGACAAAAAGCGCGTCCAACCCACGTTCGGCCATTTCGGTACGAACCAGATCCAGTCGGCGGTCATATTCTGACGAGGAAAACGGCAAATCTAATGCAGGCATTATGGTTGTCCTAAGATAATTTAGTCCAGAGTGCTTCAGCTTTCGGCAACGAGCAATGGAATAGCGAAACTGATACTGCTTAGATAGCGGGCGAATAAACTGAATATTTAGCAAATACCGCTTTTCTTCCCGCAATTGGCGCGTTCTGCCCAAAACTGTCGTTAATTGGTTGCAAACAATAAGCCACCCCGCTTTAACTTTGGGTCAATGAGGGCGCAATAACGTCACAACTAACGGGGAGCCAACTTTTGGCAGATACTTCAGCTACAAATGCGTTTGTCGAATTCGAACGCGTGCAAAAAAGCTATGACGGTGAAAATCTTGTCGTCAAGGACCTGAACCTGTCTATGCCCAAGGGCGAATTTCTCACAATGTTAGGCCCATCGGGATCAGGCAAAACTACCTGCCTAATGATGCTTGCGGGGTTTGAAACCGCCACACACGGCGACATCCGTCTTGATGGCAAGTCGATCAACAATATTCCGCCACACAAACGCGGCATTGGCATGGTGTTTCAAAACTATGCTCTTTTCCCGCATATGACCGTTGCAGAAAATCTCGCCTTTCCACTCGAGGTTCGCAAGATTGGCAAGTCCGTTCGCGAAGAGAAGGTCAAGATTGCGCTAGACCGCGTCCAGATGGGCGATTTCGGTGGTCGCCGCCCTGCGCAGCTATCTGGGGGGCAACAGCAACGCGTCGCCTTGGCCCGTGCGTTGGTTTTCGAACCCGAACTGGTGTTGATGGACGAACCGCTTGGTGCGCTTGACAAGCAACTGCGCGAAACCTTGCAATTTGAAATTACTCACCTCGCCCACGAATTGGGGATCACGGTGGTATACGTCACCCACGACCAAACCGAAGCGCTGACCATGTCAGATCGGGTGGCCGTATTTGAAAATGGTCGAATTCAACAACTCGCCCCGCCAGATCAGCTTTACGAAGAACCGGAAAACAGTTTTGTTGCTCAATTCATCGGCGAAAACAACACCTTGGAAGGTGTGGTGAAAGAGATCAAAGGTGGCACATGCCTTGTGCAACTGGACGGCGGCGGCTTGATCGAGGCAAAGCCGATCAACGTGACACAGGCCGGAGAACGCACTCGTGTTTCGATCCGACCAGAGCGGGTTGAATTCAACAAGGACAGGATGCCTGAAGGGGCACATACCCTTAAGGCCGAAGTGCTTGAATTTGTTTATATGGGCGACATATTCCGCACTCGCCTGCGGGTCGCCGGTACGGACAACTTTATTATCAAGACACGTAACGCACCTGATCAGGTACGCTTGCAGCCAGGTCAGCAGATAGAAATCGGCTGGCTTGCAGAAGATTGCCGTGCGCTGGACGCCTAGGCGTCAGGCTACGGACTCGCCGCCCAATGATCGGCGGTATAGCACGAGGCTGTGATTAAGCCCGATATCACATACTCAAGACCCACACGGGCATATAATTGGGAGACTACTGTATGAAATTTACCACAACACTTCTAGCGACGTCAGCACTTATCGGCGCAGGTACGTTCGCATTTGCCGACGCTCACGGTAATATGGCGAATGAGATGACGCTCGTTTCCTGGGGTGGCGCATACCAGGCCAGCCAAGACAAAGCCTATCTTCAGCCTTACCTAGAGAACAACCCTGGTGTGACCGGCGTGTGGGACGAAAGCTCGAACGAAGCGGTTGCCAAGCTGCGTGCGATGAACGAAGCGGGCAACATCACCTGGGATCTGGTTGACGTCGTAGCAGCCGATGCGATTCGTCTGTGCGACGAAGGCTTGGCGATGGAAATCGATGCCGACGAAATGCTGGCAGACGCACCTGACGGAACGCCTGCCTCCGAAGATTTCGGCGATCTTCTGGTCAGCGACTGCTTCATTCCGCAGATCGTTTATTCCACCACATTCGGATACCGGACTGATATGGTCGGCGACACGCCTCCGACCAAGATCTGCGACGTATTTGATCTGGAAGCCTACCCAGGCAAGCGCGCGTTGGAAAAGCGCCCGATCAACAACATGGAATGGGCATTGCTGTGTGACGGCGTTGCAAAGGACGAAGTCTATGACGTTCTAGCGACACCTGAAGGTCAGGAAAAGGCCTTGGCCAAGCTCGACACCATCAAGGACAACGTAATTTGGTGGTCTGCCGGTGCCGACACACCTCAGCTTCTGGCTGACGGCGAAGTCGTCATGGGCTCCACCTATAACGGTCGTCTTTTCAGCGTAATTGAAGAGCAAAAGCAACCTGTTGCGATGCTTTGGGACGCTCAGGTGTTTGACCTTGACGGTTGGATCATTCCAGCTGGCCTGCCAGCAGATCGCTTGGCACGCGTAAAAGACTTCGTAAAATTCGCCACAGACACCCAGCGTCTGGCGGATCAGTCGCAGTACATCAGCTATGGTCCTGCACGTTTGTCCTCGGCTCCTATGGTTGGCAAGCACGCTGATCTTGGCATCGACATGGCACCACACATGCCCACAGACCCAAAGAATGCAACGAACACATTCTTGTATAACTACGAGTTCTGGGCAGATTATCGCGACGATATCGACGCGAAATTCCAAGCTTGGTTGGCACAATAAACCGCTAAACCACTAGGAAGGGGCCACACAGGCCCCTTCCCTCCTTTTGTGCACTCCCTTTCCAGATTTCCACAACGACCTAATCCCATGGGGACGATATGAGCGACACAGTCGACGCAACGAATACTCCAGGCGAAAAATCAGGCCCAGTGCTGGCGGCCGATGGCACGCCGCTCAAGCGTAGCCTCCGACGCGCGCTGCGACGCCAAAAGATGAGCGCTCTGCTTCTGATCGCGCCCCTTCTGATCTTCATTTTGATAACCTTCATCGCCCCGATCGCCGACATGCTTTTCCGATCGGTCGAAAACGAGATCGTTCAAGATACGCTTCCGCGCACGACTGCGATACTTGAAACTTGGGACAGCGAAAGTGGCAGTATTCCAGATGCCCCAGTCTTCAAAGCGCTTTACCAAGACATCTTCATCGCCCAAGAGCGGAAGCTGCACACTCGGCTCGGATCACGCCTGAACTACGAACTTACCGGCGCATCGTCGCTATTCCGCAAATCCGGTCGTGGCGTCGGCGATATTGGCGAAGTTTATCAAGATCAGTTCGAGGACATGAATGCTTTCTGGAAAAAAGGCGAAAACTGGAATGACATTCTTGGCTCCGACGCATGGTTGGCCGAAATCAAAAGCTGGAAGAAATCTTCGGGGCAAGCCCAGCCCCCTTTCGAGCTACGTGCAGATATAGCCGAAATTTTACCGGAAACAGCAGCATTCTATAAAATTTTCGCTGATTTCACGCAAAACGAAAAAAACAGTAACCTTTACAAGAAAGACCCGTGGGAGCTTATCTACTCCTCCTTTTATGATGATTTGACGGGTGCGAACGCCGCCCGGATTGACACATATACTGGCCCAGGTGCCGCAGAACTATCCGAGGCGAAAACCGCCGCTGCCAGTTTTGAAACCGTGGATTACAAGGTGGCTTTTGGTGATATCGACAAAGATTGGGTAAAGATGCCCATCTGGGATACCATCCGCGCCTATAGCCCGCGATTTACCAATGGATACTTTCTGAACGCGGTTGACATGCAAAAGTCGGAAGATGGACCAGAGTTACGGCCTGAAAATCAGCGCATCTACTACACACTGTTTATGCGGACCTTGTTTATGTCCTCGGTCATTACAATCAGCTGTATCCTGTTGGGATATCCAGTCGGCTGGATCCTGGCAAATTTGCCTGCGCGTACGGCCAATCTACTGATGATACTTGTATTGCTGCCATTCTGGACATCGCTCTTGGTCCGTACATCGGCATGGAAAGTCATGCTGCAACAGCAAGGCGTGGTGAATGATACGCTGGTGTGGCTGGGTATCGTCGCCGATGATAGTCGCCTGGCACTGATCAACAACCAGACCGGCACAATCATCGCAATGACGCATATCCTGCTCCCCTTCATGATACTGCCGCTTTATTCGGTCATGCAAACGATTCCGCCAAGTTATCTGCGGGCGGCCAAATCGCTGGGGGCTACCAATTGGACCGCTTTCTGGCGGGTATATTTCCCGCAATCCGTGCCCGGCATCGGCGCGGGGTCGATCCTCGTGTTCATTCTGTCGATTGGTTATTATATCACGCCCGAGATTGTCGGCGGCACGACAGGTACTTTCATCTCGAACCGCATCGCATACCACATCTCCAGCTCATTGAATTGGGGGCTTGCGGCAGCTCTTGGGGCGATCCTGCTCGCCGTCGTTCTGGGTCTCTACTATGCCTATGACAAGATCGTCGGCATTGATAACGTGAAATTGGGAGGCTAAAGACATGGTCGCGCTCACACCCATCTCCCGCAAGCCGGTTGGCTTTTACGTTCCCACCGCTGCGGCCGCCGGTGCCTTTGCCGGTCTGTTTGTCGGCACATCCCAAGGCAGTGGTCTTTTAGGTATCATAATCGGTGCTGTTATCGCGGGTGTGCTCGCCTTCGTTCTCACCCAACTGATAAAGAACGAACCCATAGCCCGTTGGGGCACCGTTATTGGCTTTGCAATTGTGGGGCTACTGCTCGGTGGTATTCCGGCCCTCGTCCTCGGCGCGATCTTTGGCTGGTTTTTCGGTTGGTTCAGCTTCTGGCTGTACGAGGGTCGTTACCGTGCGAAAGTGGCCCCGTATCTGACCCCGGGACAGGTCTTGTGGCATTTCACCTTCCGGGTGATCTGCGGGGCTATCCTTATCTTCCTGATCACACCTATTCTCGTGGTCATGCCGCTCAGCTTCAACGCCGAGAACTTCTTCACCTTTACTCCAAAAATGCTCAGTTTTGACCCAGACGGCTATTCACTGAAACACTACCGCGACTTCTTCACCAGCTCCGCTTGGCAGGGTGCGGTCTGGAACTCAGTCAAAATCGCACCGGCAGCAACCTTGCTCTCGGTCAGCTTTGGCACATTGGCCGCCATCGGTCTCAGCCAACAGCACGTCCCCTTCCGTCGGGCGATCATGGCAATCCTCATTTCGCCCATGATCGTGCCCCTGATCATTTCAGCGGCTGGCATGTATTTCTTTTACAGTCGGGTCGGGCTTCAAGGCACTTATCTTGGCGTTGTTCTGGCCCACGCCGCTTTGGGGATCCCCTTTGTGATCATCACCGTTACGGCCACATTGGTGGGCTTTGACCGGTCATTGACTCGCGCTGCGGCAAATATGGGTGCCAATCCTGTGACAACCTTCTTTCGCGTGCAGATGCCGCTTATCTTGCCAGGGGTCATTTCCGGCGGTCTATTCGCGTTCATTACCTCATTTGACGAAGTCGTCGTGGTTCTCTTCGTAGGTTCTGCCGGCCAAAAAACCCTGCCCTGGCAAATGTTCATTGGCTTGCGCGAACAGATCAGCCCAACCATCCTGGCTGTAGCCACTATTCTTGTGGGCATTTCAATCTGCCTGCTTACGGTGGTCGAACTGCTGCGTCGCCGCTCTGAACGCCTGCGCGGTATGTCCCCCGGCTAAAATCAATTTCCAATTGGAAAAAATCCTCGCCGAAGGCATGTCCAAGGCCCACTTCAGGGTCTTGGACAGTAAAAATCTTCACCGCGCCTCACGCACCAGATCCAGCAACCTTACCGAAGCATAACCATCGGGTGCCACACCTTTCGAAATCTGAAACTTCCGCACAGCATTGATCGTCAAGGGCCCGATTTTCCCGTCGATCTTAACAGTGTCGAACCCCATAGCAGTCAGCTGGGTCTGCAGCTCCATCCGCTCGGCAAAGCTTAAAGCCCGATCTTCCAAAGGCCAGCTGTGTTGAATTGGCTTGCCTCCCTCCAAGCGATCGCTCAGGTGACCCACGCCAATCACATAAGCGTCAGCAGAGTTATATTTCTCTAGAACTGCAAAGTTATCAAAGATCATAAAGGCGGCACCCTTGGCCCCACCCGGCAAGAGAATTGATGCAGGGCCGTTCACCGGCACCGCTTCCCCATTCAAGCCAACAACTCCCAAATCAGCCCATTCTTGTGGGGTTTTCTTCACCTCACGATCCCCCAAGAGATAGTCAAAACCGTCGGGCAATTGCACCTCGATACCCCATGGCTGCCCAGTGGTCCAACCAAAGTGCTTTAGGTATGTAGCCGTCGACGCCAGGGCATCCCTGGGGTCATCGCTCCAGATATCACGCTTCGCATCCCCCGAGAAATCGACAGCGTGAAGTTGAAAGGACGAGGGCATGAATTGGGTGTGGCCCATGGCACCGGCCCAACTACCGGTCATTTGCGCAGCTGACGTGTCCCCCGCCTGCAATATCTTCAGGGCCTCAATAAGTTCACCCTCAAAAAAATCCTGCCGTCTTCCCTCGTAAGCGAGCGATGCAAGCGATGAAATTACATTATCGTCACCGCGAAATGTACCATATGCACTTTCCAACCCCCAGATCGCCACGACTATCTCTTTTTCGACACCGTAGGTTTTTTCGATCTGCTCAAGCGCTTCTCGTTGTCCGGCCAGCGCCCGCTTGCCATTTTCGATCCGGGCGTCAGAAGTCGCAGTCGCCAGATAATCCCAAATGGTCTTGGTAAATTCAGACTGATCGCGATCACGGCGAACAACATTCGCATCAAATCTCACGTCACGCATGGCGGTGTCAAAGGTCACGCCATCTATACCCGCCGCCAAGGCGCGCGAACGAAATGCCGTCAGCCATTCCTGGAAACCCGTATCCGACGTCTCGGATGCGGTGACCAAAGGATCCGCTTGCTCTGCAAATAATACTACGGGGGCAACTACTGCCGCAACTATCGCAAAAACGCCTACATGAACCGACTTCATACCATTATCCCTTACCGTATTCGGGCAAAGCCTAACGGCAAATGAAAACCCCAGAAAGAATAATGTCTATGCTGCGCGACCTACCGCCGGACGCGCTTGACCTTACGCTTGATCTTATCATCCTTGCGTTTGGCTTTGGTTGCTTTACGTTTGGGGTTCGTACGCCCGGCAGGACCGCGCCCGCCCCGCCCGCCTTGCGGCAGCGCCTTACCTTCGAGTGTTAGCAGCTCAAGCGCGATGCCACCTGTAACAGGCACTGCTTCGGTCAGGCGTACCGTTACACGCTGACCAACTGAAATCATCAGCCCCGTGTCCGACCCCATCAATGTGCCAGCTTCTGCGTCGAAATGGAAATATTCGCGTCCCAACGACCGCATCGGCAATAACCCGTCAGCACCTGTTTCATCCAGCTTCACGAAAGCGCCGAAACGCGCGATACCGCTTATTCTGCCTGAAAACTCGTTGCCCACGCGTTCGGATAAATAGGACGCCAGATACCGGTCTGTTGTATCACGTTCGGCGGTCATTGACCGACGTTCGGTATCCGAGATATGAGCCCCAATCTGTTCTATGTCTTCGATGTCCAGTTGGCTTAACCCATCTTTGCCCCAGCCATGTGCGGAAATCAAAGCACGATGCACAATCAAATCCGCATAGCGACGGATCGGTGACGTAAAATGCGCGTAGGACCGCAACGCAAGGCCGAAATGCCCGATATGTGCAGGTCCATAATAGGCTTGGGTCATGGACCGCAGCGTCGAGATATTGATCAGCTCTGCGTCATCCGTACCAGCCGCATCATTCAGCAACTTGTTCAGATGTTTGGTATGCAAAACTTGCCCCTTGGCCAGATTGTACCCTGCTGCTTGCGCCGTTTCGCGCAACGCATCCAGCTTGGCAACTGAAGGTTCTTCGTGAATCCGGAACAGCAGCGGTATTTTCTTTTCCAACAAAGTCTCGGCGGCGGCAACATTCGCCAGCACCATGAACTCTTCAATCAGCTTATGAGCATCCAGCCGGTCCTTGAAATTGACCGACTTCACCGTCCCATCCGGATCAAGCTCGATCCGCCGCTCGGGCAGGTCCAGATCAAGAGGTTGCCGCTCGGCGCGGGCATCCTTCAACGCGGCGTACGCAGCATAAAGCGGCTTCAAAACCGGCTCAAGCAGTGGGCCTGTGCGATCGTTGGAGCGACCCTCAATTGCGTCTTGCACCTCTTCGTAGTGCAAAGATGCAGGCGATCGCATCAGCCCTCGGTAAAAGCTGTGGCTGATTTTCTTTCCCTGCGCGTCCAACACCATGCGCACAGCGATACAGGCACGCGGTACGCCTTCGTGAAGCGAACACAGATCACCTGACAAACGGTCTGGCAACATTGGTACGACGCGGTCAGGAAAATATGTTGAATTCCCGCGCTTGCGGGCTTCGCGGTCGAGCGCCGACCCGGGCGTGACATAAGCTGCAACATCTGCAATCGCGACCCAGACCACGTGGCCGCCCTTGTTCTTTGGGTCTTCGTCGGCATGGGCATAGCACGCATCATCATGGTCGCGCGCATCCGAGGGGTCGATGGTAATTAACGGCATGTCGCGCAGGTCTTCGCGGCCTTGCAACCCGATCGGCTTGGCAGCATCGGCCTGTTCGATTACGTCGTCAGGGAACGCATCTGGAATTCCATGCTGGTGGATAGCGATCAGCGACACGGCCTTGGGTGCAGAAGGATCGCCCAAGCGTTCCACGATACGGGCGCGCGGCAAACCCATGCGGCCTTTGGGCCCAGCTTGTTCAGCTTCGACCAGCTCTCCGTCTTTGGCACCATGCGTGGCATCGGACGCGACGGACCATTCCTTATCGCCGCCCTTGTCTATAGGGACGATCCGCCCGCCTTCAGTAGTGGCACGGAATATACCCAAGACACGCTGCGGATTGGCGCCGATCCTCCGAATCAACCGCGCCTCGTAATGATAATCTTCGTCCTGCACCAGCGTCAGCCGTGCAAGGATGCGATCACCGGCCCCCATCGCAGGGTCAGAGGCTCGGGGAATAAGAAGTACTCTAGGCTCAACGCCGTCGCCTTGCCATTCCATCGGCTTGGCAAAAAGGTCGCCGTCTTTGTCCGGTCCAGTGACCTGTAATACGGATACTGGCGGCAAACGGTCAGGGTCCTGATAGCTGCGTTTTCGCTTTTCCAGGTGCCCTTCGGCTTCCAGTTCTTTCAAGACGCGTTTCAGGTCGATGCGAGCCGCGCCTTTGATCCCAAAAGCCTTGGCGATCTCGCGCTTGGCAGTCAGGGTGGGATTGTTGGCGATCCAATCTAGGATTTCCGGCTTTGAAGGTATTTTGCTCATATTCTAGCAGGTAGCACGCGCACCCCGGTTCGTCATGGGCAAATCGTCGATAGTATCGACGTCTTTCAACATCGCGACCTGCGCGATGCGGTGGTTTTGCAGGGTCGCAATCGTGTCGGCCAAAGCGTGTTCGGTTGACCACCGTACATTCGCAAACAGGCGTGGCGGTATAGGGCGCGACCGCTTTAAACCTATCAACCAGTACCCACCGTCATGGGCAGGCCCGAACACCGCATCGTTTGCCCTTAGTGCGTTAAAAGCATTGGCAATATGAGCCGCAGTTATTCCCGGAATATCCGCTCCGATGACGCAGACTGGCCCTGGCGGCGCGCCACGTAGCATACGGCCCATGCGGTCTCCCAAGTTTCCGCGCCCTTGCGGCCACCGGGTTAGATGCGCAGGCCAAACACGACTTGTCATTCCCGCACGATCAGGGGCGACCGCCAGTACAAGGTGCCAGCGTGGATCTTGCACCCGTCGCAGCAATGCGCGGCTTTGAAGGCGAAACCACCATGCGGCGGCGGTCATGCCAAGATCGCGGCCAAGTCGGGTTTTAACCCGACCGGGGCGTGGCTCCTTGACCATAACCACCAATGTTCGGCTCAAAGAGACAGCACCATATCGCGGTGGTCAATCCCGGCATCATCATAGACCGGGCCCTGCGCCTCGAAACCCAATTTTTCGTAAAAGCCCAAGGCATGGGTTTGTGCCCCCAACTTGGCCAGCCTTACGCCCGGCAATTTACGCGCTTCTTCTATGGCAGCACGGATCAGCGCGGCACCCAACCCGGTACCACGATGAGATTTTATTACGCATACACGACCGACCTTTGCCGTATCCCCCTTGATCCGCATTCTTGCGGTACCTATCGGTAGTTCGTTTTCTGTCGCCAGAAAATGCGTGGCACAATCGTCTAGACCGTCCAACTCATCTGCTTCCGACACGCCTTGTTCTTCAATGAAAACGATCCGGCGCAGCAGGTGGCAGCTAGCAAGGTCGTCGGTGACTGAGATATGCAGGCTCATGCAAAATAGTCCTTTAGAATGCGCGTATAAATCGACTTGAGCTGGTGTATTTGCGCAATATCAACGTTTTCATCAACGGCGTGCATAGATTGACCGACAAGACCGAATTCAACCACAGGACAGTGGTTTTTCACGAACCGGGCATCCGATGTCCCCCCTGAGGTTGAAAGCGCCGGGGTTATACCCGTTTCAAAGGCCACCGCGTTCGACACCAGTTCAGATAGGGCACCGGGTGGCGTAATAAAGCTTTCGCCCGATATTTTCACTTTCAATTCGATGTTCACGCCATAGGCATCACGCACCTGCGCAACCTGCTCTTCCAGCCATTTTGTCAGGCTGGCCCCCGAATGGGTGTCATTAAAGCGGATGTTTACTGTGGCATGGCATGTAGCGGGAATAACATTTGTGGCGGGGTTGCCCGTATCTACTGTCACCACGGCCAGCGTTGAAGGGTCAAAGTGGTCGGTACCCTCGTCCAAACTATGCGACGCCAGCCTGTCCATTAGTCGCATCATCGCAGGAAGAGGGTTGTTCGCGCGATGAGGATAAGCCGCATGACCCTGCTTGCCGATGACGCGAAAATGGGCATTCAGCGACCCGCGTCGCCCGATCTTTATCATCTCACCCATCCGGTTCGGGCAGGTCGGTTCCCCTACGAGGCAGACATCCATCCGTTCGCCCAATTTCTTCATATAATCAAGCAAAGCCAACGTCCCGTCGATGCCTTCGGCTTCTTCATCCCCGGTGATGGCCAATACAATCGACCCGTCGGGCGGCGTGTCATGTACGAAGTCAACAGCAGCAGCAGTAAATGCCGCAACGCCCGATTTCATATCGGTCGTACCGCGCCCATACATTATCCCGTCTTTGATCTCGGCTCCGAAAGGAGCCATCGACCAATCTTCTTCATTGCCGATCGGCACCACATCAGTATGGCCGTTGAAACCAAAGCTGCGGGTGTTACCCTTTTTACCCCAACGGGCAAACAAGTTACGGATACCGCCCCGATCAGCCCAAGCGCATTCGAACCCGGCCTCATCCAAGAGGTCATGCAATATATCCAGTGCCCCTGCGTCTGCTGGGGTCACAGAAGGGCATCTTACCAGTTTGGCAGTTAGTTCCACAGGATCGGTAACGGGCATCTCGGCGTCCTATAAGGTTTCTCAACGATTTACTCTACACTTGTAGCGAATTGCCAGCAGTGCCAAGGGCCGCGGTCGAGAAAAACTATATAGGCAGTTAGTTTACTCGTCGGCCCGATGCCGTTTGAGGGTCATGAATGGTACCACAAGATACAAATACAGGGCCAGCAAACCGAGCTGCCTAACCCGCTGTAATTCAATCAAAAAACGGTGTCATCTGCGCAATAATTACGGAATTTTCTTCTAATGCTCGCGCCATTAACGCCCGTTCGTCATCGTCGATTTCATGCCCTTCCGCTTCGCGTTCGGCCAAGGTTCCATATCCGCTGACGTCCAGCGGATTCGTATCCGCTTGCTTAAGAATGGCTACGGTTTCACGAACCGCCTCGGCCTCGTCTATGCCGGAAGCAAAGCACATCAGCGCCGCGCCCGTCGATTTTTCAGGAAGGCCGTCGCCTTCTTTGCGCCCGATCTCTACCAGCAAGGTATAAACCTGCTGACGGGAGGGCTTCTTGGGTTTTTTCTGATCAGACATAAAAAAAGGCCGCCGCATTGTGATGCAGCAGCCCTATCTTGTTCTTGATCGCCTGAAAAGGGTCAGGTCCGACCGCGGACCAAACGTGTCAGCCAAATCAACAGGCACGCGCCGATGATGCCAACGACAAGCTGGCCGATCCAGCCGCCAAATGTAGATCCGACAATCGCAACCAGGAGAAAATTGGCAACAATCGCGCCAACGATACCCAGAACGATATTCATGATCAGCCCCATATCGGACTTCATGATTTTCTCAGCAATCCATCCTGCTAAACCGCCAACGATAATCGCAGCGAACCACCCCAGACCTGTCATATAAATTCTCCATAAATTCAGTTTCACGAAGACAACTCACTAAACTGTGAGATGGTTCCACTTAATCGCGCAACAATTCATTAATAGAGGTTTTTGACCGGGTTTTCTCGTCCACGCGCTTCACAATCACGGCGCAGTATAGGTGCACACCGTTTTTTGACGGCATTGATCCAGCCACGACGACCGAACCGGAAGGCACTTCACCATACATGACTTTACCAGTTTCACGATCCAAAATCTTGGTGGACTGGCCGATAAACACACCCATCCCTAATACCGAACCTTCACGGACGATACAGCCTTCGACGACCTCAGAACGCGCACCAATAAAGCAATTGTCTTCGATGATCGTCGGTCCTGCCTGCATCGGTTCAAGGACCCCACCGATCCCTACGC